>CAUPNA010000065.1:0-22837 GCA_963512475.1 uncultured Undibacterium sp.
AAAAAATAGACTTGGCAAGAACCGCGAACCACCTTAGCTTAGAATAGAAAACAACAAGATCATTAGGTGCTTGCCGCTATCAACACTGCCAATTCATTTTACGTTAACTGTCTGGTTAATTGACATGTCACTTTTTTCCTAGAGACATTTTCAATATGTTAATTCAGAAAAAATACTGTGGACGCAAGGCAACAAGCTGCCGGTACTTTTCAAAACCATCGTAAAATTAATTTGTAGCTAGTGGACTTAGATTTTCATTCTGACATGCGTTATGAACAGGAAAAACTATGAAACAGATGATACGCTCTACCGCGATGATCGCAGCACTAACGATAATTGCCCCCGTCTATGCTGAACTCGTCATCGTGGTCAATCCACAAATTGACACAAAAAGCATGACCAGTTCGCAAGCGGCACAATTCTTTCTGGGTAGCTCTGTGCAATTTACCCCCTTAGAACAGGCCAAGTTAAAACATCGGAAAAACTAGGTGGGCTCGCTATCCATATTCATTTCCAAAATCAAATTCACGTCAAAACTTGACTTCATCTCTAATAGTTATCATGTATTACTTCGTCTCCCTCCAGCCAGTAGTCGCATGATGGCTATCTTGGCGTGCTAATTCTGCTAGCATATCTCGCTCAAACTGCTCCCTTGCGACGCGCACTGAGGTGACTAGCGCTTTTTCGTCATGTCGTTCATTTTGCAGGCTACGCACAAAACGTTTCGAGTTATGGCGAAACTTATCGGCCAGCGTTTTCGCTTGAAAGCGATCAAAACCTAGCACTTCCAGCGTGGCGCGGGCGCTATGTAATGAGCCTTCAAATAGCTCGCGCTCGACATGGTGTACGCCCATTTCATTAAGCTCCATGTTGTGCGTCGCGTCACGCGCTCGCGCGATGATCTTGAGTTGCGGGTAATGGCGCTTCAGAAAATGTACGAGCCCATTGACCTGTGCGACATCGTCAATTGCCACCACCACCACCTTGGCATCCTCGATGCCAGCGGCATGCAGGAGATCATGATTCGTCGCGTCACCAAAATAGACTTTGAAGCCAAAGCGCCGCGCACTATCGACCGTCTCACTACCATGGTCGATCACCGTTGGTTTGATGCCAGAAGCGAGCAACATGCGGCTAACGATTTGCCCATAGCGTCCAAAACCGGCCACGATCACGCTCGGGTACTCGTTTTCCATCACGTCGGCCGGACGTGCAGGCTCGCCTGTCTTGGACCAGCGATCAAACATGATCAACAGCACTGGAGTAGTCGCCATCGACAAGGCGGCAATTAAGGTCAGTAAATTAGCATCCGCGCTAGGCAAGACTTGCGCAGATTTGGCCGAAGCAATCACGACAAAAGCGAATTCGCCTACTTGCGACAGCAACAAGGCGAGTAACACGCGCTGCCGCCCGACAAAACCAGTTAAGTGTGCCGTGAGCAGCAAGCCAGTCGTTTTGAGCAGCAACACAAGGCCAAGGCCCAGCGCAACCTTAATCGGCACGCTGGCAAATAAGCCTAAATCCATGCTCATGCCAACCGCTATGAAAAACAAGCCGAGTAGCAAGCCTTTGAACGGCAGCAAATCGGCTTCCAGAGCGTGGCGATATTCGGAGCTGGCCAACAACACGCCCGCCAAAAAAGCCCCCAAACCCATCGACAAGCCAACCAATTCCATCAAGGCGGCCACGCCCAGCACCAGTAGCAAAGCGAAACCAGTAAATAATTCGCGCACTTGCATCGCCGCCACAAAACGCATCAAGGGATAAGCCAAAAAGCGTCCTAACACGATCACACCCAGCACTGCCGCCAGTTGCAGCAGTGGGTGATGGTGAGTTGTTGCATGCGCCGCGGCAGTAGTGGCTGAGCCAGCCAATTGCGGGCCGAGCGCCGCCGCGAGTGCCAATAAAGGAATTGCCGCCATATCTTGATACAGCAACATCGAAAAAGCGCTACGGCCAATAGGTAACGCCATTAAATTACGTTCTTGCATCACCGCTACAGCAATCGCGGTTGAAGATAAGGCCAGCGCGAGGCTCGCCACGAGTGAGGCTTGCCACGACCAACCAACCAGCAAACCTAGAGGAAATAAGCACAGCGCACACAGCGACATTTGCATCGTGCCGCCACCAAACACGGCAGTGCGCATGCTCCACAAACGTTTTGGCTCCAGCTCCAAACCAATCACAAATAGCATCAAAACTACGCCTAATTCCGAGACATGCAAAATCGCCTGCGGATCAGAAATCAAGCTAAAGCCAAATGGGCCAAGCGCCAAGCCTGCGAGTAAATAACCGAGCACCGAGCCCAAACCTAAACGCACCGCCAGCGGCACGAAAATTAAGGCGGCAACCAAGAAAAGTATTGCTTGTATCATCGTTGACCTCTCATTGTTGACCCTTCATCGTTGATCCTTCCAAAACTGTTACTGTGTGAATTGCATACTGATTACTCAGCGCGGAAATTTTCGTAATTTCTCAATAAGTCGGGGCAGGATAGGCGTAGGGTGGGCACGTTTTTGTGCCCACGGTTAACGTTGACAAAGAAAATGCCCTCCGAACGAGGCCGTTTGCATCGCCATCGTCACGCGTGGGCACGCGTTGGTACTATGTGGCCGTGCCCACCCTACTTCCGTTCTCCCCTCCCAAGTTATTGAGAAGTTACAAATTTTCCTCGCAAGCTTGTGCCAATTGACTACGTAGCGCTGCTTGTTGTGCTGGGTCTAGATGCGCATAGGCATGCACGATGAATGGTGGCAACCACTGCATCCCGCAATAGCGCGCCGTACCTTCAATTGGGGCAATAAAATCCGCAAAGGGACGAAAATGCGAACCATCGGCCGCATATTCTTGCTCACCCGCGCCGGCACTCGTCACCCACCAAACTCGCTTGCCATGCAGCGCCTGCCCGCCTTTGCCATATGCCCAGCCATGCGTGAGCACACTATCTATCCAGTGCTTCATCATCGCCGGAAAGCTATACCAATGCACTGGCGCGAGCCAAACAATATTGCGCGCAGCGAGCAAGGCTTGCTGCTCAGCCGCCACATCAATATCAAAATCGGGGTAGAGATCATACAAAGAATGCACCCGCACATCGCTACGTGCGGTGAACACCTCTAGTAAATCGCAGGTAACGGTGGAATTTCTTGGCCTGGGATGGGCGTAGATGACGAGGGTTTCGGACATAATGGCGGCCCATTCTGTGTTTTTTTGGGGGAGGCAGAAAGCGCACATCATAGCATTGTCGCGATAGTGCGAGTCTGTATTAGATTCGTCTGTATCGGCTCGTTTGTATAAGCGTTATACCGAGACAAGCACACCACCACCACCAACACGCCATTCTCATCACGCATGACTGCCTGGTACGCGCGGCATAAAGCTGCCTCCGGTTGTGGCTGCTCTGTTAGAAGTTAAGCTTTGTTCGAATAAGCCCAGCGGCTGAGCCTTCAGGCACCTTGTGGTCTAACTGCGCACCGATTAGAGCACTTACCGCTCGATTGCTGGTAAACGTGCCACGAAGCATGGGAAAAAGCTGTAATGTCACGAAACACGAAGGTATCTCCGTGCGATTCGCCTCAATGAACTGTTTGGCCGCAATTGCCGTTGCTCGCAGCCTATTGGGTTTGAATCAATTTCTGGACCGAGTCGACTAGCGTGCGCGACCATACATTGTCTTGACTGCCGTTGGTCAAATAGACAATGATGTGGTGGTCAGCAAGGTCTTTTTGGAACAAGATACGTACGCGCACTTTGGCGCCGCCATCGTGTCCAAGCTCCTGCCACGCACCGCTTTGACCATATTCCCAACCAGCGGCGAAGAATCCATTGTTGCCATTGGAAAAAACATAGGGCTTCCAGAACCGTATCAAGGCTTCGCGAGAAGCAAATCTGCCTTCCGCCACGGCGGCGAGGAAGCTGGCGATATCATTGGCTGTGCTATAGAGATTGCCATGACTCGCGCTGTAGCTAGGCCAAGCAATCGGCATGTCCGGCACAACACGGCCATTTTCACCACGATAGTCGGTGACAAGTCTCCCCCGCGGTACTGCATCGGACCCGAACCAAGTGCTTCGCAAACCAAGCGGGGCAGTAATGCGATCTCGTACCAGGTCGTGATAGCCTATTCCAGTCACAGACTCAAGGATCGCTTCGATGACCAAAAAGTTGGTGTTCGTGTAGCGTGTTCGTGTACCAGGAGGCTCAACGAAATCCTTGTTGGACAAAGACTCAAAGACTGCTTGCAATGAAGCATGGAATGGTTTTTTTAGGTTTCCGGGATCAAAGTATTCAGGGACGCCGGAGACATGGCAAAGAAACTGTTCTACCTTTATAGCATGCCAAGCTGCAGGTAGATTGGCCACGTAGCGCGATGCGGGTGCGGCGAGATTCACTTTCCCCTCCTCTACCAGTTGTAGAAGCAAGGTTGCTGCGAAGAGCTTGCTGACAGAAAAAACAGAGAAGACTGTCTCCTCATCGACAGGCAATCCACCATCAATGGCAGTTGTCCCCGAAAATTGACGATAGATGGGTTGACCATTGCGCAAAATGACCACTGCTTGCGCGGGAATGCCATGCTTTGTCGCATTGTCCGCAACGATACGGTGAACTGCAGAGTCTGGTATCTGGTTGAGCGGCGCGGCGCAGGTGACATTTGCTAATACGGTACACAACGCAATTGCGAACTTAATTTTGAGCATGCAAAGTCCCTTTTTTTTGCCTAAAGAAGCTGTATGAAAACCCCATCCAATAACTACAAAGCAGCATTTTGCTCAATAGCGCCAGCCGCCGAGCCTTCAGACTCTCTGTGAAATAGCTATGTGCCGACCGGAGCGCTTTATCGTTACTTTAATTCCTCGCAAAGAAATCCGTCTTGGAATCTCAGGCTCATGGTTTTATGATTTATTTTCCTCAATTAAGTTCAATTGATAATAAGTTTGTAGATAAGGTCTGATACAGATTCAAAACCAGTCCACCATCGAATTGGCTTTCCACAATTAGAAAGTGCTGTGTAATTCAAATTCTTGATTTCATGTATCTTTCCATCGCTGTCTCGTGAACGTATCCAATATTTCAATCCCATAAAACTACTGACTGCTCCAGTAGCGCGATCTGCAAATGGAATATCTGACCATTCAATTTCTTTACGAGTTAAAGTAATATCGCAACAGTCTGGATTTTGAGTAAGAAAATCGTCGACATCTCTATATCGAATAGGTTCCCCAGGAAGTTGATTTGCCCATTGACGGCGTTTCCATTCTTCGGAATATATTGAAATATTTTCTGGTGGGTAATGCGACAATTCATCAGCCACTGCTACCCTCACTTTTTCTGCATCAGTTAAATACTTACCCTCAGCGAAACAATAGCCGTTGTAGTTTTTATGTCCTATATAAATGACTGCAATCGATATCACTGCAACAAACAAAATAAAACTACGAAAAATTCCACGCCGTCTAGAAACAAGAGGTGCCAACATCGCTCGATAAATTACTTTCATTCCTGACATACTCGGCATTGCATCGTTTTCTGTTTTATCTGACTTCATTAAATCACCTCTCAATATGTAATTTACTTTGAGCTTTTACAAGTAAAAAACTTTAATACATACAATAAAACAATATTGCAGGGGCAAGCTCAATTGAGTCAATGAAATAATTAACATGAGACATAAGTGTTAGCGGGCCTTAGTGCCGCACAGATTGATTTTTGTCTTGGCGTAGGTTTCTTAGCTAAAGCTTGTTCAACTTAAGCTTGTTCAACTTAAGCTTGTTCAACTTAAGCACCAAAAGAATTTCATTTTTGCTGCCACCACCGTGGCAGCAATTCTTGAATTTGTGCATGCTTAAAACGATCATCGATCAGATAAATCACGCCACGATCAGACCTTGTGCGAATAACCCGTCCCGCAGCTTGCACCACTTTTTGCACGCCTGGATATAAGTAGGTGTAGTCATAACCTGCACCAAATAGTTGTTGCATGCGTTGCTTAATTTGTTCGTTAACAGGATTTAATTGAGGCAATCCTAAGGTTGCTATAAAAGCGCCTATTAAACGCGTACCAGGTAGATCAATTCCTTCGCTAAATGCACCTCCTAAAACCGCAAAACCTATTCCTTGGCGGGTTTCTGTGAAGTTTGCGAGAAAGCTATTTTTCGCGGATTCGTCCATGCGTCTCGTTTGCGTCCACACCGTAATATCCGGAAAACGTTCTTGAAATAAGTTAGCGACCTGCTCCATATAGTCAAAGCTGCTAAAGAAAGCGAGGTACGTGCCTGGCATTTCATTGAATTGTTTTGCCATTAGCGCAGCTATCGGTGCCAAGGATTGCTGGCGGTCATTGTAACGGGTCGATACAGACTCAACGACATGTACCGCTAACTGATCCGCGTTAAATGGCGATTCAACATCGACCCAGGCTGTATTGTCTGGCATGCCGAGCAAATCATTGTAGTAATTCCAAGGACTTAAAGTTGCTGAAAACAAGGCACTGGTGTGAGTTGCTTTAAAACGTGGATGAAGAAACGGCGCTGGAACGATATTGCGAATGCAGAGTACCGATCCAAACTTGGATGTCGTCATATCAAAAATTGAATGCTCGGCGAAACTTTCGCTTAAGCGAATGAAAAGCAATGCATCAAAATAGAACGCTTGTAGTAATGGATTGATGGTTGATGGATGCTCCGCAAAATACGCACCTATCTCGCCGCAAAGTGTTACCAATGCCTTGATGAATTTGTCTGGCAGTGTAGCGTGAACGAGGTATTGGTTTTCATGCTTACTAATGTCCCCATCAGATTTCTCTAAAGTTAGCCATTGGCGATGCAGTCGGTCTAAGGCTTTCTTCAAAAATGCGGGTGCTTGTTTACGTACTTCTTTAAAACGCGAATGACTCAATTCAGTCGTGTACATAGCACGGGCGCGAGACACCATATTGTGCGCTTCGTCGACTAACAAACCAATCTTCCAGTTATTGCTGATCGTTAAACCATACAACATCGCATTGAGATCAAAATAATAATTGTAATCACCAACAATGACGTCACTCCATTTCGCCATTTCTGTACTTAGATAATACGGACATACTTGGTGAGCTAGTGCGACCTCTCGCAGTTGGGCCTGATCGAGAATGGCTACTTGCGCAGCCGCCGCGCGTGCTGCGGGTAGTCGATCATAGAAGCCTTTGGCCAATGGGCAGGAATCACCGTGGCAGGCGTTTTCTGGATACTCACAGGCATTGTTTTTGGAAACAAGCTCCAGCGTTCGTAGTGAGGTGCCTGGTAATTTTTTCTGCAGGGTTTCAATTGCGTTGAGCGCCAATTGACGACCTGATGTTTTGGCTGCTAAAAAGAAAATCTTATCGAGTTGATGCTCCGCGCTGGCCTTCAGCATGGGGAAAAGACTGCCGATCGTCTTGCCTATGCCGGTCGGTGCCTGCGCCAATAGACAGCAGGCGCGATTACTCGCTTTATACATCGCTTCCGCCAAGGTTCGCTGCCCTACTCTGAAACTTGGATGTGGAAAGCGCATTTCACGCAGCACCATATCACGCTGCTCGCGATGGGCTATTTCTTGCCGCGCCCAAATGAGAAACCGCTCGTATAATTGTTGAAAGAAACTTGCTAACAATATTGCGTCCAACAATTCAACTATCGGTGTCTCTGTCTGCTTATCGACGTTGTAATAAATTAGCGCGACTTTAATTTCAGGCAATCCTAGCTTTTGACAAAGCAAGTAAGCATAGATCTTCGCTTGCGCCCAATGAAGCTGGTGATGATTGTCCGGTATCGCCTGAAAGTCACCACGATAGGTTTTAATTTCTTCTATTTGCACAAGATCGGGATCAAAACCATCTGCGCGGCCTTTAATCCATAATTCTTCAAAGCGACCTTCAAGCCGCACTTCACGTTGATAGCTGGCCTTTCGACGAGACGTGACTTGATTGTGTCCTTCGATCCCCTCTCGCCCCGACGGCGATGGTGTGAAACGAAAATCCAAGTCACCCTGTTTAGCAGCAAATTCAACCAAACTGCGTACGGACACGATGTAGGGATCTTTGCTCACTGACTGTCCTCAGACCATTCGAGATAACAGACCGAGATAGGCATCTGATGCAAAGTGCAGTAATCGATCAATCTTTTCTGATTGTCTTGCAAACGATCCCCAGGGCCTTTTACTTCAATCATGTTGTAACGCTTTTCTTGAGGCCAAAACTGGATCAAGTCTGGAAACCCATTTCTATTCGCTTTAATATCAGACAAGATGCGCTTGAACCAATGTTTCAGGTGCTCGGCTGGAATGCAATTTAATGCCAGATCAAGCAAGGTCTCGTCCAGCGCTCCCCAAAATACAAATGGCGATTGAATGCCGCTCTTGGCTTTGAAGGTTTGACGGATGGTCGCGATGTACGCATCTGTTTCAAGTTGTGCGAGGCAATGATCGAAGTCTTCTTGCCGACGAGTATGAAAATCTTCGCTCGTTAAATCAACCGGACCTCGGTGAAAAGGATGAAAAAAAGCGCCAGGTATCGGTTTAAAAATAGCATCCCAACACAGCAAACCAAACAAGGAATTGATGAGGGTATTTTCCACATAAAAAACTGGCGCATCATCACGATGCAAAAAATCTCTCACAACACCCTCTACATAAAACGATTCCGCTGGATAGGGCAATTGTAGTTCGATCACATCCATGGTTATTGAATTGGATGTTCCTGGCTTTTGATGGCCAAGCTTACGATTCAAGCGTGGTGCGCTTCGTTGCAACTGCTGCAGTTCTGCTTCACTTTCTGGTGCTGCTAAGGCTTCATTGAGTAACTGCAACGCTGGTACGCCTAGGCCTAGTTTCTCTAAGACACGGATTTTACGTAGCCGCACCCCTGGATACTGTGCCTGTCCGTAAACCGCTAGAGCCAAGTCCCATACCTTAAGTTTCTCCGCCTGCTGTCCTAGTTGGAATAAAAATTTATGGCGGCGTCGGGCTATCCACGCATTGTCAATATTGAGCTTAGTAACTTCCTCAAAAACATTGGCAATCGGTTCTTCCTGCTCAAACAAGTCGCGACATTGCTGCAAGGCGATGTAGTCATCGATGTCTCGCCGTGTTTGAAAGCCGCGTGACTCTTGCGAAATATCGATGGTTTCATAGCGATAAATGCCGAGATCCGACAAGACGAACTCGGACCAGTCCTGATGCCAGTTACCAAAGAAGATCAAGCGCAGGCGATCACATAGTGCTTTATTTTTGATATGAATGACCACCTCTAGCGAAGTGGGATGCCAAGCTGAGTAAGCTTTTATGTACGGCTCCTGCTCGCGCAGATAGGCCAACTGTTCCGCTTTGTTCAATTGCTTGTATGGCGCTGTGAGCGAAAAGGCTGATACGATTTCCGGCTTCTGTAAGATGTCAAAAAGCTGGTCGATTGAGAGCACCGGATCTAAATCTATCCATCCTGCGTTAAGCAGCGGCGCTAATGCGACTGGTACATCGCCGATTTCCGCATAACTCAATTTACTTTGGCGGAAAAACTCCCCTTTGCGCATGACCATACGAACAAATAAGGCACGGGCATTTTGTGGCATGTCTGAAAAAGCACTAATCAATTCCCGTTCTTCATCGATCAATACATCGTCATATCGCTCACTGACCCAATCGAGTACCAACTGAAAGTTTTCAAGGTAATACAGAGGATTTTCTAACACTGGTTTCATGGGAGGAAAGCTTAAGTCTTAATTTGCCACTGGAATTGCTACAATTTATTGCTGAACGATTTTGAAAAGAACAAATTACAGAAAAAATGGAATGAGTGAGTTTATCCCAGAATTGAAATCTAGCATTATGAATAGATAAAAACGATAATGAACCTTAGACACTTGTTGATATAAGAAACCCTAAGCGATTTCTATTTCGATTTTTGTTTCGATGTCGATTACGACATTACCAGTCTTCACGCCACTAGCGACGTAATCGTAGGCAGCGGCAATCTGCTCCAATGGAAAACTCCGATCAAGCACGGGAAAGAAGCTTCCCTTCACTAAGCGTTCTAAGATAAAGCTCAAGCTTGCTTTAATCGAACCCGGAATCGGAAAGATCACTTTTTGACCACGCGAAAAGCGCGTCAGCAATGGTAGATATAAGTTCTGTGCGAAGCGACCGAGCTCCGAAGAAATATAGATCCCATGTTCTTTCAATACGGATTTACAGCGTTGATATGAATGCGTTCCCACCACGTCAAATACATAGTCATACTGATGCCGCTCTTTGCAAAAATCAGTTTTGCTGTAGTCGATAAAGTGCGTTGCACCGAGATTGCGCAAGAGGTCATCATGCTGTACCCCACTTATTGCCGTGACTTCAGCGCCTAACTCCACACAAAATTGCAACAGCGCTGAACCTATCGCGCCGCCCGCACCGTTGATTACGATCTTGTCTCCTCTTTGAATGTTGAGTTTGTTGATGTAATTGTAGGCATAATGTGCGCCTTCTATACTTGCCGCTGCCTGCTGCATGGAGAGTTGATTTGGCACCCGCGCTATCGCCTGATTAACATTGATCGTTATGTACTCGGCGTGCGCACAAAGACCTAAATCATTGAAGCCAAACACGCAATCACCGGGCGTAAATTCGCTAACACCCGCTCCTACTGCAAGCACTTCACCTGAAAACTCAGTCCCCAAAATCGCATTCTTAGGTTTGAGAAGCCCTGTAAAAAAACGCATGATGAAAGGTCGTGCGCTCAAAATAGCGCAATCGGTGCGATTAACGGTACTTGCAACCACCCTCACCAATAGCTCCTGCGTAGCGGGCTCTGGCCGATCGATGTTTTCAAGTTGCAAGAGTGAAGGAGATCCATATTGTCGGCATAGTATTGCTTTCATCGATACGCTTTCTCTTTTACGGGGGATAAATTTTTTTGCAAGTGCATTTGAATCTTCACTTGCGCGGCAGCGTCGGCTCCTTACTGTAAAAGTGAGCTACACAGCATTAACTGTATCAAGCGAAAGTAACATGTTTTCAATGTCTATCAAACCTGCGCCAGGGCATCGACATCAGACGACACAATGTGCTTCAAGTTGGCCGTGATCTTTTCGTTTGACCAATCCCACCATGCAATATCAAGCAAACGCGCGATCTCTGTTTCCTCGAAACGATATTTGAGCACGCGCGCTGGATTCCCTCCGACTATGGCAAATGGCGGTACATCAGCGACCACCACAGAGCGCGAAGAAATAATCGCACCACTACCAATATGTACACCAGGCATAATCAGGGCGTCATATCCAATCCAAACGTCGTGGTCAATCACCGTGTCTCCCTTAAACGGCAGCTCCCCTTCTTGCGGTGTAACCGCTTCCCAGCCACCACCAAATATTTGAAATGGATAGGTCGAGATGCCTGACATCTTGTGATTAGCGCCATTCATGATGAACTTGACGCCGCGCGCGATCGCACAAAACTTACCGATGATGAGCTTATCGCCGATGAACGGGAAGTGATACAGAACCGTGTCTTCGAAATTTTCTAATTCTTCTGGATCATCGTAATAAGTGTAATCGCCAACAATGATGTTAGAATTTTTAATCACGTTTTTGAGGTAACACACTTGTTTAAAGCCCGCCATCGGGTGTTTTTCTTGTGGATTAGGACCGTGCATGGTTTTACCTCTTCTATCTATTCAATCCAACTTTTTTATGCAGAGCAGCTCGGTGTCGCGCTCTTCCAATTTCGTTAGTCAGCGTAGGCTAAAATTCAAAACGAGATTATGTTACTTACGCTGTAAGTAAGTCAATGAGGTTGATTTTGGCAACAAATAGAAAGCTAGGAACTGCAGAAAGGCAAAAGTTTTCCAGAGATGATTAGCTGCGCGCCTCAAATATGGTTTGATATGCGCCACGAAAGATTCGAGCCACAAATAATATTAGAAAGACTCTGCTAATTTCTCAATTAGCAGAACACTTACTCATCATGACCGTAGGTGAAAATGTTTAAACTCAATCGGTCGATGACCGATTGAGTCGTGTGGCGAGCACACTGCGACCAAGGATCGTCATCAAGGTAGCACCAGAGCAACTTCACACACGAAGGGATTGCTTGGTGCAACATCAGGCGCCTTGACGAAGCTTTTAATTGAAATGTACTAAAGTGACTTATTGGCTAAGCACACTCACATCATCAATCAAGAACGAAGTTGCTGTTACTGACCCTTCTGTACCTAAGAAGTAGATGCGTATTGTCTGGCCTTTGTAAGCAGTCAAATCAAACGACTTGCTAATGTAGCTTATACCTTTGTTCAAGTTCGAGAAGCTTGCCAGTGTACTCAGAACAGTGCCGCTGCTATTGCGAATCTGCAATTTGAGAGTGTCGTACGCTTGAGTCGTTGTCGTTTCATCTGACACGATTTTCAACCAGAAATTTAAGGTAGTGGAAGTGCTGGTGCTTGGAACGACGATTTGTTGGTACAAGCTGTCGACATGTGCCGCACCATAACCGTTGAGCCAAGCTTTGTAAGTGCCGGCGCGTGCCGCTTGCGTCGTATCGTTACTGATGACCCCACTCGTTGCAGTCCATGAGCCTGCACCACTTTCAAAACCACCGTTGACGATCAACTGTTTGGTCACCGTGTTGTTGATGCTAAAGCTCACCGATGCGGAGGTGCCGATGTTATTGGCAGCGTCGTAGGCTTTTGCTACCAGCGTATGACTGCCATTGGCAAGCGTAGTGGAATTAAGTGTCGTGCTGTAAGGGGCTGCGGTCAGTGTCGATTTTAAGGTGCCATCGACATACAACTCCACCTTACTCACGCCAACATTATCGCTCGCGGTAGCGCTTAAAGTGATAGTGCCGCTGCTGCCGCTTTCGCTTGCACTTACTGCCGGCGCTGTCGTATCAACCACGGTGTTATTAACATTAAAGTTGACTGTATTTGAGCTACCTACATTGTTGGCCGCATCGTAGGCTTTTGCCACATAACTGTGCGCGCCATTTGTCAAAGTGTTCGAGTTGACAGACAGACTGTAAGGTGCGGCAGTGGCTGTACCTTTCAATACGCTGTCAATGTAGAACTCGACCTTGCTTATGCCGACGTTATCACTCGCTGTCGCGTTTAAAGTAATCGTGCCACTGGTTCCAGTTTCAGTTGCGCTGATCGTCGGTGGCGTGATGTCACCCGTGCTCGCACCTTGACTCACCCAAATTGGTGCAGACCACAAAATATTGCCGTCGTCTTGCGTGACTTTAGCGTAATAGAAATGTTCGCCTGAAGCGGGCGTGATAGTGGTGACCGCGGTATTACTTAATTGTGTCACGGTACCATTGCGTCCAGGTACACCTTCAAAAATCTGAACTGTGCTTGCTGTGCGGCCGTTGTTGTTCGCGAAGTTCGTTGTCAGAGTCAAAGCACCGGAATTGCTGAAGCGCTCACCCATAATGCGGCCATTCGCCGTCAACACCAATTGCGAATTCTTATCCATCGTCGCAAACATACGACGTGCCTTTAAAGCAGCGATGAAGTTGGCGTTATTCAATGGAAGGCCATTGGGAATCAAGACACCGTTGCGGTTGGTGTAGGAAGCACCCCAGTTAGCACAGTGGTTATCTTGGTTAGTCGTGAAGGCGATGTGAAAGCCCGCTTCTAATGCTTTATTGCAAGCGGATTCATAAGTGCTGCGGCCCGTTTCTGTCTCGGTCGTATTGGTTGAGAAAGCAGAAGTATTCAACACTTCGCAGGCGACCATGGCTTGATCGCCATCGGCGGTATAGGCCAGTGGCACACCATTGACTTGAAATTGTCCGCTGGTTGCAGGATGATTGAACTGGCCAATCCAACCGCGTTGACGCATCAAAGTGTACAAAGCAGCGTAGTCACCTTTGGTGGTCAAGGTATCAGCGATTAACTGATTACTGCTGTTATATTCCCAACCCAATAATTCATTGGAATTGAAGATATTCAAGTGCCCGCCGTTGTTTATGACGCCCCACTCCAGGCCATAAATACCTAAGAAGTTAGGATTGCTAGAATTAAAACTGCTGGCGGCACTCAAGCCTGATTGATAGAGATTTTTGGCGGTGACTGGATTAGCAGTGGCTTTGGTGGCATCAGAACCGTCATACATATGATTGTGTTCTGAAGTCAGTAAGAAATCGAGACCACGGTTTAAGGCATATTGGTAAGCGTCAGTTGGACCGAACGCCGCCGATTGTGGATTCTGCGCGCCCGTACAGGAGCCTAAACTGCCGCCACCATCACTGTGATTAGTTTGGCTGTGCAGATTGCCGTAATACACCGTATAAGGCAATGAATTAGTCGCTGGCACGGCAGGTGCCATCGCGGCTTGTGTCGTCGCGGAGTTATTCGCTGGTGGCGTACTCATCTTGCGCGCGTTTTTGCCAGTGCTCATCGGTGCAAAAGCTGGCATGGCCACTTGACTGCTAGCACCAATTTGCATAGGCCAAGATTGTTCTATGACTTCTGCTTTATTGTGAAGTAAGACTTCGTTCACCAATTGCGGAACAGGTTTTCTGGCGGCACCAGCGATTTCTTTAGCTTCTACCGCTGCAGCGGTTAAACGTAACTGGTACACGCCATCAGGCAAAGTACTGACGTTCGCCATCGTACGGCCAGCCCAGTAAATTTGTTTTGAAATTGCTTGGGTCAATAACTTCTCAGTCCCATTCCAGCTTTGTACAACCCGACCACCTGGTGTGACGAGTTCCAGTTTCCAAGCGACGGTTTGTTCCTTTTGATTCAGTGGAAAACTGAATTCTAAGGTAAAGGTGCGAGACTCATCGCCAGCACGTGCGCTTGTAGCAGCACGGTAAGGCACATGCAAGCTTGCCTCAAATTCATGATGGTCTGAATTGGCCGCATAAACAGTTGAACTGGCGGTGAATGTAAGTGCGCTGAGCGCGAACAAGCAGATTGCTCCGGACTTGAGCCGGATATTTTTTAGGTGAATCATGGTTTCCTCTCCCCTATGTTTTGGCTTGGGCAGAGTGACCCGTACCAAACATAGTCTTTGTAAAGTGATGATTCGATACTGTGAGTAAATTGTGTTCACTCACTGCATCGCGCCAGCACTTCTAATTTATAAAATAGTTGTTTTTGTATTGCACAGACTGAATCTAGCGCCTCTGATGAAGCTGCATTGACGCTACATTTATTGCTTGAAATCAAACTTCTTTAGATGTTTGTTTGCAAACTTTCGAAGGCTGACATAGGGATGTGACAGTTCAATTACAAAATAAAATGTCAATTTCAAACAAGGGATCTAAAAAGAAGGAAATTTCAACTGGTCTGCACTCTGAGGGAGATAGGTGTTTTGGCTTGATACGAGAAATTAGAATATTCTTTCTAACTGGTACTTATAGTGGTAAAAATGGCACGGTGTTTGGTTTGGATAGTCTTGCTTTTTGCTGTTGGAGATTTGGTATTTTGAAGTGATGGGCAAGAAGTTTGGGGCGCTTAGAACACTGTTCAGAACACCGTTCAGAACTCCCACAACTTTGGTAAATAAATCGATTATTTGAATGAACCCAATATTAATGACCCACAATGCCGCTCGAGATAGATTTAAACGGTACGACTCAACTGACTATTTGCCTTTTGATGAGGAGATTAATGCGGCTAAAGTTTTTCTATCCCCAAAAATTTTATTCTTCTCTTGCTGAAAAACGACCATCTATAGGGCAGAAAGTTGTCAGCAACTTTCTAGCATCCGACTACCAATTTCTTTTTAAAATAATTTTCGTTGATTATTGCGTTTTGTGTTGGCCATCACAGTATTTAAGTATTGCGACACTTAAGATACGCACATCAGTCTTAATCATCGCTTCACAAAAAGGAATAGCAACATGTTAGCCGCAATCAAAGATTACAAAGAATGGCGTAGTTATAAAGTCCCAGTTGGACAAGCAATTCGCCTTACACTAAAAAGTAAATTGGCAATTCGTACAAAATAATAAGCGCTCGCCGTCCGACTCGAGGTGATCCTCAGCGCAAGTCAATATTTTGTATCTCAAGTTATGCCGATTGAAAATAAGTAGGGTGTGCCATGCGCACCAACTTCCAATCGAGTTAGCGATTTGAGTACCAACCGACTCAAGCTAAATTAATGTCAATCATGCTTATACCTAATGGTGCGCACCCCGCACCTCGGCGGTTTGTGTAAGCCTGCTTTCTCTGCAGTTAATCTACGATCCCTAATAATTTCTGCAGTGCGTCTGTATTAACTGCACTCGCGGCAAAATCATCAAAAGCTCGATCACCTGTCGGAATGATATGGCGTTTGATGAACTCTGCGCCTTCACGTGCGCCAGTCTCACTGTCTTTCAGGCAGCATTCCCATTCCAGTACCGCCCAACCGCTGTAATCATATTGCGCAAATTTGCTAAAAATGGCGGTAAAGTCGACTTGCCCATCACCGACACTACGAAAACGCCCCGCTCTTTCCAGCCAAGGTGCATAGCCACCGTAGACGCCACATCTCCCAGTCGGATTAAATTCGGCATCTTTGACGTGGAACATACGGATACGCTCATGATAGATGTCGATGAAGTCGAGATAGTTAAGTTGTTGTAAAACGAAATGACTAGGGTCATACAGCATGTGACAGCGTTCATGCTGACCAACCGCTTCCAAGAAACGTTCAAAACTTAGACCATCATGTAAATCTTCGCCGGGGTGAATTTCATAACAAAGATCAATCCCATTATCCTGATACACATCCAATATGGGTTTCCAACGTTTCGCTAATTCGGCAAAAGCCAGCTCCACCAAACCGTTCGGCCGCTGCGGCCACGGATACATGTAGGGCCAGGCCAATGCACCAGAAAATGTGACGCTAGCGCTCAAGTTTAAGCGACGTGACGCTTGCGCCGCGAGTTTGAGCTGTTCACTCGCCCATAGTGTTCTAGCTACCGAATTTCCATGTACCTGCTTAGGTGCGAAGCCATCGAATAAACTATCGTAGGCAGGATGAACCGCTAAGCACTGTCCTTGTAAATGAGTCGATAGTTCACTAATAACGAGTCCATACTCAGCGAGTTTGCCGGTAACTTCATCGCAATACGTTTGACTGTTAGCTGCTTTGTCCAGATCGAAAATATGACTGACATTGCTAGGCATTTGCAAGCCAACGAAACCTTTATCGGCGGCCCATTTGGCCAAACCGTCTAGCGTATTAAAAGGCGCTTCACCTCGAATAAACTGCGCGAGAAAAACCGCAGGACCTTTGATGGTTTTCATAGAATCAATCCCATTTGAATTCGTTGTAGTTTTTAGTTTTTAGTTTTAATGACTTTAGTGCGAAGCTTTATTTGCTTCTTTTGTATTTAAACCTTATACGGTTTTAACTCTATCCAACTAGTATCTTGTGCAGACGATTCAATACACGCTTCGATAAAGCAAAGATCTAGATAAGCGGGCATGGCGCTATGTGCAGCATTGACATTGGCATTGACATTAGCATGAACGTTAGCATGAACGTTAGCGTTGAAAGGCAAAGCCAAGGATTTTGCAAACTCTCTATACAACACGGCAAATGCTTCTAAATAACCTTCGGGATGTCCCGCTGGAATCAAGCTAACATCGCGACTAGCCTGACTGATTTGATGACGTGCTCTGCTCAATATCTGTGTTGCGCCGTCGAGGCTAGCGAAGCTCAATTGATTCGGATGTTCCTGACACCAGTCAAGCGCGCCTTTCTCGCCAAAAATTTGCAGGCGTAAATGATTTTCTTTGCCGACCGCGACCTGACTACTCAATAAACTACCGCGCGCACCATTGGCATAACGCATGAACACTTGCGCGTGATCATCCAAAACTCTACCGGGTACGAACGAGTGTAAATCAGCCGCAATTTTCACGGGCGTCATGCCAGACACAAAATGCGCCAAATTAAAGGCATGCACACCGATATCTCCAAGACAGCCTGCAGCGCCTGCTTGTTTGGGGTCGGTGCGCCAACTTGCTTGTTTCTGTCCAGATTGTTCGATTGCCGTAGCTAGCCAATCTTGACTATACTCCACCTGGATGATACGGATTTCGCCAAGATCGCCGCATCGCACGCGCTCACGTGCTTCCCTGATCATCGGGTAACCTGTGTAGTTATAGGTTACGAATAAGTGCTTGCCAACACGCTCGCTGATTGCAATCAATTCCCTAGTTTCTGCACTGGTCATGGTCAAAGGTTTGTCGCAGATCACGTGTATGCCGTGCTCTAGAAAACATTTTGCAATCGGAAAGTGCAAATGATTGGGCGTCACGATAACTACCGCCGTTATGCCCTCTTGGCGAGCAGCTTCAACGCGCGCCATCGTTTGATAATCAGGATAGCTACGTTCAGCAGCGATCCCTATTTCCTCAGCACTGCTAGCGGCGCGCAGCGGATCGGAGGAAAAGCAAGCTGCATCCAGCGAAAACTCATCACTGATACGCATCGCGATCCTGTGGACATTGCCAATGAAGGCGCCTTGTCCTCCACCGACCATGCCGATTCGAATTTTTTGTTTAGTGTTGTCCATGCTAATTACTAGGGTTCGCTTTGAGTTTACACATCACACAGTAAAATAGCGCGCTTCAAGGAGCTGGCTTTTTCTTCGGGCGTTGTACCAGAAGGAGAAAATTCTTGTGCGACATAGCCTTGGAAACCTGTCGCATGAATTGCCTTCATGATGGCGCGATAGTTCAGTTCTTGATTTTCGGTAATTTCACCACGCCCCGGAACACCACCTGTGTGGTAATGACCGATATAAGGCGTACATTTGCGTAAGCGACGGATAATATCGCCTTCATTAATTTGCACATGATAAATGTCGAACAGCATCTTCATATTGGGCGAATCTATCTGTTTGCATAACTCAAACGCCCAATCACTACTGTCAGCCATATAGTCGATATGATCAATTCGACTATTGAGTATTTCCATATGCAAAGTGACGCCGTGCTTTTCTGCATGGGACATAATTTTTTTGAGCCCATCGACACAATTTTTTAAACCCACTTCATTGTCCATACCGCGTCGATTGCCGGTGAAGCAGATCAGATTTTTATAACCGGCTTTGGCAACCAGTTCTATGTGTTCAAGGTAATTCCTAATTAATGTTGGATGATACTGAGGATCATTCCAACCGTTCTTCAAATTAATCTCAGCACCATTGCACATAGACGAATCGATGCCATGAGCTTTCAAGATCGGCCATTCTTTAGGGCCAACAAGGTCCACGGCGGAAAAACCTATTGTTTTTACCAATCCACAAACCTCGGGCAGGCTCAAATGAGAAAATGTCCAGCGACAAACTGAATGGTGAATATTGCCTTTCAAGGTGCTTGTTGCTTGCGCCATCGCCAGATTAACGGCGTTTGGTGCCAACATGGCGAGCGCGCCCAATGACAATTGTTTTAACACGCTACGACGATCCAGTGGATACATAGATTCCTTTTTCTATTTAAAGCAAATACGGCAATCAAGTTGCGGACAGAAAATTGTAGGATGGGTGAAACCCGCACCGCTCAGTTGCTCAATTGGGTGGCGGCGCGGGTTTCACCCGCCCTACAGAATTAACCCCAAGCACGCTGCCCTTTGATATAAGGCACATTGCCGTCATAGCGACCGGGTACTGCTATATAACGCAAGGTTTTTGTTGCACCAGTTTCCGACGTAAAAAAACCTAACAAAGTTAATTGCTTTACCATCGTGTAGAAATGCTTAGGCAGGTTTTCAAATTCTTTTTGCAGTGCGAAGTTATTGTCTTTGTTCTCGGTTTCTAAAGCGTGACGCCGTTCTTTATCCAGCTCGGATTGTCCTGCATTGAAGCTCTTCGCCTCTTTCTCTAGACTTACTAACAGTTCATGTCTTTGCTTGGCATCCATACTGAAGAAATTTTTCTGATATTGCGCCAGACACAAGCTAGGAAAATTCCTTAAGCCTTCGAGAAAAGCGTTTTGCTGCGGCGAGGTATAGCAATCGCGCACCATGACCTCCATGAAACGCCCTACTTTGGCGGCTTTGGCACCAGGCGTATCGGTCTTAGGAATAATCGTTTCAGCAATTTCGTCTAGTAAGTTGATGTCTCGTGCCGAGAAACGGATGCCAGCATGACTCACTGTAGACGCATTGTTTACGCTTGCTTCGGCATGCATTGCGAAAGCCTCACCGCCGATCACCGCCATGCCTGTCATGGTGGCGACCATTTGTAAGAGTTCTCTTCGATTCATTTTTTCCTCTTAGATTTTTTAGGTATTTTTCGTCGTTCGTGGCTTGTTATAAATTACCGCGTTTTAATTCGTTCACTGCAAACTCAGCGGCACGCGCGGTCAATGCCATATAGGTCAGCGAAGGATTGACGCAAGAACTTGAGGTCATACAAGCACCGTCAGTGACAAACACATTGGGTGCATCCCACACTTGGTTATTGCCGTTTAAAACGGAAGTCTTGGGATCACGCCCCATACGTGCAGTGCCCATTTCATGTATGCCTGATCCCACGGCATAACCGTTATCATAGGAATAGACGTTTTTCAAACCCGCAGCGGTCAGCATTTCTTTTGCGTCGTTAACCATATCGACGCGCATACGTTTTTCATTCTCTTTTAGCTCAACGTCCATCGCCAATACGGGTAAGCCCCACTTGTCTTTCTTAGTGCGGTCGAGACTGATTTTATTAGAGTGATCAGGCAGCATTTCGCCAAACGCTGTCATGTTGAAACCCCAGTTTTCAGCAGGCACACTCATCGCTTCTTTGAGTTCTTTACCTATCGTAAATTCGGCGATGTCCACACCGCGTCCACGCCCTGCTCCACCTTGATAGCCAAAGCCGCGCAGATAGTCGCGTTTATCGTCATAGACATTGCGGAAACGTGGTACATAAATACCAGTAGGACGTCGCCCAAAATCATATTTATCGCCGAAACCTTCGACCGTACCACCTGCACCCAATTTAAAATGGTGATCCATCACATTGTGACCCAGCTCGCCACTGCTACTACCTAAACCACCTTCCCACACATCAGTCGCAGAATTCATCAGCACCCACGTGGAGTTAAACGAAGACGCACAGACAAATACGATCTTGGACTTAAATTCGTAAGTCTGATTCGTTTCTGCATCCAAGACTTCGACACCGCGTGCGCGTTTGGTATTTTTATCGTAGAGAATTTGGGTGACGATAGAAAATGGGCGTAAGGTCAGACGTTTTGTCGCCATCGCAGCAGGTAAAGTCGAAGATTGCGTGCTGAAATAGCCACCAAACGGACAACCACGCCAGCATTTATTCCGATACTGACAGTTCACCCTATCTTGCAGCGGCTCAGTGAGATTTGCCGAGCGGCCGATGATTAAATGACGCTGACCTTGATAGATTTCTGCTAGGCGTTTCTTGACGTATTTTTCAGCGCAATTTAATTCCATTGCTGGCATGAAATGACCATCAGGCAAAACATCCAAGCCATCTTTGCTACCTTGTATGCCTGCAAATTTTTCTACATAGCTATACCAAGGTGCGATATCTTCATAACGAATCGGCCAATCAACACCGACTCCTTCTTTTGCATTCGCTTCAAAATCCCAGCGGTTAAAACGGTAACTTTGGCGCCCCCACATCAGAGAACGACCTCCCACTTGATAGCCCCGGAACCAGTCAAATCGTTTTACTTCGGTGTAGGGGTTTTCACTGTCTTTCGCCCAGAAATCAAGTACGGTCTCATTGAGTGGATAGTCTCGTTTCAAAACAGGATAGTCTTTTATCATCTGCTGAGTGCGACCACCGCGATGGGGAAAGTCCCAATTCTCCTTCATAGCGTTGACGTAGCCTTTTACGTGCTCAATATTACGCCCACGTTCTAGCAATAAAACCTTCAAACCTTTTTCGGTTAACTCTTTGGCTGCCCAGCCACCGCTTATCCCTGAGCCAATTACGATCGCGTCATAAAAATTGTCGTCCATATTTTTCTTCTTGAAAGTTATTCTTAAATTTTCTTAATTTTCTTTGCGGTTTTGAATCGATATTACAAAGAGCGGATTTTAATGTTTCTAAAACTCACCGCGTCTCCGTGGTCTTGCAAACCAATGCGCCCTTTTTTGGCTTCACCAAAACCCGGCATGCGTCCGAATTTGCTTTGTTTTACCAATTCTTTCCAAGCACCTGTCCAAAGCTGTGTATTGACTATATGCCGACCATTCAGATAGAAATTCAATTCACCACGATCACTCACAATATCGACTAGATTCCATAACCCTGGCGCTAATGCAGCAGCCTGAGTTGCCGCGATCAAGTCATATAAGTCACCCGCACGATGTTTGAATATCTTTCCGTCGGCGTGCCCTTCATTGTCCAAAACTTGCATCTCCAATCCAGTGTTCCAGGCGTAAGGAAATTGTTTCACGTCTTCATTCACGTACAAGAAGATGCCGCTATTGCCGTTCTTTTGCAGTTTCCACTCCAATTGCAAATGGAAATTGTCGAATTGCTCGTCAGTGACAATGTCGCCACCACCTGAAGTTTGCCAGCCGTCTTTTTTGCTAACGTCTAATTGCAATTCGCCCTGATATATCTTCCAGGCGCTGCCTATCGTTGGTTTGCCATAAGCGTGCCAGCCTTGAGTGCTCTTACCGTCAAACAGCAGTTTCCAGCCGTTTGCTTGTTCACTTGACGTTAATGCATTCAGAGGTCTGCCAGTACCAGCTTTTCTGACTGCGATGACCGCCTGCAATCCTCGTAGAGATTGCTCCACACTTTGCATGGGGCTCAGTCCGTTTGGATATTCTTCTTGTTCGACCACAATCCATTCTGTGCCACCCACTTGGACATTTGCTTGGTACAAAGCATCCCAATCAATATTGTCCTG
>CAUPNA010000066.1:0-22803 GCA_963512475.1 uncultured Undibacterium sp.
CATCTTCGAACAAGCCCGTAATATTGTGTTCACCGTGCAGGAAGACGCTCTGTTTAACAGCACACGTCTGAATAAACTCATCAGTAAAAGCAATGATGTAATTTTATGGCCGGTACGTCAATTCAAAGAAGCGCGTGAAGTTGAAAAATACGTGAATCAACTTTTCAATGATTATTCAGGTGCTAAAGGTGTTCATTTTGAGGTATCGGATCAACCCATTTTCTATGACACAGAGCACTTCGCGACAAAAAAAGGGCAATACGAGGACATCATTGCCAAACTCGACCAAGCCCTTAAAGAGGGTAATAGAAATGGCGCACTCGCCAAATTAATTAAAGCCTATCGCTAGTATACTTAGCGGTCATGTAGTCATTGCCGTTCATTAGCACAAAGAGGCTTTTTCAATTTCTCATTGAAAGGAGTTCTGTCATGCGCCCATTCTTATACTTGTTTGCCTGTCTGATTTTTAATATCTCCTCTCTCAAAACCGCATCCGCAGCCGAGGTAATCAAAGTCGCTGGCGATCGCGAAAAAATCTTACTGATGTCAGATGGCAGCGTCTACAGCTGGCATAGCACAAAAGTAGATTTAGCAAAAATAAGTCTACCCGGCAAAGTAGTCGACGTCGCGATAGGAAAACGCAGCTATGCGGTGCTTGATGATGGCAGTGTCCTGACATGGGAAAATAAAACTGGCGCAACACCGGTAAAACTTGCTGGTATCAGCAATGCCATCCACATCATCAGTCATGGAAACACCGCGCTAGCATTAATGCGAGACGGCCAAGTGATGGCCTGGGGTTCACGTATCTATGGTCTGAGAGGTGACGGACAGTTTGGTAAGTATTATGAGGAAGTTGGCGTGTTTAATATGACGCCAACTTTTGTGCCCGGCGTAGAAAACATCACGCAGATTTCTATGGGATCCGAACACGTACTGGCATTACGAGCGGATGGTCGAGTGCTGGCATGGGGATCAAACCACTACGGCGGTTTAGGGCGAGCGCCGCGTCAAGAAACGCCGATAGACCGCGCGGAAGAAGTACCGGGATTATCGGATGTCAAAATGGTTGCGGCCGGACAAGGTGTGTCTACCGCATTGAAGAAAGATGGCACGGTTTGGGTGTGGGGTGCCAACTTTCAAGCTCAGTTTGGAAATGGTTTGCGCACAGATCCGCCGGGGATGAATCATGGTTACGAGCTCACACCGCAAATAGTCAAAGGCGTCAGCAATGTACAAGCCATATCACTTGGTGTTAATGGCAGACATACTTTGGTCTTACTCAAAGATGGCTCACTCAAAGGCTGGGGCAATACGGACTGGGGACAACTAGGGACTGGCATTGGAGGGCGGTTTTTAGAGTCGCCTGTAACGCCAAAAATTACGGGCGTAAAAACTGTTTTTGCTTGTGGCAATAACAGCTTTGCGGTAAAACAAGACGGTACTTTCTGGGCTTGGGGAATCGGCAATGCCGGTGATTGGCCTCTGAGCAACAACACCCAACTACCAAAAAAAATGATGATTACAGACTAGCCCAGTTAGAGTTTAAAAACGCACTTCGTAGTTCAAGCGCACATTCAATGTCGATGGATTGTAATTCTGGCGCAGCACACTGCCTTGCGCGTCCTCGTATTCACTTTCTGAATACGCCGTCTGACGAATCACGTTATTCATGGACAGGCGCAGATTTGACATGGTGTCAAATTTCCATAAAGCATAAGCCTCTAGACTACGATTGACGCGTCCATAATTCAATTGATTCGCTGAGACGCGCACCAGGCCTGCATTTTGAAAGGCATAGCCAGCGCCTACGGTTAAAGGATAGGCTTCTGGTTTGTAATCAAGACCGATATTGGCACGAACAGGTACCTGTGCGTTTAGACGATTGTTTGGACCAGGCACGGTATCGATTGTCGAGTGGTTAAATGCGGCATTCATACGAAAATCGAGTGCCGGAGCCTGCTCCATCCACAAACGCATAGGAAACTTTGCCTCCAGTTCTATACCCTTGGTCTGCGCATGTCCGCCATTGACTGGCATGTTTACCCACAGACCGTCTTGCTGAAACAGTCGATTCAAGGTGATGCCGCTGATACGTCGTAAGAAAAAATTGGCACTAAAAACGCCGCCACCATCGACAAAGTGTTCATAACCAAAATCAAAACCTGTCGCTAATTCGGGTTGTAAATTAGGATTGGCCAGGCCGTCTGGGCTGGTGGCAGAATTATTCGTAGAATAATAGCGGCGGTGTACCAGATCCCAGGAATTCACACCTTTGTAAGTGCGCGAAAAGGCAAAGCGCAATTGCTGATTCGAGTGATCCGGAATTTTATATAAGGTTTGAAAAATCGGGCTTAACACGGAAGAACGGTTATGCACATTGTCCAGACTATTGCCGCGACCATCCATGCTGATCGCCTCCCAACGCAAACCCAGATACAGCGATAATTGTTTATCCAGAGTCCATTCATCTTGCGCGTACAAAGACGTACGCGCAATTTTGAACTCAACGTCTTCTTGTAAATTAACGGGGCTGACGACTTCATTCATCGCTGTCGTACCGCGCGTCAAATTATTACTACTCTGCCAGCGCGATGCCAGCTCCCAACCAGCCGAGATCGTATGATCTTCGATAAACGGCGCATTGTATTTGCCACTATGTGTCCAACCACGATTGAACGATTCGGTATCAACGTGACGATCAAACAAAGCTTTTTCATTGGCATCACGTCCCACGCTACGGCCTGTCGATTGGGCATGCCAGTAATGCGTGCCAGCACGTAATTCCAGCTTGGCACTATCGCCCAACTTTTGCGTCCAGCTCAGATTATTATTCCAGCTTTGCGCTTCATTCGTCGTATCGTAATCTTCAATCGGAAAACTGTAAGCGATACCTGCTAAGCTATTTGTTCTGCCGCGATTTCTGCCTTCATTTTCGTTAAAATTAATGAAGGCATTGAAGCTGAGGATATCTTCATTATCCAAGGTCCAGTTCAGACGCGGAGCGGAAGACACCGAACGATTGTGATTTTCATTATCCGAAGTATTTTGACGTAACTGAGTAATCACGCCCTGACTATCCGTTTTGCGAGTTTGGCTTTGATTAGCATTATTACTAAAACGCCCCACATTTAGATTCAAAGGCAGACTATAAGAAAAATGCTCCAGCTTATCGGACAATTGAAAACTGCCATACAAGCCACTAGGCACATCGCCTCTTTGGAAGTAACCTAACTTCACCTGACGTTGGGTCATCGATATCGAGCGTTTCAAAATGATATTGATTGTACCCGCCACTGCCTGCGCGCTAAACTCGGCGCTAGCAGATCGGACGATTTCTATTCGTTCTATTAAATCGGGTGCCAAACTTTCAATCGAAAAACCCGGAGGACTAGGCTCACCATTGAGTAAAATTTGAGTATATCCAGCGCCTAGTCCACGCATACGAATCGCACCACCAACGACACTGACGCTGGGCAAGCGTTTTAAAACATCGGTAATTTCAGTGTCGCCAAAACGGGCGATCTCTTCTTGTGTGACGACGATCTTACTGGCTGTATCAAAACGCCGTGCATCGTATTCACGATTGCCTTTTACTTGTACTTTTTGGGTTGGATTTTCGCTGGCTTTGGCTGGCGCTGTCGAAGCTGATGAGGCTGCTTTGATCGCCTCCTTCTTTTGTGTATCAACTGCTTTTTGATTGCTTTGCACTGCATTCTCAAGACTATTCGCCAGCGAAGTGGCGCTATCTTGCGCTAACGCAGAATGAGGGAATGCGAGCGCAAGGGCACTGACCATCAAAGAAACAGGAAAGAAGGTTTTTAGCATAATAAAATAATAGCGAGGCTTTACAGCCCTAGGTCAAGAAATGAAAATAGAAGCAAGAAGCTTGGTTCGCGAGTTCAGACTGCTGCTCTGCACAAAAGTTCATTGCAAATGCTAATTATTCCTCTGCAATGTTTGCACAGCGATGCGTCTTATGCATTTTTCCTCTACACTTCTTCGCTTTCCCTTCATTCACTTGGAGTTATGCCGTCATGATGCAACTTTTCTACTCGCCAGGAACCGCTTGTCTTGCCCCCCATTTTCTACTAGAAGAATTAGGTCTGCCTTATGAACTCGTTTTAGTCGATACCAGTAAGCAAGAGCATCAGCAAGCAGCCTACTTAAAGCTCAACCCCAAGGGAAAAATTCCACTCTTGATTGATGTGTTTGACGGCGACGAACTCCATTTAACCGAAAGCGCCGCGATCTGCATGCATTTAGCGGATAAATACGCAGTACAACAAAATGCCGCCCACTTCAGCCCAGCATTGGGTAGTGTGGAACGGGCGCTGCTAAATCAGTGGATGATGTATTTTTCGAATACTTTGCAAGCGGAACTGCTCAGTTATTTTTATCCTGAACGGCTGGCTGACAATGCAGAAACGGCAGAACAAATTAAGAAGCATGCGGAGCAAAGAGTGGCCGAAATGTTGGGCTACATTGATACTGAATTAGCAAAATCGGATGGTGATTTTTTTCTTGGGAAATCCTTGTCGATCGCAGATTTATTTCTCTTCATGCTATGTCGGTGGACCCGCAATATGCATAAACCAGCGCGTGACTATACTCACTTGTCACCTTACTTGGCACGATTAGTACAGCGTCCGGCAATTGCAAATAGTTTTGCACAGGAAGCACTTACAGCACCGCTTTATTAGGCTGTCACTAAGCTGTAATTAAAAAAAGTGTTGATAAAAAAATCGCGCCATGATGTGGCGCGATTTGTAATGGATAGACGTTTTTAGGTTTTCTGCCAATAACGCATACCGAGAAAAATAGCCAGGCTGACTGAACCCAATACGCAAACCCAGAGCATGGATTCAGCACCGACACCAACGAAAGCCCACAAGCAGTAGGCAGTGGCAAACAAAGCAGAAAGCGCCAAGTAATAGGACTGGTTCAACTTATCGGTCAAACGCTTCTGCTTCCACAGTTTAAACAAACCGACCGCAACGGCCAAATACAAGGGCATATTTGCCGCTGTGACCATCACACTTAAAAACGTAAAACCCTGCGCCAAGTTACGGCTATAGTTCATTAAGATCATCACACTCGCTAAAACACCAGTCACGATTAGAGCAGTGGCTGGTGCGCCTTGCCGATTTTGACGATTTAAGAAAGCAGGAAATACGCTATGGTTCGCCATCGATACGGTAATTTCACCGGCAATCATGGTCCAGCCGTTGAGCGCGCCTAGTCCACTAATAATCACAAACAAGGCGATCCACAAACCTGCATCGGCATTCAAGTAACGATGAAACAAATCAACGAAAGGCGCATTCGAACTCGCCAACTGAGCTTGCGGAATCAGCAGTAAAGGAATCGCTGAAACACCGATGTAAATTA
This sequence comes from uncultured Undibacterium sp., assembly GCA_963512475.1. Classification (GTDB taxonomy): domain Bacteria; phylum Pseudomonadota; class Gammaproteobacteria; order Burkholderiales; family Burkholderiaceae_D; genus Undibacterium. Next base: position 5,392 of record CAUPNA010000066.1, read on the forward strand.
CTGCGGTGATCAAGGTTCCCACCATAGTTGCTCGTGGAATAGTGCGTTCCGGATCATGCACTTTACCTGCTGGTATCGTCGCACTTTCTACACCTAGCATCGCAAATAAGGCGATAGTGCCAGCCGCCGCACTGGCCTCCCATGACAAAGGCGTGGTCGGAACCTGTGCAAGGAACACCGAAGCATTGGTACTCAATAGAAACGCGCCTAGTAGAAGTACCGCCACCATAGGCAAAAGTTTTAATAGAGTGCTTAACACCTGTACTCTTCCTGAGGTTTGTACACCTAGTAAGTTGACGATAATAAAGAACCAGATCAAGGCAATCGCGCTCAAGGGTGCGAGCCAGGCGGTCTCAGTCAACACGGGAAATAAGCTGCTCAAATAACCCACGACCCCTATCGCCAAGGTCGAATTGGTAATGCAAACCGACACCCAATAACACCACATAATAAAGAATGCAAAACCGTTTCCGAATGCGTAGCGTGTGTAAGCGTAAGGCCCATCAGATTGTGGAAAAGCGCGGGCAAAATTGGCAAACACTTGCGCAATGAAAATGCAGCCGACTAGCGTGATTCCCCAACCAATAAATGCGTTCAATCCATAAGGTGCTAAGGAGGCTGGTAGCATGAATATTCCCATGCCGATGACATTACCAATAATCAAAGCGGTACACATCCAAAATCCCAAGGGCTTATTATTATTTTTCATATGAGTGATGCAGATTTTCGACGTGGAATGAGGACGAGTACATGCTACTTCCTTAAAACAACTAGCGCCAGTGATGTCTGCCGTTGTTGGTAAATCGCATCATGACAAATCACCCCAATGTGTGACCACAGCTATGCCTTGCATTGACGCAAATGCCCGCCTTTACCTATCGGCACAGTTGAATAAGTTCCGCTACACTGTGCAGTATTTTCCAATTCAAGGATTTCGCTTGATCGTCAGCAGGTAAAGTCTATCAGCGCAAATTCAACAACGACATCATGTGCATCAACTACACCCCAAGCCGAAAAGATCAGATCGCTGAAAAATTTTATGCAATGGATCACACGGGCAGTGAATGGGAAAATGAAGTTTGGCAAGACTATGCTGCACCATTTATCACCCATGATGCTTTAAAGCGACGCCAGGCTTTGCGTGGCAGCTATGGTTTAATTCCCAAAAACAAGCTACCACCTGGCAAACGCTTTAGCACCATGAATGCACGCGCCGAAACCATAGGTGAGTTGACTAGCTTTGCTCGCCCGTGGCGCGAAGGAAAACGCTGTCTGATTCCACTTCAAAATTTCTATGAGCCCAATTACGAAAGTGGTGTTCCCGTGCGCTGGCAAATCGGTGTCGAAGGTAGTTCTGATTTTGCGGTAGCGGGTTTATACAAAGCCTGGGATGAGGAAGATGGCCAACAGAGCTTTTCCTTCACACAAATTACGATCAATGCGGACCAGCATTCACTCATGAAGCGCTTTCACCAACCGGGCGATGAGAAACGTAGCTTAGTCATTATTCCTGAAGCGGAATATGACGATTGGCTCAGTTGCAGCAACTCAGATATGGCTAGAGCTTTTCTACAACTCTATCCGGCAGAGGCGATGTGGGCCAAAGCAGCACCGCTTCCTAAGCGAGTCACAAAAAAATCCTTAACTGAAGAAGAAACCGCACCGAGACAAACTAGTTTGTTTTAGCAGAATTTGTCACTCCCTATCTTCACCGCGACAACGTGTCGTTGAAAATTGCACATATTTTTCAAAGATGGCAAAAAATTACTTTTAGCCAATTGCAAATACTTGGCAAATAGACTACCTTGTGCTTCCTCTATGTCTTTTTTAGGAATTATTCTGTGAAACTTATTACGCTCCTGATGTTAAGTGCCGGCATTCTGACGCCTGGTATCGCTTTTTCCGCTGAACCAATCAAAGAAGTGCAAAACGCAACAAAATCCGCATCAGTAAAATCGGCGCAAGCAACTCCTGTAAAAGTCACGTCAGTAGAAGGCATCACCGAGTACAAACTCACCAACGGCATGCGCGTAGTACTGTTCCCAGATGCAAGTAAGCCGACCATCACCACCAATATCATCTACATGGTTGGTTCCCGCCACGAAAACTACGGCGAAACGGGTATGGCACATTTGTTAGAGCATTTGCTGTTCAAACCTAGTGCTAACTTCGGTATCAAAAAAGGCACGAAATCCCCTGTCGAAGTATTGAACTCCACAGGTGCTGACTTCAACGGTACGACTTGGTATGACCGTACTAATTACTATGCGACTTTCCCAGCGAATCAAGACAATCTGCGTCAGATGCTGGCAATGGAAGCAGACCGCATGTTGAATGCCGCAATTGACCAAAACGATTTGTGGAATCCTAAAACACAAAAAGGCGAAATGACCGTGGTTCGCAATGAATTTGAAATCGGCGAAAGCGATCCTATTGGCGTCACGACTGAACGGATTCAGGCTGTTGCGTACGACTGGCACAACTACGGCAAATCAACGATAGGCGCGCGCTCTGATATTGAGCAGGTCAACATCCCTCGCTTGCGCGCTTTCTACAAAAAATACTACCAGCCAGATAATGCGATTTTGATGGTGGCAGGTAAATTTGATGAAGCTACCATTCTGAAACAAGTCAACGACTTATTTGGTCGCATTGCAAAACCGAGCCGTGTAATCGAACCGACTTACACCGCAGAACCAACCCAAGATGGTGAACGCTCAGTGACCGTGCGTCGTAGCGGTGGTACGCAATTCGTCGGTGCTGGTTATCACATGGCTCCCTCCGCTCATACAGACTCCAACACTTTGGGTTTATTGTCTGACATTTTGACTAGCGCACCGAGTGGGCGTTTACATAAGGCCTTGGTAGAAACCAAATTGGCGACAGCCGTTAATTACAACACCGCCAGCAATCTGGAACCGAGCTACGGCATCTTTGGTGCGATCGTGCCGAAAGCGAGTAATCTCGACGCGGCACAAGATGCCTTGCTGAAAGTTTTAGAAAACTTAAAAGCCCAACCGATCACCCAAGAAGAATTGGATCGTGCCAAACAAAATGCCAGAAAGCAGATACAACTGGCCTTAAATGACACAGCAAAACTCACGATCGCTTTAACAGAATCAATGGCGGCAGGCGACTGGCGTTTGTTTTTCTTGGAGCGTGATCAGTTAGAAAAAGTCACGTTAAAAGATGTACAGGCAGCCGCTGAAAAGTATTTAAAAACGACGAACCGTACTTTAGGTCGTTTCATCCCTACCGACACTGCAGATCGCACCGAAGTACCCGGCACACCCAATGTGATGTCTATGGTCAAGGACTACAAAGGTCAGGCAGTCGTCGCTCAAGGTGAAGCGTTTGATCCTAGCCCAGCTAATATCGAAACACGCACTCAACGTTCGGCTCTGCCTAACGGCATGAAGTTAGCTTTGTTAGCTAAGAAAACCAAAGGCGCGACGGTCAGTGTCAACCTGCGTCTGCGTCTGGGCACTGAAGCCAGTTTGCAAGGTAAAGCAGAAGTGGGTCAATTCACTGCAGGTTTGTTGAACAAAGGTACAGAGCGCCTGAAACGTCAAGAAATCAAAGACAGCTTTGATAAATTGAATGCCCAAGTTGCGATTGGCGGCGGCGCGGAAGGTGTTACTGCGACGATTACCACCACGCGTGATAATTTAGCTGCAGCTTTAGATTTATTGGCTGAAGTCTTGAAAAAAGCTAATTTCCCCGCCAGCGAATTTGAAGAATTCAAACTAGCAGTTGCAGGTCGCATTGAACAATCCATTCCAGAGCCACAAGCACAAGCAAGTAATGCGATGGGACGCCTGACAGATGAGACACCAGCAGGTCACGTACGTCACGTAAATACCTTGCCAGACCAAGTTGCAGCAATCAAAGGAGTCAAACTGGAAGACGTTAAAGCTTTCCACCAAAGTTACTACGGTACTGAAAATGCGACCTTCTCTGCGGTCGGTGATTTCGATACGAACGCCTTAAAAACGCAACTAAGTAATCTGTTTGGTAGCTGGAAAGCTAAACAAAGTTACACGCGTATTCCACGCAATATGAAAGCGGTCTCAGGTCAAAAAATCACTCTGGACACGCCAGACAAAGCAAGTAGCTTCTTGTTGGCTGTGCATCCGATTGCGATCAAAGATGATGCAGAAACCTATCCGGCACTGTTGATGGCCAATCATATGTTGGGTGGCGGCGCCTTACGCAGTCGCTTGGCTGATCGTATTCGTCAAAAAGAAGGTCTGTCCTATGGCGTTGGTTCTTTCCTCAACGTGCCTAGCCAAGATCCGGTTGCAATGTGGGGAGCTTATGCTTTAAGCGCGCCGCAGAATACCGCAAAAGTAGAAGCTGCATTGCGTGAAGAAGTACAAAAAGCGCTGAGCGAAGGCTTCACCGATGCTGAGTTGATCGAAGCGAAAAAAGGCTGGAAGCAATCAGAAGAAGTTGGTCGCACTCAAGATGCTGGATTAGCGGCACAGCTAGCAGGCTACCTTGCTATCAACCGCACGATGAGCTACGACAAGGCTTTTGAAGCAAAAGTTGCTGCGCTCACCGTCGCTCAAGTGAACGACGCTTTGCGTAAATTGTTAAAAGCAGATGCCATCTCCATCATCACCGCCGGCGACCAATCTAAAGTTGGTAAGTAATTCGATAGCAGGAAGCGCGAAGCTATCGGTTTTTTTGGTGTAAATAAATTGGTGTAAATGGAAAGGTGAAGTTCAGCGATGGATTTCACCTTTTTTTCTTGTCCACGCTCTGAGACTTCGATTTTTTTATCCAAAGTCGGAACGAATCCACGCAACCCAACTGCAGCTCACGCATTAAGGCGTAAAATAGCGCTTTACGCTATTTCCCATTACGATCGATGCCGCAGTTTCTTCCTAGCCTTTGCTTGTTTGCTCTATCGCTGTTCTCGTTCAACCTGAGTTATGCGCAAGCACAAAAGGAAAACAAAGAGAGCAAACTTAATGCCAAATCTACAATTGCAAGTATTACCCTGTTTGCCGCAGGCGATATTGCTGATTGTCGTAGAAAACCAGCGGAACAAACCATGGCCGCACAAACTGCGAATTTAATAGAAAATGGTTTGGCAAAAGATAAAAATGCCTACGCACTTACTTTAGGCGATAACACCTACCCTATCGGCAAACCAAGTGAATTCAGCGATTGCTATGACAAAACCTGGGGTAAATTCAAAACACGTACCCTACCCTCGCCTGGCAACCACGACTATGGCGTACCACTGGCGCAAGGCTACTACAATTATTTCGACGAATTGGCGGGATCAGGTCGACGCGGTTATTATAAAAAAGTTATAGGTAACTGGCTGCTACTTTCCTTAAACAGCAATATCAAAGATCAAGCCATGCGCGAGCAGATGCAGTGGCTAAAGAATGAACTGAAAGAAAAGCAGAGCAGCTGTGTGCTCGCATACTGGCATCATCCCGTCTTCTCATCAGGCGGTCATGGTGATACAGCCAACATGCAAGAAGCCTGGCGCTTATTAGCAGATGCTGAAGCCGATATTGTCCTCACCAGCCATGACCACAACTACGAACGCTTCACCCCTCTCGATAAAAATGGGCGACGTAGCGACAAAGGCATACGCAGTTTTGTCGTTGGCACCGGTGGTGCCAAACTCACCCCCATGTTTTTTCCAAAAAGTATCAGCGACATTCGTCAAAACGAAGTTCACGGCGTATTGAAGCTGCAATTACACGCCAACAGCTACGACTGGGAGTTTATTGCAACGCCTGACACGAATGCTTCTGGCTTTAATGACAAAGGACATAGTAGTTGTCATTTATAGCTACACCTAGCTGAACAAATTCTACACGACGCCTATTCTAAAAAATGAAGGCGATAAATGAAGCGATAAACGAGCTGGTGCAGAAACAAGCTCCATAAAAATTTACCATAACGCCTTATGCCATCCTCACTACTCTTCATCATCGCCTCATTAATTTGGGGCTCGACCTTTTGGGCCATTACACAACAATTAGGAGAAGTCGCGCCGGCGGTCTCGGTTGCCTACCGTTTTGGCCTCGCTTCACTCACACTGTTTGCATGGTGCTTGTTACGCAAAGATCGTTTGCAGCTCTCATGGAAAACACAAGGCTGGTTAGCGTTGCAAGGCTTTTTTACATTTGCGCTGAGCTATCTGTGCACCTATTCATCCGAGCAGTATTTGGTATCGGCCTTGGTCGCGGTTTTATTCGCCTTGATGGTGATCTGGTCGCCGATTACGGAAAGAATTTTCTTTCAAAAACCATTGACCTGGCGCATATGGGTCGCAGCTTTTGTTTCAATTACGGGTGTGATTTTATTATTTTTCCCTGCGCTCAAAAGTAATTGGGAGGAAACGCATTCAGGTCATAGCACCCATTTCTTGCTGGGCTTAGGACTGGCCCTGACTGCAACATTGGCTAGTACGTTTGGTAATTTAGTGGTGGTCAAAGTGCGGCAACAAAGTCAAAATGTCTTGCTCACCATGGCATGGGCGATGGCGTGGGGAACCTTGTGGGTTAGCTTGTTTGCGGTCATTACCGGACAGCCATGGACGATACCTTCCACGCCCAATTATTGGCTATCATTGATTTACTTATCGCTATTTGGCTCAGTGATTGCGTTCGCTTGCTACTTCACTTTGATCCACAGGATCGGTGCGCAAAAAACCGTTTTTATCGGTGTCATCACCCCCATCATCTCAGTTCTCTTATCGATCAAGTTAGAGAATTACCATCCGGGTTGGATAGAATGGTGCGGTATGGTTCTATGTTTAGCTGGTGTTGTTTGGGCTTTGCGCGGCGAACCCAAAGCGAAAACCGCTTAAGCTCATATAAGTTTTAGCTAGGTTGAAATGCCAATTTACGCAGGACATGCGCCGCAGCGGCCAAACCAAAAGAAGCGGTCACGACGATAGAAGAACCAAAACCCGCGCAGTTTAAGCCCGAGATGCCATTTGAATTATCTGCGGAGCTAGTGCTATCACTTTCAACTGCACAAACTTCGGCAGTTTCTGGTGTGGTCAAAGCTTCCATAGAAAACACGGCGTCAATACCGAATTTAGTTTTCATACCACGAGGAAAACCAAAATTCTGGCGGAGGCGCTTACGCACCAATGCCAATAAGGGTTCTTGTTCGGTGCGCGACAGATCACGAATTTCTATTTTACCTGGATCAGTCTGACCGCCAGCTGCACCAATGGTAATCAAGGGAATCTGACGTTCACGGCAGTACGCAATCAGTGCCGTCTTCGCTTTCACGCTATCGATGGCATCGATGACATAATCAAATTGTTGACTACCTATCATGAGCTCCAGATTATCTGGCTCTATGAACTCTTCTACTTCACGTACCTTGCAATAAGGATTAATCGTCGCGATACGTTCGGCCAAGGCCGTCACTTTTGCCTTACCAAGCGTCTCGCTAGTAGCCTGAATCTGACGGTTGATATTCGACTCAGCGACATTATCAAGATCGATCATGGTAATAGCACCGATCGCGCTTCGTGCAAGCGCTTCTACCACCCATGATCCGACACCCCCTACGCCCACCACGCAGATATGGGCTTGTTTAAATCTTTCTAATCCCTGAGCGCCATATAAACGAGCTATCCCGCCGAAACGGCGTTCAAAATCAATGTCATCGTTTTGTGAAGATAATGAAGACTCAATTGGGGAGGCGGCGTGTTGCATAGGTAAGGATTTCTTAGAATTTGAATAAATAAGCACGAGTAAAACTGCCGCCATTTTACAAGCTTCGGTTCAAATAAGCATTTTTGACTTGATTTCGCTCAAATGGTCTCGGAGATGAATCAGCGCAAATGCCTAGAATAGAGGATAATTTTCTTTTTAAAGCTGCAATTTCCACCAATACCTCAAATGTTCAAACAAGACTGAAAAAAGGCTGAAATACACCATCATGGATATTCTATTTGCAAGCGCTCCCAGTTTTGATCAGCCACTAGCAGTTCTCAAACATTGCCATGATCGCATTCGTAAACAACTCGCCACTTTAGAGAAGCTCGTACCACATCTGGCACAACATGGTGCAGATGCCGAAGCGCAAAAAGCCGCATTGGCGGTATTGAAGTATTTTCAAAATGCGGCGCCGCTACATCATGACGATGAAGAGATAGATCTGCTACCGACCTTAGTACAAACCGCTCAAGCTGCCGATGCAGAATTACTCGCAACGCTACTACCCACCATTTTGCAGCAACATCAGCAAATGGCATCGCTATGGCAGGTCCTAGAAACGCAACTAAACCTCATCTCAACCGGCAGTGCTGCCGATTTGAACAAGCTCGACGTCACTGCGTTTCAAACCCTTTATCAAGCGCATATGCAAATCGAGGAAACGCAGATCGCGCCTATGGCGATGCGCTTGTTTAGCCCAGAGCAAATGTACAAACTTGGTCGGGCTATGCAAGCACGCCGTGGTATTGATACATAGTAAAAACGCCGTGTAAGAAAACTGTTTTCGACATTGAGCTCAGAATCAATTAAAAAATGTAAACGAAGGAATATGTATGTCTATTGCCAACCTACGAAAAGATTACCAACTCGCCAGTCTCGCCGAAAGCGATGTGGCACATGATCCCATTAAACAATTTTCCCATTGGTTCGATCAAGCCTTAAAAGCGGAAGTCTCAGAGCCGAATGCAATGAGTTTGTCCACCGTCAATGCTGAAGGCAAGCCCTCTTCTCGTATCGTACTTATTAAGGAATTTGATGAACGTGGTTTTTCATGGTTCACTAATTACGACAGTCGCAAAGGCTTGGAATTGGCAGACAATCCGAATGCTGCTTTACTATTCTTTTGGATAGCACTGGAACGTCAGGTGCGAATCGAAGGTCGTATCGAAAAAGTATCTGACGCAGACAATGACAAATACTTTCATAGCCGCCCCTTAGGCAGTCGTCAAAGCGCACTAGCCTCTAGTCAAAGTCAAGTCATCGCTAATCGTCAGGAGCTCGAAGATAAACTGGCACAAGTTGTTGCAGATTATGGTGATAATCCACCGCGTCCTGAACATTGGGGTGGCTACCGCTTGGTGCCAGAGTTTATCGAATTCTGGCAAGGCCGCAGTTCACGCTTGCATGATCGCATTGCTTACACGCGACAAGCGGATGGTGCTTGGACTATCAGCCGTTTGCAACCTTAAGTTCTTGTCCAAAAAATAGGGCTGGCTTATCCGTAAAGCCAGCCTTTTTTATTTATAGTGCTTTCACACATAAACGAAAATCCGGATCTTCTTCGTATTTTTTGACTTCAAAATCAAGACTGCGCATCAATCTGATCATATTGTGATTATTGTTCAGCACCAGCCCCTCGATGTAAGCAAGGCCGCGACTACGCGCCATCTCTATGATTGATAACATCAGTCGCGTACCTAGTCCTTGTCCGGCAAAATCATCAGCGATCAATAGGGAAAATTCACAGGTGCTTTTATCCGGATTTGTCACATAACGCGACACACCGATGATCTTTTCTACTTCGCTGAAGCTGCCGTCATCATGCGGTACGCGTTCGCGATAAATGGCCACCAAAGCCATTTCCCTGTCGTAGTCAATCAAGGTGAATTTTGCCAGCATGCGATCCGATAGCTCGCGCATTGACGATACGAAACGGAAGTAACGACTTTCAGGCGAAAGTTTACGCACTAGTTCCTGCAACATCTCAGCATCATGCGGATGCAGCGGTCTGACCGTGTATTTACGACCATCGCGCAAAGGCCATTCCATTTCTTTATCGGAAGGATAAGGTGAAATCGCCAGATGCTCATAATTCCCAGGTTCGGCAGGTGAATGATCTACGACAATACGCGCATCGACCACCAGCGCACCTTCCTCATCGACGATGACAGGATTGATGTCCATTTCTCGCAATTGTGGCAGAGCGCATACCATTTCCGAGACACGCAGCAGTATCTGTTCAAGCGCCTCTCGATTGACGGGGGCAGCACCACGCCAAGCACCGAGCAAATCAGCACTGCGTACCCGGTCTATCAGACGATGCGCTAAGAATTGGTTTAAGGGCGGTAACTCAATTGCACGATCCGCGATTAACTCTATCATCACGCCACCAACGCCAAATGAAATCACGGGGCCAAATAATTCATCGGTAGTGATGCCAATAAAAAGTTCGCGCCCCAATGGTTTACCCGACATATTTTGCACGGTGACGCCGTTAATTTTGGCATCGGGACGCAATTGCGCTACCCGCGCCATCATGTCTTGCCAGCCATCGCGGACACCCGCAGCACTTGCTATATTTAAAACTACACCTTGCACATCAGATTTATGAGGGATATCGACAGAATCAACTTTCAATGCGACAGGGTAAGTCAATTGATTGGCAACCAACATCGCTTCCGTTGCGCTGCGCGCCAAGATTGTTTTTGTGACTGGAATATGGAATGCCGATAGCAAGGCTTTCGATTCCATCTCCGTCAATACTTTGCGCCGTTCAGCCAGCACACTTTCTATCAAGATACGCGCGCCTTCTAAGTCTGGTTTCGCCAACTGCGACAAAGGCGGAGGCACCTGACGTAATAATTGTTGATTGCGATGGAATAATGAAACATGATTAAAGGCATCGACCGCCGCCTCTGGTGTGCGGAAACTCGGTATACCCGCCTTAAACAAAATCGTTCTCGCGGCGGTGACTTTTTCATCCCCCATCCAGCAGCTGATCAAAGGTTTACCGACAGTGGCCTGCAGGTCAGCCAAAGCTTGCGCAATCGCGCCAGTGTCAACTCCGGCAATCGGTGACAGGATAACCAAGATACCGTCTATTTGCAGACTATGAGCACAGGCCGTAACCGCGGCTCGATAATGCTCAGCATCAGCATCTTGAGACAAATCGATCAGATCATCTAGTACGGAAAACGGAGAAATTTTCCTAGCTAATTCCTTCACCACATCAGCAGGCAATCTCGCCAATTCCAAACCGACTTCATTCACATGGTCGGCAGCTAACACGGCAGGACCACCGCCGTTTGAAATCACAGCAAGACGTCGTCCCATGGGCAAATAACGAGCGGACAGACATTTGGCAGCGGCGAACAACTGCACCATAGAATGTACACGGACTGCACCGGCACGCTGTAATGCCGCATCAAAAATCGCATCACTACCAACGATATTGCCAGAATGCGTCAACGCCGCTTTTGAACCTTCCGGCTTACGCCCGGCTTTCAAAACGATCACTGGTTTAGAGTTGGCAGCGGCACGTAGCGAGCTCATGAAGCGGCGCGCGTTATTAATACCCTCCATGTAAACGACGATGGTTTGTGTATTCGCATCGTCCGCCAGATAGTCAAGTACTTGTGCCAAGTCGACTGAGGTATTCATACCCAAAGACACCACGGCGGAAAATCCCACACCATTTTTCCCCGCCCAATCCAAAATCGAAGTGGTTAATGCACCCGACTGAGACACCACGGCCAGAGCGCCGGGCTGCGCCAATTTGCCAAGCGCGCTGGCATTCAAATGTAATTTGGGACATTGGAAACCAAAACTATTTGGTCCCAATAAATACAGTCCATGTTCCTTAGCGATACCATGGATTTTTTTGGCCAGATCGGCATCAACGCCGATCGACAGAATCAAAGCGGCACGGCACTGAATCCGACCTGCGACTTCCAACGCCGCCGCCAATTGGTCAATAGGCAGAGCAATGATCGCCAGATCAGCACGCGACGCGGCAAGGTCACCGAGTGTGCCTTTCATCGCGATATCCAGATAAGTGATATGGCCTTGGTATTCTTTACTTTCCAAATGCTGCAATAAAACACGCGACATCGGCGTGAGTTTGTCGAGCTGTTCACGATTGCCGCCGAACACCACAATAGAGCGTGGCGCAAACAAGGACGAAAGATAATGTTTATTCATATGACTTCCCGTCTTGAATGACGAAACAAAAAAGTAAATGGAGGGAGTTTAGGGTTTATTGACTTTAGTCCGCACCTATCAGCACACGCACATGCGCCACCGCACTGCGCCCCAAAGAAGACAAATCATATCCCCCTTCCAGACAAGACACGATGCGGCCTTGCGCATGACGCTGCGCTACTTGGACAATCTGCTTAGTCACCCATGCATAATCAGCTTCCACCAATGCCAGATTACCCATATCATCTTCGCGATGACCATCAAAACCAGCGGAAATAAAAATCATCTCCGGTTTAAATTTCTCCAAAGCGGGCAACCAGGCATCCGTCACCGCCTGACGAAAAACATCACCGCCAGAGCGCGAGGGCAAACCGACGTTGACCATGTTCGATCCCATAGGAACATCGCCGCAAAAGGGATAGAGATTTTTTTCAAAAATGGAACACATTAAAACACGAGGATCGTCGAACAAAATATCTTCACTGCCATTACCGTGATGCACATCAAAATCGATCAAGGCGATACGCTCTATACCATGATGCGCCATCGCTTGTCGCATGCCAACGACAACATTATTAAAGAAACAAAAACCGCCAGCATTACTGCGCTCCGCATGATGTCCAGGCGGTCGGATATTACAAAACGCAACAGGTGCCTGCCCTGAAGCCACCAAATTCGCCGCCATCACCGCAGCGCCTGCCGCGCGTAAAGCCGCTTGGTAAGAAAATTCATTAATATTGGTATCAGGGTCAATTTGTACGTGGCCACCTTGTGGTACACGTTGTGCGATCTCGGCAAATTCCTGGAGATAGCTGGCACTGTGCACGCGCGCCAATTGTTCAGTGGTGGCGAGTGGAGCATCCAGCTGATCCATGTAGTCGAGCAAACCCTTCATCAAGAGCTGATCGTTCACCGCGCCCAGACGCTCCGGACATTCAGGATGATGATTACCCATGTCATGTTTTTGGCAATCGGTATGCGTGATATAGGCGGCTAACAAATCGTAAACTCCTAAATATGAACGAAATAGAACGAAAAAAACTGGGTTGTGCTGATCGATTCTAGACCCATGTGTGCATGCAGTAAAGCAAGACTCACATGGTTTTGTGCTTGATCAAACGTTTGCTGCCCTACCTCTAAAAACTTGTGTCGGACGACGGTCATAGTCTTGCGATCAAGTTAATGAGAAATCAGAAGCCTTACAATCGATCCTATTTTTTACTGGCATGCATCGTCTTATGCATGCGTCGCAAACCCAACCAGACTGCACCCAAGACCAAAGGCACTGCGATACCAACAGCAGTTTCGGTATGTGCTATCCAGCCAAACTCTTTCGCCGCTTTCGCCACATAGCCGAACAAGCCAATCACGTAGTAGGAAATCGCCGCGACCGACAAGCCTTCCACCGCCTGTTGCAAATGCAATTGCTGGGCAGCGCGGGCGTTTAAGGATTGTAAAATTTTTCGATTCTGCATTTCTTGCACGATACCGACCCGGGTTCGCAGCAAGTCATTGGTATTGGCAATACGCCGTGCCAAAGCCTCCTGACGATTCGCGACTGCATCACAGGTGTTCATGGCAGGCGTTAAACGTCTATCCATGAATTCTGCCACCATGGGCAAACCTTCGATGCGCTGTTCGCGCAATTCCTCAATACGGGCGTGCACTAAACCAAAATAAGCTTTAGATGCAGAAAAGCGATAGTTATTTTCGAGTGAGAGTTTTTCTATACGCGCGGCCAGATGCGTGATTTTTTCCAGCAAATGTCGTTCGGAGTCACTTTCCTTATCCAAGCCCTGCTCACTCAAAGCGTGATCTGCTTCCACCATGGTACTAGCCAAATCGACCAAGGCACTTTCTATCGCATTTAACTGGGGTGTCGTTCGCTGCGCAAAGGGCAAACCCAACAACGCCATCATGCGATAAGTTTCTATTTCCAAAATACGCTGCGCCAAACGCCCAGCCTGTTGCGCCTGCATGTCTACATCGCGAATCACAAAGCGACTAAAACCATCGGCCTGCACCACAAAGTCTGACCAAAACTCCCCGCCTTGCATGACGCGGCTTCCAGCCAAAGCATGCCCTTGAAACAGTTGCCCCACTTCTTTAGAAAACGCTTCTTGAGACAAAGGGCGATTATCTAAAATCAAATGCGCGGCAACTAATACTTTGCCCTGCAAGCTGTGCAACCACGCTTCAGGAATCCGTGTAATGGGCATCTGTGTCAGACAGGCTTCCAAGCTGCGGGCGTCACTCTGATCGGCAAGCTGATGCTGTGCGAAAGTATAGGTAGCAAATTCGGTATGACATTCCCATTTCAAACGGAAAGGACCAAAGTCAAAATAAAAATATTTGGCATCTACAGCTGGCGGACTCACCCCAAAATGCGCACACAGTGCCAGCAATAGAGCGTGCTGCTGTTCGTGCGCAGAAACGCTCGCATCTGTCTGCAGTTCAGAGTAGACCGCTAAGTGCGACAGTAATTCTGGCGCATGCAATTTCAAAAACGGTCGCGAGTGAATTTCTGCCGCCAAAGGCACACGCAAATGGTGATTTAATTCAAAAAAATGCATAGACATAATGAAGGCTCAGGAAATTAAGAAAATCTTTGCTGAAATAAAACGCACATCTATTTAGGTAATACCGTTCAGTTAAGCAAATAATCTCAAAGTTTGGCGTTCCCGCGTAGAGACTGCGCTCGAATACTTGAGTCGGGGGCAGGAAACCAGTGGCGTAACAGACTAGAGACACCAGATTCCCGCACACGCGGGAAAGACAATTCATCTTGCTGAGCTTAACTGAACAGCATTACATCTATTAGGGCGTGTTATTACCAATTCGTTTTAATCCATAGCTTGTGGTGTCTGCGCACGTAGCTTGCCGTGGCTGTCTTTTTGAGAACTTGATAATCACCAAACGGGCTGTGATGAGCCGGATTCGAGAAATGATTGTAACAAAGATGTGTGAAACTGGTACGACCAGTCAGCAGGGCACCTTATCCAAAAGATAAAACTGACCATTACCTAGCAAAGCGACTAACAGGATCCATCAATATAATGATCAGCAGGTGCTGGTAAAATGCAGGTCTGTACAGCCAATTGCGTTCAGCAAGCGCTGTTTTTCATCTCAAAGAGGACACTATGACCCAACTTAAAGCCATCATGCAAACCAACAAAGGCACAATCAACCTGGATTTGTTTGCTGACAAAACCCCAGTGACTTGCGCTAGTTTTGTGAACTTGGCACAACATGGTTACTACGACGGTTTAAATTTTCACCGCGTGATTAACGATTTCATGATCCAAGGCGGTTGCCCAGACGGCACTGGCATGGGCGGCCCAGGCTATCGTTTCAAAGACGAATGCACCGGCGATTTGCGTCATGATAAAGCAGGTATTTTGTCTATGGCGAATGCGGGTCCAGGCACTAACGGCAGCCAGTTTTTCATCACCCACGGCCCAACACCGCATTTGAATGGCAAACACACCGTCTTCGGCGCAGTAGTCAGTGCCGACGACCTGAAAGTAGTCAACAGCATCGTCAAGGGCGATGTGATCGAAAAATTGACTATCGAAGGCGACACCACAGATTTGTTAGCATCACAAGCAGAATTGGTCGCAAAATGGAATGAAGTATTAGATTCCCGCGCTGCGTAAATACGGCGAGTAGTTTGGGCAGCTAAGTTAGGCAACTAAGTTAGACAGCTAAGTTTCACTGCCAAGCCCGAATGGATTATGAGCCCGACAATTTTTGTCGGGCTTTTTTTTGAGCAGCAAGCGATGCGATCAGTTCGCCCCAGATGCTGAACTAGGCAAAATATTTAATCGGATGATTTTACTTTTTTGGTAAACCTGATTCGAAGCTTGTCGCAATTCCACAAATAACTGCTGTTTCTCGGCATCCCACCCCAAGGTTTTTCCATCATAGGGATTCGGATATTGTGTTGCATGTGCTTGCACGAATGCAGGAATATCGTTCGGAGGAATACGCTGCTTCAACAAGTCCAATTTAAGCGCCAACAAATTGATTTGAGAAAAAGTGTCGTAATGCCTTTCTATATAGTCGTC
This sequence comes from uncultured Undibacterium sp., assembly GCA_963512475.1. Classification (GTDB taxonomy): domain Bacteria; phylum Pseudomonadota; class Gammaproteobacteria; order Burkholderiales; family Burkholderiaceae_D; genus Undibacterium. The sequence continues at coordinate 21,368 of CAUPNA010000066.1, forward strand.
ATATCTAGGTGTAGATACACTCGATAAGATCTTGGTAATAGGATCGCGCAAATAGATATTGTCAGTTCCTATTCCCAATAATTCTTTCTGTTTTTTCTCAATGTCAGCTCTAGACGCAATATATTCCTGACTCGGCTTCTGTAATAAATCCAGTCTGATACCATGCCAATCATAGGTTAAATTCATTGCTGCATTGGGTCGGTTAATCAATTTAACCAGGCGTTGCTGCAACTTACTGTTCTGCACGTGTTTCGGTAAAGCGAGCGTGCTCTGCATGATTTGCATACTTACCTGACGCTCAAATGCAAACCCCTTAGCGATATTCATACGCGTAGCCGAAAATTGACTGATCCAGCCTAACATTTTATCGACATCCACCAGCAATTTAGGAAAGCGTTGCAGTAGCTCATCGCAAACACGTAAATCTCGCTGTACGCTTGCCAATGCGACCATGTGTGAAATTGAGCTATTGCTGTTTTCCAACCAACGTTGTGAGAAGGCCGAGACCTGCAACAACAAATCCAAACCTTGGGCCACTTGTCCATCGGCGATCAAACGTATTGCACGCATCCGGTCCAACTCAGCGGCGTGCATGACCGAACCATAAGAAGGAATACTTGCGGCAATGTGTGGTGGTGCGATTTCTTGGTAGGTTTTACTTAGTTTCAAACGATCAAAATTGCTTAACAAGACTCGTTGTGATTTGAGAATTTCCTGTTCTTGCTCAGCACTACGCGATAAATAGAATGCTACACAATTGGCAGTTTCTACATAATCGCAGGCGTCTGATTTTGGCTTAACGAATGCTATTTCATCAGGATCATCGATACTCTCTGAAAAATCATCGGTCAGATATCGATTTTTTTCATAGCGCAATAATTCCGCTGTCAGCTTACGCTTCCCTAGACTAACTGGATCAATCCCCTCTTTCGCATTTAAACCTAAGACCACGAGGTAAGCATTGTCTTCATCTAACACTTTAGGCACTTGCCAGTTCAATGCCGATTGAACTTCGGGTCGTAAATCTTGATCACGCCAATTCGCAATCAAGAATATAAGGAATATCCCCAAAACTAGGACAAATAAGGATAACAATGTGCGTAACAAGATTTTTTTGAGCATACTAGTCTCAAGAAGTGGTTAAAATTACCAATTTATCTACAACCAAGAACAATAGCTAATGTGTGCCCAATTCGCAAGCTTAAACCCAATAAACTTAATCACAATCGACCACAAATGATTTCCATACGCCCAGCAAACGACGCCGATTTCGAACAAATCTGGCCCATCTTTCACGAGATTGTTAGCGCTGGTGAAACTTACACTTATCCACGAGATACTAGCAAGGAACAAGCGTTTCAATTGTGGATGACCTTACCCATACAGACTTTTGTCGCTAAAGAAGATGGTGAAATTTTAGGCACTTACTTTATCAA
>CAUPNA010000067.1:0-22666 GCA_963512475.1 uncultured Undibacterium sp.
AATATCCCCCTAGTCAGACTGCTTTCATATTACTCAAATTTGCTTTAAGTGAGACATCTATTGCATCTCTATGAGAGCCATCTTAGCTACAAGATTTACCAGCGGTTTAACTATGTGCTGGTTTTGACTTCTGATTTGTTGCTTGTTACTTGGTTGTTGCTTATTCACTGCTTGTATTTATGAATCTGACTACTGCACATCAATTTTATGACTGCCATCAAACTTATAAACTTCACTACTACTTACTGCGATCAATAACACTACAAAATTAATTTGTAGAAGAATCGAAGAAGTAAGCTGAAAATGCAGCAACAACAGCGATCATCGTTACTACCAGTTGGATTTCTACGAATGTGTTCAACATAATATTTCCTTTAAAAAGATAAGTTAATTTCATTGTTTGTCGCTACTTTGTTTGCTTTTGGCTTGCATTGTTGCGACAGGTAGAATCATATCAATACCATAAATATAAATACAATTTTGATTTGTAATGTCTACCATTCATAAAATGTATATCTTGTCATCGTCAAGAAATAATTTGATGTAATAAGGGGATATTTAAGGTTTTGTTGCGAGAGTGAGACGGGGGAATGGCGTTTTTTGAGAGTTTGCTCGATTTTTTTGGCTCAAATTTAATTGAGCGCTTATTGCTTGGGGCTGCAGCTTATTTTCTTGACAGTAATAGCCTATACTTTTTTAATGCGAAAAAGACCGAATTGGCAGTTCTCATCATCAAATACATCTGACAAAGACTTAGGAAAGTAGTGTTTCGTTTGGTGATGGCCTGCGAGACCAGCAAGGGCGCAATAAGAGATCAAAAGAAGGTTAATTAAGATTCAGATAAGACCACTTGCGTTTCAAACTTACTGCGCGAAATAGAAAAGAAGCTGCGCACATTCCGCACATTCGATTGCGTCGCAAACAAGCGATGCGCCAAGGTATTGTAGGCCGCCATATCCGCAACTTGAATGATCACCACAAAATCAGGTCCGGGCGATACCCGATAGCATTGTTGTACCGCTATTTCCTTGGCTACCAATTGTTCAAATGCGACTTGATGCTCTGTCGCTTGATGATCGAGTGTGATTTCAACGATAGCGGTCAAGCTTGCGCCGACTTTTTCTGGCGACAAAATCGCCACTTGTTTCGCAATTATGCCTTCTTTCTTTAAACGACTCACACGACGCAGGCAAGTTGGCGGTGATGCATGGACGCGCAAGGCTAACTCTTGATTGCTCAATGCGGCATCGACTTGCAGCGTCTGCAATATGCGTTTATCTAAATCATCTAAAGTAATCATAGGGTTTTCTTCGGTGTGGGAAAGGTTTCCGTGGTTGAATATTGCAAATTTAATTTAAAAATGGAATAAAAATTCACTTATGCTTGTTGGTGAATTATTTAACCACTAATTAAATAATTTTGGAAGAAAATTTCATTTAATCTCGATTAGCATGCTGTTATACGTCAATTCAGACGCAACTCATCTTTCAGCAGAGGTCTCTATGTGTGGCATCGTCGGCGCAGTAGCACAACGCAATATCACTCCTATTTTGTTAGAAGGCCTCAAACGCCTCGAATACCGCGGTTACGATTCTTGCGGTGTGGCTTTGCATGTCGATGGCAAATTGCAGCGTTCACGCAGCACCTCACGCGTTGCTGAATTGCAGGCGCAGGTTGAGCAAACTGGCTTAGCGGGTTTTACTGGTATCGCTCACACTCGTTGGGCAACGCATGGCGCCCCCTCATCGGCGAACGCGCATCCGCATTTCTCTCGTAGTGGTGACAACGCGCGTATCGCTTTAGTCCACAACGGCATTATCGAAAACCATGAAGAGCTACGCGCCGAACTCACGCAAGCAGGCTATGTGTTTGAAAGCCAAACCGACACCGAAGTCATCGCTCACTTAGTCGATCATTTATACAGCGGCGATTTATTCGAAACCGTACAACAAGCGGTCAAGCGCTTGACGGGTGCGTATGCAATCGCCGTATTCTGCCGCGACGAACCACATCGCGTCGTTGGCGCACGTCAAGGTTCGCCATTAATCGTAGGCGTCGGCAAAGGTGAAAATTTCTTAGCGTCCGATGCCATGGCATTAGCAGGCACCACCGATCAAATTATTTATCTCGAAGAAGGTGACGTCGTCGACTTGCAATTGCAGCGTGTATGGATCGCGGATGTGAATGGCAGACAAGTCGAACGTGAAGTACGCACTGTACACGCACACACCGGCGCGGCAGAACTTGGTCCGTATCGCCATTACATGCAAAAAGAAATCTTCGAGCAAGCACGTGCTTTGGGTGACACTTTAGAGGGCATCACGAACATCATGCCCGAGCTATTTGGCGACAAAGCCTATCGCGTTTTCAAAGAGATCGACAACGTCTTAATCCTCGCTTGCGGCACCAGTTACTACGCTGGCATGACGGCAAAATATTGGATAGAGTCCATTGCTAAAATTCCTGTCAACGTAGAAATTGCCAGTGAATATCGCTATCGCGACAGCGTGCCAAATCCTAAGAGTTTGGTCGTCACCATTTCACAAAGCGGCGAAACCGCAGACACATTGGCTGCTCTCAAACACGCACGCGAACTCGGCATGCCGTACAGCCTGACGATCTGTAATGTCTCAACTAGCGCGATGGTGCGCGAATGTGAACTCGCCTACATCACACGCGCAGGCGTTGAGGTTGGCGTTGCATCGACCAAAGCATTCACCACACAGCTAGCCGCCTTATTCTTGTTAGCACTCACACTCGCACAAAGCAAAGGTCGTTTAAGCGAAACGCAAGAACAAGATCACATCAAAGCCTTGCGCCACTTGCCTGTCGCCATCACCGCAGTGCTCGCACTCGAACCACAAATCATCGCCTGGGCAGACGAATTCGCCCGCAAAGAAAATGCCTTGTTCTTAGGCAGGGGTTTGCATTACCCAATCGCACTCGAAGGTGCATTAAAACTCAAAGAAATTTCATACATCCACGCCGAAGCCTACCCAGCAGGCGAACTTAAACATGGCCCATTAGCATTAGTGACGAAAGACATGCCAGTAGTCACCGTCGCACCAAACGACACGCTCATCGAAAAACTCAAATCGAACATGCAAGAAGTCCGCGCCCGTGGTGGTGAACTCTACGTCTTCGCTGACGCTGATTCAAGAATCACGCCAAGCGAAGGCGTGCACGTGATTCGTTTACCAGAACACTACGGCATGCTGTCACCGATTTTGCATACAGTGCCTTTGCAATTGCTCGCGTATCACACGGCGTTGGCGCGCGGGACGGATGTGGATAAGCCTAGAAATTTGGCGAAGTCGGTCACGGTGGAATGAGGTTAGGGGGGGCAAGAAAGTTCTTTGCCAACAGCGATTAGTTTCAGATACAGATGGCTTATTAAATTCGGATACAAACAAAGTATTTCTGGCGCGATACTTTGTCCCATACGATGTATCTGAAATTAATCGATTCGCGATATTAGCGATTTCTTGACTAATAGAAGCTGCGAAATTGCTGGTGAAATCTTGGACTTCCCCTAATTTCGTAGACAGCACTATACGTCCACATTAGTGTTGCTCGGAAATTCGACATTTATCTTCATCCACCTTATAGATGTTCTAGTAAAATAAAGTCCTTTCCTAGAAAATTTATATCTTTCCAAAAAAATAAAGTGTTTCGTCTGAATAAAGTATGAAACTGCAAAATAGAGTTCGAAAAAATCACAATTGAAAATTAAATAGAGTCCGAAATTTTAAGAGGAATAAAATAGAAAAGCATAGATGTTGACGCGCATCCAAAATTGACCATGTGGGGGGCGGATCAAATCTTGGACTACTTTTGGGAGTGGTTCATGTACTCATATGAAGATCGTCTTCGGGCGTTGAAGCTATATATTGAGCTTGGTAGGCGCTGTAAAGCGACGATTCGCCAATTGGGTTACACGACAAAAAATTCATAAAAGGCTTGGCATAGTGAATTCCAAGAGCTCTGCGATTTAAAGAACAGGTACGTTCGCCCAAAGTCGAAGTACTCGGAATAACAAAAGATTGTGGCTCTAAACCATTACGTTATCCGTGGGCGCTGCATTGCCCATACCGCAAAGGCGTTGGAATATCCTGGCTGAGCGAAACTAGGGGAATGGGTTCGCGAACGATACTCGGAAAGCTGGCGCATGAATGCGCATTTCCTATGCTTCACCAAGATTACGATTTGCCCTGAACGGCAGTCTGCGCCCGATACTGCTTCATGAAAACGCGATAGTCCGCGAAGTCGCGGTGCGAGATCACTTTTCCGTCGCTTACTTGGACTACAATCACGAGCGGCAGGCCAACAATCGCGATCTCCTTGCCTTCGGGTCCTGCTTTGAAAGTCCAGTCGAGTTCACCTTCGATGATGGCGTGCTCTCCCGAGAAAAACTTTCTCGTGGTCCGAAAAGCCAGATGAGTGAAGGTGGAAAACAATTCGTTCATCTTACCGTAGATCTGTTTCCGTCCAACCTGAGGCTGTCCACCCCAGATCGTCCGAGCCGTGGGGTCATCGACGGTTACCTCCTCGGCCGCGAGCTTCGCCATGGAATCAAATTCGCGCTTAAAGTAATGTTCAACATACTCGTTCGCCACTTTTTCCGTGGTTTCACTGAGCGCTTCAAAGTTACTGGGTTTCGGCTTTTCTAGTTTTGGAGCAGCAACAGAATGTTCGGCCCGGGCGAAAACGCCAGAGAGTGCGAGCAGGAGGCAGACCGAAAACCAGAAGCCGATGTTCCGGGTCCTTGGTTGAACTTGGTGCAAGTTACCTGATTGCATAGACGTATTTTTTGAGGTCATAGAAGTTAAGCGGGCATGGGATTGGCGGGAAATTTTTCACCTAGGTAGTCGTGGTTTATTACTTCGCCTGCTTGGCGAGAGCCACCGCACGATCCGCGGCCTCAGCGCTCGGGCAGGCGACATCCGGCGAAACGCCGACACCTTCCAAGCGCCCGAAAGCGAGTGTAACGTAGTTTGCAATGGGTAGATTTAGCACGTAGCCGCCGCCCACATCGGTCGGGCTCTGCGACAGCACTTCGCCTGCGGTCTTTTCACCGACAAGCGTGACGCGCTTGGCCGCCTTGAGCGCGGCGACCGCAATTTCGGTAGCGCTCGCCGATTTCTTATCGATTAAGACAAAGACCGGGCCCCTGTAACCCGGCTGTGCTGGTTGGAACTTCAGGCGCAGCAAATCGACCGATTGGACGTCGCGCCAGAATCCGATTATGGACATACCCGCCCACGGTGAGGCCGCCATCACCTCGTCTTTCGTGGGCAAAGCAGTATGCGCATCAGTCCATTTCCGCGCGATAAAATATCCGGCATCCAACGGCTCCCGAATAAGGTTCTGGATGAGCGGGGCGATCGCGAACGCTCCGCCACCATTACCTCGCAAGTCGACGATCAAATACTTGGGTTGCTTCGCGTGAATCTCGGCAAACGCCTTTGTGATGTTCTCGATCGTGTCCAGCCCCATCATCGTCGTGACCCGTAGGGTCGCGATATCATCGGCAAAAGTCAGATCCACGGCCTCATTACCCACCCGCAATTGCTCAAAGCTCGCCATCATCACCTCGGCCGTGTTGCTCGAACGCTGCAGATCGGTGTGAGAGAACGGAAGGTCCGGCCGGGCGAGGAAAAACCCGAGCGCAAAGTCCAAATCGTCCTGCGCTGCCGCGGCGACCGCGCGCATGCCGCCGGCGAAGTTTTCATATTTTTCAGTAGCCAAGGCTCCACGATCGAAGACCCGAGTCTCAATCACCCGCTCCATTTCTCGCTCGATGGTCGGATAGTCGCGGATCGGCCCGGTCTCCGTCTCGACGACGCCCGAAAACTTTCCGCGGAATCCGCCTGTCCTGATTTCTCCGGCAATCTTGTCACCAGCCACCGTCAGCGCCACGTCGCGACCGCTCCACGGTGCCGCCATCTTGCCCGTAAGTTCAACGCCGACGCGCTGCGAGAAGACCAAGTCAAAGACCTGTCCGGGCAAGCCGCCCTTCAGGTCCGCCATGCCCGGCAGCTTACGCAGCATCGGCGCCGCCTGACTGTCAGTGAGCGCATGCACGCCGTCGGAACGCTTTTCGAAGCGAACGCGCGCTTCCAACGGACCATAATACCTAGTCTCGAATGTCACCCGCCAAACCTTGCCCATCAATTCAGGAGCTCTGACTTCTTCAGACACATTTGCCTGTACTGCTTGGCACAGCAAGGTGACAACACAATAAAACGGTAAGAAGTAAAATAAGCGCATAGCGGAGATACTTTTGTTTTGTTATCGGGAATATTATCTTGCGGGTCTATAGCAGAAGTACTAAGCTTGATGGGACGAAGCGGCAGCTTGCTGGGAACAATACCACTGAATGTCAACAGCAGCGCCGTTATTACTTCGGAACCTGCCGCACACTAACGAATTGCCTTTATAATCAGCTTCAATATGCGTCACTACCTGACGCCGGAATTTGCGTATCGCAGTGCCGCGATAAACGCTGTGTAATCGGCGAGATCTTGATGTTCTACCACCAAACCATTTGATACCTTGATGATGGTTAAGAATGGCATCGCTCTTGTCACCGCTGATTTCCCGTTAGCGACAGTTAGGTTCCAATCCAAACTACCTTCAAATATCGCATATTCCCCAAAGAACATTGCGCCCGTTCTGTGAAATTCCATGTGAGTGATCGGAGCGTATCCTTCACGAAAATTCTTCATCGCTGCCACCTTACCCTCATGCTGAACAGTTCCAAAAACTGGTAATGCAGTCGGATCAGAAAAACGTCCATTATCTGCAAGGAGCGGTTCGAGCTTATCCCATTCGCGGTCGATATACGCCTTGAAATAAGACTCAGAAACACGCTTTGTCGCTTCAGTAATTTCCTTAACGGGACGCTTATTTTGCGCCCAAACATTTGTCGATGTCACTACCATTGCAATAAGACAAAAACCGAATACTTGCAGCATCATTTTTTTCATAAAAGCTCCCAAATAATAATTCCCCCGCCTCACTTGATATCTTTTCATTGAGACCCTAGGTGATATTATCGAGCTAATTTCGCCAATAAAAAAATCGGAGGATGACATGTCAAGCCGATTTCATCCCAAGTCATGAGGCAGCTTTTTCGTGAGAGCTAATTGCACTACTTTCCCCCGTCGTCTAAGGCCTTATTTTGAGTTCGAGTCGGTGAAACAGGTGTTCATTTCTACTTTAAAAACCTGAATGCTTGTTCGGCAATTTTCTCTTGTGCTACGGCAAATCGCAATAAGACACCCTGTACACTAAACTACGTTTGCAATTCGACATTTCCCTCCATCATTCGTCAGAACGAGGCGCTCATTAGAATCACTGTGCCACGTTGATGTCACCTGCTTGCGAAAGCGAGTTTCTGCTTTCAATGCTATTGACGAATGCCTGAGCATCCACAATCTCCGCATATGCTGTCGACCAACCCGCCTTGGCTACCAAGCAAACAAAAATAGAGGCCCCCCAGCACAATATCAATCAGAAACATCTGACGGAGTGCCAAGTGAAAACATCGCGGACTGGAATCGTGTGTCCGTCCCATAAAAGGAGAAATCTGTCCCTCTTCTTTGAGAAAGCAAACTTCAAAGCCTGTCCTGATCCCAAAATGAATGGCATATTAATCCCTCCTTGCTAATATACAAACCGTCAACTCCATATGGCAGTTGGCGCACTCTGCACACGTTATTCTATAGGTTGAAATTTTTAGGAGTTCATTCATGGAATTGGTAAAAAAACCATTGTTTACAGTGGAGTTCAAGGAGCAAGCTGTGGGCAAGGTGCTTGAAGGAAAGACGATATCTGACGTATCTCAAGAATTAGGGATTAGATATCACGTGTTACGTGGTTGGGTACAAGCGTCGAGCGCACCAACGGACTTTAGGAGTTCATACATGGAGTTGGTAAAAAAACCATTTACAGCGGAGTTCAAGGAGCAAGCTGTGGGCAAGGTGCTTGAAGGAAAGACTATAACTGAGGTGTCTCAAGAATTGGGGATTAGATATCATGTGTTACGCGGTTGGGTGCAGGCATCGAGCGCACCAACGGACGTTGCGTTGCCTAGCACTGATTCTACAAGCACCAGTCAAGACGAGATATTTCGCTTAAAAGTAGAGCTGTCGCGCTTGCGCCGGGAGAATGAGATCATCCGCAAAGCGGCGGCGTATTTTGCGCGGGATATGCTTTAGCCGACTTGTCTGTTGGGGGGGCGGCTAAAATCTTGGACTACTTTTGGGAGTGGTTCTTGTACTTGTATGAAGAACGTCTTCGGGCGGTGAAGCTACTTACCACGCTTGGTATGCGCTGCAAGGCGACGATTCACCAATTGGGTTACGCGACAAAAAATTCGCTAAAGGCTTGGTATAACGAATTTTAAGAGCGCGGCGATTTAAAGAACGGATAGGTTAGCCCAAAGGCGATGTGCTCGGAAGAACAAAAAATATGGCTATGGACCACTACGTAAATCATGTACTCGGCATTGCCTATACCGCAAAGGCGCTGAGAAAACCGGTCGGAAGTAGCTAAGGGAATGGGTATCCGAGCGATTCACAGAAACAACGCAATACTTCATTGGCAAAAGTGGCAGGCCGAGAGCTACCTTGGCGTCCATGCGTTCTGGCGCATACAATTGACAAACCGATCGTCTATTCCGATCGAGGCGATCACTAAAGATGGCCAGGTTGGCTATCACGAGTTGAGAAGGCTTGTATGATCCGTTCTGTGTCCCGCAAAGCAGGCTCGCCAGACAATGCCCCTAGCGAAGGACTCTTTGGACAGCAGAAGACTGAAATGTTCTATCCGCGCGACTGGCGTTCGACGACAATTGCACAATTCGTTGAGGCGCTTGATGCCTACAATTCGCAGGTACAACGAAAAACGTATTAAATTGTCCCTCGGCTATCTCAGCTCGATCGAATACCGAGAACGCCTAAGTTTAACAACGTAAATCAGTCCAAGAAAATATCCGCCCTCCCATGCCACATAGAGGATCAATTAAAATGCAAATAAAAATCTACTTCATTATTATTTTCGCACTTATTACCAACGCCGCGTTTGCTGAGCGCCCCTTTACGCCAACGATTGCCGGCCAATGGCGAGGCCTCGCGCACACGTCACATGAGTCTACCCGATTAGTGCTTGATCTTGAAAATCAAGTCGGTAAATTAACTGGCGCCATGGGCTTACCTGATGTGGGCGTATCAGGCTGGCCCGCTGCAACCGTTAAACTCGACGAATCCGGCTTAACATTAATATTTCCTTCTGATTCTGGCGGACAAGTGATGCGGCTAAGGCAGAAAGGTAGTCAATTGGTCGGCCAATGGATTGACCCGCAAAATAAATCTCCTGCAAATATTACTTTGAAGCGCTTCCAGCAAGCCACAAATATCACCGAGAAACGGGTTGCTATCAAGGGCCCAGCTGGTACGATAGGTGCATCTTTGATTTCACCCGCTTGTCAAAACAAATGCACTGGTATCGTATTTCTCCATGGATCTGGTGCCGAACCACGCGACACCAATAGATTCGCAGCATTAGCGTTTGCCGAGCAAGGCATTGCATCGCTCATTTTTGACAAGCGTGGTGTAGGCGAATCGACTGGAAAGCTCAATGGAGTTAATTTCAATGATCTGGCCGCTGACGGCATCGCAGCTGCTAACTATTTGGCTTCGCTGCCACAGATTGCGCATGTGGGTTTTATCGGGCATAGCCAAGGGGGCTGGGTTGCCCCATTGGCTGCCAGTCAATGGCACAGAACGGCATTTGTCATCACTAGCGCAGGACCTGCCGTACCTCCTTCGCGCGAGGCAGAATGGGATGTTGTCTACGCTTTGCGTCATGCTGGGCTTGGGAATAAAACTAAAATAGCGGAAGACAATGCACGTCAAGTGCTACAGTTGTTTCACGATGGGATTCGAAGTGGCAACTGGCAGCCGTTTGAAGCGGCCATGAAACACGCCAAGACCCAATCATGGTATGCCAAAACGCCGTTAAACAATTATGCCGACCATAGTGATTCCAGTTACTTGGCGAGTTACAGAGCCTTTATGGACTATGATCCTCTTCCAAGTTTACAGGCACTAAGCGTACCGATGTTAGCTATTTTATCACCGGATGACGAAAGTATCGACTCGGTTGAGACCATCGATATCTTGCAGGGCTTAATCAAAAGCGGCAAATCGATCCAACTAAAACTTCTGCCCGGTTACAACCACAGTATGCGGCGGATAAGCAGAGGGGGCAAACCACTTCGCTGGCCATCATATCCCACAGACTATTTCTCGAACCAAGCGAAGTTTATCCATGCAGCGGTAACAAACAGTATTCGCTAGTAGAGAGCACATCAATATTTACCACTCTCCATTTGAAGCCACGAGGACAAAAAACGATAAAAAGCGCGAACTTAATTAATCGTATCGCGTTGCAATGCGAGGGAGCTATTTTTTTGCGAAAAATATCGGTTCAAGCCCGGACGCGGGACTGGTGTTTGACGACAATTGCACAAGTCATCGAAGCGCTTGATGCCTACATTCGCTGGTACAACGAAAAGCGTATTATCTAAGTTCAACACATTTCGACCTTTATTTAGAACAAACAATGCCAACAACAATTTAATTCTAAATATACTTCGACAATCAATTCCGGATACACGTTGAATTTTCATTGATTGGCCTTGCCCAGAATAACAGATCTCTTAACTCAGACTCATGCGGCTTGCATCAACTGTGATGCAAGCCATTCTTTTTCAAACTTCATTGGGCTGGTAAAACCCAGTGTTGAATGCAATCGTTTGGCGTTGTAAAAATTGATCCAATCGATGACTTCGTCTTTTACCTCTCTACCCGTACTAAAGATTTTCTACGTGAATACTAGAGCGTGTTGACATATTTATTTACCAATAGGTCTGTTAACTTTTTTCGAAAATGTGTTTACATACTTGAATTTGGGCGATTCAAGGATGTTAAGAATGCTATTGCGAGATGATCAATGGGAGAAAATTGAGGAGATTATCTCTAGGAATAAAGGAAAACGAGCTAGGCCGACGGTAAGCAATCGCCAGTTTATTAAGGCAGTCATCTGAATAGCGCGCACAGGAAGTCCGTGGAGAGATTTACCAGAGGAGTTTGGCTCGTGGAATACGGCCTATGTTCGATATGCTCGTTGGTCAGGCAAGAATGTTTGGCAAAATATATTTGCTGTACTTCGAGAAGATGCAGACTTTGAAGAAGTGTATTTGGATAGTGCGGTGGTGCGAGCGCATCAGCACGCAGCTGGCGCTGCTAAAAAAAAGGGGCGCAAGCTCTTGGACGCTCTCGCGGTGGATTAACTACGAAAATTCACGTCTGTGTTGAAGGCTTGGGGCAAGCGTATCGCTTCATTCTAGCGGGTGGAGAATGCCATGACGTAACGCAGGCTCAAGCGCTGATCCGAGACATCTATCCAGGCGCTGTATTAGCGGATAAAGCCTATGATGCAGACGGATTAATCTTTAACATCGCAGACAAAAATGCCATGGTCGATATTCCGCTGAAAGCGAACCGGAAAGCACAAAGAGAATTTGATAAGCAGCAGTATCGCAATCGCAATGTCATCGAAAGGTTTTTTGCAAGGATCAAACGGTTCTTACGCATTGCAACGCGATACGATAAATTGGCTTCCCGTTTTAAATCATTTTTTGCACTCGTAGCTTCTATCGAGTGGTCAAAATAATATGTCAACACGCCCTAGAGAAACTACCTTTTTTCCTTTCAACAAAAAGAGAGATCATTCATGCAGATCAATTTGAGTAAGACATGCAGACTATTTGCTTGCACCGTAATCACGATGAGTCTCGCCAGTCATATAAGCTGGGCCGCAGCATTGCAAACAAACGCACAAACTGTACGCGGCAAATTAACATTGACGCATGTCAGCGCTTCACAATGGCGTGCTGACTATGAATTCGATAAGGCAATTGATGGGCTACGATTCCGTAAAATTGGCGAATACCGAGAACAGGCTTGGAAACCAGGCGCGAATTTAATTGTCGCAGCGCAAAACAAAGATAAAGACGGAGACGAAGAAAGCTACCTTTCAACCTCAGGATCGACAACTCGCTTTAGCTTTTTCATTCGTCCGTATGGGCAATTTGTTGAAGGTGAATATGCACCGATCAATCAATTCACCGACGGTGGTGCCGCAATTTATATGGGTTTCTTCCTACCGGAGGCAAGCCTGAATCAACAAAAAACTGATATCTCTTTGGAGATTCAATATCAGGGATTAAATAATGAAACCGTACTGGCTCCAGCAAAGCGATCCAAAGCGGAAGATGCTGCTCAAGCGTATGCCTATTTTGGACCACAACAGGTAAGCAACGCGGGTGCGATGCAAATCGTGTTGGACCCGGCGATGCCAAACTGGATGCGAGACATGCTGCTCTCCACTAGCGCCATAGTGTCCAGCTATTTCGAACGTGCTTATCATCGCCCCTTATTGACACCGTTACTAATGACCGTTGCACTCACTGATTTAGAGAGTAATGGCCTGTCGATCAAAGGTGGCGCGAGTCATGGTCAAATCAATTTCCGCATATCTGGGAAGAAAGCGATCATAGAAAGTCCAGCTTTGCGTGACGCATTCAATCAACTTATTGCCCATGAAATTGCACACATTTGGCAAAACAATTTGCCGCATGAAGCGATCGGTGAAGAGGCCGCATGGATACACGAAGGCGGGGCCGAAGCCATGAGCCTTGATGCCTTACTTTCAAGTGGTGTGTGGGACAAAGATAAATTCAATGCGATGCAGACCAAGCGCTGGAACGAATGCGTGAGCCTAACCAAGTCTGGAACCGACTTAGCGACGAACTACCGTGCCCACTACGTGTGCGGCATGAAGCGTTTTGACGATACTAAGCTCAATATTGTCACGATATGGCGCGCCCTCTTAAACGAGTCTGAGCGTAGCGGTAAAGTCTATTCGGAACAGATGGTGCGTGAGATTGTGGAGCAACTCCAGAAACGGTAAATTATTCTTATCGTAGATTGCTATCGTCTACATCGAGTTTATTCGGTATCCTATCGAACTTATCCCATTCAAGGAGCACCATTTGAACGAGCAACATATCGTCAATCTGGCATTGCAAGGGGGTGGCTCGCATGGGGCCTTCACTTGGGGCGTACTTGATGCCTTAATCGACGATGGCACTATCCAATTTGAAGGAGTGAGTGGCACCAGCGCTGGCGCCATGAATGCAGTAGCAATGGCACACGGCTTTGCCTTAGCGGATAAAAAATCTGCATTTGCGCGGCGTGAGGAAGCACGACAGTCGTTAAAGGATTTTTGGGACGGCGTGATCAGTATGAACGCTATGCAAAATAGCCTGGCACACGCACATCGCGTACCGTTTGATCTTTTGTTTCGCGGTATGGCGGCTCTTGCTGGCGCGCACTCACCGGCGCAAATGTTTTCTGAATCTATCGGTAGTCTATGGACCAGTTCTATTTCGCCCTATCAAAGTAACCCCTTAGATATTAATCCGCTCAAACAATTTCTAGAACGTCAAATTGATTTTGACCGACTGGCGACATGCACGCAGTTGAAAGTGTTTGTAGTCGCGACCAAAGTCAGCGACGGCAAAGCCGAGATATTTAGCGGCCAGCGCCTGACTGCCGATGCGGTCATGGCATCGGCTTGTCTACCCACGGTATTTCAAGCGGTAGAAATTGAAGGTGAGCATTATTGGGCCAGCCTCCTTTGGTGTGGATATAGGTGATGTCTGTCGTCCATACTTGATTTGGTTTGCTCGGCGAGAAGTCTAGCTGCAATAAGTTGGGCGCGATCAGCAGTGCATGCTTAGAAGCTGTTGTCGCCACCCATTTGCGTTTATGTCTGGCGCGAATACCATGTTGCTGCATCAGCTTTCTCACACGTTCTTTGCCAGCACGAATACCACGTAAAATAAGTTCCTTCTGCATGCGAGGCCAGCCATATTCTTTCTTTGCTTCTCGATCAATTACTTTAATATTGCTCAATAACGCGTCGTTACTCATTCGGCTTGGCGTCGTTTGATTGAGCCGTAAGTGTTGACTAATCCTCATACCAGTGACACCAGTGATATTCGAAATGACGTGCTGAAGCTGAATATTCTAGAAAGTCAGCGCCTTCTGCATGTGTTTAATATGAGCCGCTGCATAGCCGGTATGTCGCTCACGTGTACGCAGATAAGTTCGTAATTCTGCAATATCACGACCTAGTCTAAAGCTCGCTCGTAACAAACCACAGGCATGTTTCAAACGGGCAACTTCAGCTCTTAAACTGGCTAATTCCATTAGATCTTCGGCGACAGGCTTACTGCCCGCTGAAAGCAAGGTGCCTTCTCGATCAGCCTTGACACAGTCAAACAACGGTTGATTCGAAATTCTCAACGTATTTGAGACTAGCGCCAAACTCTGGCTAGTCTTGACCAACCGTTCTGTTTTAGAGTAAGCCTACGGCGTACTACTTTACTTTTTTCCTAGCGATCAAAGCAATCGTAAAGAATGCCATTCCCACAGCAGACAATAGATGTACTCTTACAAAATCACCACCCACTGCCGGGAAAAATAATAGGGCGATACCAGCATTAACGGATAAATGAAATAAAATAGCCAACAAAACACTTCCATTGGAACGGATACTAAACCATGTCATGATAACGGAAAGGCAAATCAACATTATCAGATAGGTTGCCACCGTTGACACGGTAATAGGTGCTCCACTCACCAGTGTTCCAAAGGGAGCCCAGAATAATGGTATATGCCAGCAAAACCAAATAATACCCAGGACTAAAGCACTTTCTAGATTGGAAAAACGCTTTTGCAATTCCGGTAGTAAAAAACCACGCCATCCCAACTCTTCTCCTAACGGACCTGCAAATAGTCCGGCCCACAATACAGTTGGAATTCCAAGAAATGCCATACCATTAAACTCCCCAATTTCTCCTATAAATTGCTTGTACAGGATTAGACCCGTGGCAACAAAAACAATAGGGAGGAAAATAATGTATAAATAATATTTCAATGGAACTCTCCATAAGAAAATCTTCTTAATTAATTTCAGAAGTTCCTTTGGTCCATTGAAGACAAGGGTAGTTAGGATTACAGAAATAGTAGGGCCATAAACTCCTATAAAAAAAAATCTTAGAAACACAGTGACGGTTTCCTGATTTAGTCCTTCCGAAATATAGTCTAATCCTATGAACCAGTTGATCCAAGAAATAGCAAGGGTAATAAATAAAAATGTAATGATCTTCTTTGTGTTCATAAAAATGTTTTAAAAAGAGTTTCGCCGCCTTAAATGACTTGAATCCAAACAAAGGCTTCCACATACCTTTGACCTTGATTTACGTTTCATCCATACGTCAGCTTATACCTAGCGGGCGCTGGTGTTGGCGAATACATTCCCTAAAATCGGCAGAAGCCGAATAGACCAGCGGTTAATCGATGAATGATCTACAGCGACTTCTCATTCCTCCATCATTTTCTCAATATGCCGATAGCTTAACTAGTATTACTTCTATTGGAAAGCGCATCCGTTTAGTCTTTTCCATCTTAACTCATCAATTGCAAAACAATAGAGGCTAACTAATGTTTTGCTTGCTTAAGTTAATACGACAGAGCCATATTTACCCAAATACCTGTTTAAGATTAGAACTTAAATGAGGCGCCCAAGGTGTAGTAACGACCAACTACGTCATAATGCTGTGGGAATGTGTTTCCAGCGTTTACACCCGTGCCACCAACTGTATTACCTACGAATGGTGGTTTTTTGTTTGTCGCGTTGGTTACGCTCAAGCTAAGTTTAATTGATTTATTAATATTCCAATTCGCGCTTAAATCGAGGTAGTTATACGCATCAATTTTTGAATATTGTGGCAAGAAGGTCGGATTTCCATTTGCTAAGGTTGGATTAGACAATGGCTCTATCACCACACCGCTCACATAACGCCAGTTATAACCTACTGAGAAATCACCAACTACCCACGTTGAGCGTTGGCTAAACTTAGATTTGTAGGATGGGCCACCTGACGCACCTCCGTTACCAACACTTTGACCACCGCAAGCCGTTGAATAGAACCCTAGACAATCACGTTTGATTGAATTTGGGGTTGCTTGGAACCAGTTTGTTTTTGCGTGATTGTAGTTCAGGCTTAAATCTAATTTACCGTGTTTAGTATCAAAACCTAATTGGTTTAAACCTAATTGGTAAGCAATGTTTAAATCATAGCCGCTAACTTGAAATTGGCCCAAGTTGGATAAATTAACCGCCACGCCTTTCGATTCTGATGCAGGGCCATTTAATGTACCGTTATTGACGTTTCGGCCAATGGAGGCGCAAGCAGCATTGAACGCGAAGCCTGGATTGAATTTTGTAGAATAACAACCATCCAAAATATCCGCGACAGCAGGTGTCGTTATGGCTTTAGTGACATCGATTTTGTAGTAATCAAGGCTAATTGCCATTTTTGGCAACGGTTCAATTACAAAACCTATTGTTTTACTTTTTGCTTCTTCTGGTGCTAAAAGAGGATTACCACCAGTAATGCGGTTTATTTGACCCGCCGATGGAGTGCTTACCGTACCAATTGCACCTGCTGGTACGCCAGTTAATCTGCATAAGTTAGACAAAGTTCCGGCTGTGTTTGCTTGAGCTTGGTTAATAAAATTTCCTTGGCAAGGATCTATCGCTAAATTATTCAAACCAGTGACGACTGGCTGAAAAAGCTCATTGACGTTAGGTGCACGTGTTGACAATTGAACCATTCCGCGAAAGCGCAACGACTTCGTTGGTTCCCACTCACCACCGTATTTGTAGCTACTATAATCGCGTTCTTGCAGAGAGGTTTTGAACTCTGTTTTGCGATAGCCCAATTCCAAAGTTAAATTGCGTGCAAAGCTTATGTTTTTCAATAATGGAATATTTGCTTCCATTGCAAATTCTTTCATATTGAATGAACCAGAGCGATTTGGGTTTGCACCACCCGCGCCCGCTAGATCACCAGATTTAACTCCTTCATCGCCTGTTATCAATGCAGTTTGTTTGCGTTGTTCTGCACTTAAAGACACATTGATCGGTTGTTTAGCCCATGGACTCTGAAATGTTTTTCCCAGATCACCGGATGTTGATAATGATGCAACATCTTGCATCACACTGGTTAGGGTAATACCATCCATGTTTATATAACTGGCCATTGCTGGAGTGATACTGCCGTCCGCTCCGAATGCATTTAACGGCACGCAACCACCAGTATTGACAAGACAAGTGGTTTTGTTCACTGCATTTAGGGATTGCGTCATTTTGTTGAAAGAACCCCAATTTTTTCGGTTGCTGGTATTGTCTGATGCACCACGAGACCAATAGGCGTCGTAGTTCCAGTCACCGTACAATTCGCCCTTTAAGCCTAATGTGTATTGATAACTTTGGGTTGTGTAATCATTGATTCGTGGACCTAATTCTGTAAATCGTCGATCAACCTGAATCGGAACGATTGTCGTATTCCCTTCAACGCAGTTTGCTGCTGAAATTCCCCGACGCAAACATATTTGATCACGCATTGTTTGTGGAATGTAAGGATTCCCAATAGGCATGTTATAGGTTGAGCCGAAGGTCCCGGTAGAAGCTAATTGAGAATTGACTACGCTGTTACTGTATAAAACATCAGAGTAAACTTCGAAATTGTCGTTAATTTTGTAGTTCGCAATGGCCGTTGCTTGGCTACGTTCCATACCAGTGTTGAAGTAATTGTCTGGATTGAAATTGAATGTGTTGACTGGCTGTACCAATGTGCCTGTCGTTGGGTTGATTTGGTGTGTGCCGGCTAATGTCGTTGTGCCGCCAGGGCCTTGTGCAACAGTTATTGCTGCTGGTGATGTTGTCCCAGAACCTTGCACTAAACCATTAGCGGAGTTGATCCCAACTCGAGAAAAATCGCGGTCCGCTTGCTTGAATGGATCAACTTTGGTTTTTCCTAGACTCAATGCCACATTGCCGCGCCCTTCATCCAAAGTTGCCCCATAGGTAACATCGGTGCGCCTACGTTGTGCGTCTGCTTTGTCCGTTGTACCAACCGACGTATTTACTTCAAAACCTTTGAAATTCTTTTTTAGATTAAAGTTAACAACGCCAGAAATGGCATCTGCACCGTATACAACGGATGCGCCACCAGTCATCAAATCAACCCGTTGAATCAGCGCGACAGGAATAGAATTTGTGTCAACAACACCTGATAAGTTGAAAGGAACTAAGCGACGACCATTTAATAATACCAAAGTGCGATTAGGACCTAAGCCACGAAGATCGATGGTCGCAGCGCCATTACTACCGTTGTTCGTATTCGCACCAATTGCCGGGACAGCAGCTGGCAATCCTTTGAAAAATTCTTCAACTGATACTGGCTGTGATGCTTGAATTTCATTGGCAGTCAATGATGTAATCGGACTATTTGAAGTTGTTCCTGGAGTGGTAATCCGGGTTCCGGTGACGACGACGGTCTCAATTTTTTTTTCTTGTGCCATGGAAGGAAGTGCCATAGCACTACAACCTACTACGACACCGCCTGTGAACATTGCACGTAATGACTGTGCCAGAATCTTTTCTACCATTTGAATCTCCTTGTTAGAATTTTACGGAGTTTGATTTGCAAAACTGTTCCAGAAAGCATGCCGAGTATCGCGCTATTACGATAGGAACTTGTATTGAATGTACTCACGTATTTTTAAGCATTTTTATGCCAACGATACGAGACCATTTTGTACTTGCAGCGTGCCCATGGGACAGACAAATTACGTTTAACAATCGTTGTCCCGCACCAACTTTGCCATAGCACTTAAGCGCAAGCTATTTGTTTGGGATGATTCACCTAATCTATGTAACGCTTTAGAAGCGCTGGGATGAATGACTTCAATGCTGTGACAAGATCGGAGTAAATGGGCGCCGATCGCGCCCAACCTATTGCAGCGAGATTTCTCGCCGAGCAAACCAAATCAGGTATGGACGACAGACATCACCTATATCCACACCAAAGGAGGCTGGCAATACTTGGTAGTATTTTTGGATTTGTTTAGTAAGCAAATCGTTGGTTGGTCAATGCAAGCGCACATGAAGGCTTAGATGGTGGAAGATGCATTAAGAATGGCCTACTTTAAACGTCGTCCCAATGCCGGCCTGATCGTTCACAGCGATCGTGGTAGTCAGTATTGCAGTTTGTTGTTTCAAGACGCATTGAAGGCACATGGCATACGTTCTTCGATGAGTCGCAAAGGTGATTGTTGGGATAATGCGCCAACAGAAAGTTTGTCGAGTTCACTGAAGGTCGCTAGAATTCACGGCAAAATCTTTAATACGGGTAGAGAGACAAAAGATGAGGTTATCGACAGGATCAATTTTTACAACGCCAAACGATTGCATTCAACACTGGATTTTACCAGCCCAATGAAGTTTGTAAAAGAATGGCTTGCATCACAGTTGAAGCAAGCCGTATGAGTCTGAGTTAAGAGGTTTGTTATTCTAGACAAGCTCACACCGGGCCACCACTTTCCACCATCATTTCTTCAATGTGCCGATAGCTTGATGGATACGCTGCATACCAGCGAATACAAATTAGCCTTACTTCTCTAGGAAACCGCAGTCGTTTAGTCTTGTTCATTTCTACTTGCCAAGTATCAAACAGCAACATCTACACTAATGCTATGATTACCCAAGTTAATGCGACATAACCGTATTGACTGCAGAACCTCGATCTCCCGCATAGTACAGCCAAGTAGCAGACGGTTCGGAAGTCCCAAGCACGACGTGAATTCACGGCTTACCGACATCGATCTCACGACGCGCATTCTCAAGCAAGCCTTCGAAGTAGGGCACCTGATCGGATTTATCGGTGCGCGCCATCGTCAGTGCTCTTTCGAACAGGACCAGTGCAGCTTTCACGTCACCTGTGCGTTGCAACCCTTCTCCCAGGCAGGATAATGCGTAATAGGAATCCGGCCAGCGCTTGGTCGCCTCCCGGAATAGCTGCAGGGCACGCACGGGGTTGTGCTCGAGCCCCCAATACGCAGCATTGGTCATATCCTGCTCTCCCCAGTCGCGTAACTGCTTGTAGCGGCGTGAGGCTCGCGCAGCCCATCGCTGCCGCTCTGGATCGCTCATGCGAAAGCCCTGTGCCGCGGTCAGGCGCCAATCACGAAACAGCCACCGGATGCCAGAGAGACCGGAGCTGACACGGCTCGACATATGATCGTCGTTTTCGCCGAAACGTTCGGCAACCCACTGCAAGTCTGCTGGTGCATTGAAGGACAGGAGTGACTCGAGACGTTCGAAGTATGGACGGCTGCCCTGTTCATCTGCCAACGACAAATAGAGCATCTTGTCGAGGCCACCGCTGTACTTGAATTGCTTTTCAATCTCGGGCACTAGATAGCCCTCGCCAGCCTCCAACGACGGACTGAGCGCTAGGTACGCGTCGAACAACGACGGAGCTTTGTGTAAGATGCTAATTGCAGTTACGCCGCCGAGAGAGTGCCCGGAGATCACCCGAAATCCGCTCAGTCGGTAGTGTTGTTCGAGCCACGGTAGCAGTTCATCTGCGAGAAAGGACTGGAACCCCGGACCGCCACCCGAATTGGGAATGCCCGGTTCCGGAATTGGTGTCAGATCACGCCAGCGGTTGGTGTTAACCACCCCGACTACGATCATCTTTGGCACGGCGCCTCCGCGAGAGAGCACGTCTAGCGTCGTGGCGGTGAACCCGAAATTGGCTTCTCCGTCCAGGACGACAAACAACGGATATGCCGTTCCAGGTTCGTCTGCATAGTTGGCCGGAAGCGCAATCAGCAATTCGCGATCTTCGTTCAGTCGAGCAGAATGAAGCGTATGCCTTTGCCCCAACGTCACCGCTGGCTCGTTCGAAGCGTAAGTACCTTGCGCTGAACTTAGGCCTTCCACCTGTTTAAGGTCGAACATCAAAGCCTGTGAGCCCTGTGGAGGAGGCGAATAAACACCGCCGACATGAATACCAACTGCTTGATCGCCGATTTCTGTGCGAGTCGCAGTGACAATCATTTCAGGAATCGTGTCCTTTTTGTTGGCATCGGTTTTATCGGCATTGCCAACTCCTTGGGCATCTGCTTGAAAGCTTAGCATTACACATGCGCTAGCAAAGACCAGGTGCACGATGGATCTAGATTTTCTGAGGTGCGGCATATTAGCTTTCTAGAAAATAAATCAATTTGTCATAATTATCGAGCAGTTTAAACTCCACCACCACGCTCAATCCTAAGCTCATTACCAACGAGGAAATTAGCTAGTTTAGTAATGAGACTTACGTAGTGCTATCGTTGTTGCGCCAACAGCGAGACTGGAAACAGCAAAAGTCTGTGCGCCAAGAATTTTTAGTTGTAAGTCATATGATTTCCTTGAGCTCTCTCTCATTGGTGGTGGAAGAGAGCAGTTTTATCAGAGCGATGGCCAGGTTCCGCAAAGATTTTTTTGTATTACTCGCATCGGACTTTAACGCAGCGTGTCCTTGGGGCGCACCATTTACCGAGCGAATGGGAACACGAGGAAGTGTGCAGCCACGTTTTTTCGTCCATAGTTACGTCCGCTGTAAGTTAATTTACCTCATCTAGGATAGCGTTTGACCCAGATTTCGACCAAAAATTTGCTGTGATTGGCAATGTACAAAATCACCAGCATACTCAATCAGAGGACAAGCAAACTACCCATAATAATCGTCACCCCGCACCAACTTTGCCATAGGATTTACGCGCAAGCTATTAAAATGGGATCAATGGTCTTAGATTTGTGATAGCTGAGCGGAGTCGGGATGAAAGCGTCTGAAGTTGTGGCGAAAATGAAGTAATAGCTGTTTTTTTTGAGCTTGATTCTAGAGGCTTCCCTAGCGCGATATTTGCTCTCATTGATCCAATATTGCCTCCTTTTTATCGTTGTGCATCAAGTACTTGCCTCAGCTGCGCACTTGAGGTCACGGGCAAATTGGTTGAAGGACTCATCGAACGGTGGGATCATCCTTGCGAAGAGTGGAAAAAGCGGTCCGCCTATCTTTTCGGACATAGTGAACTGAATCTCTCCTTGTGGGTTCGGCGTTAGGCTGTAGATTCGTGTGCCCATCGCGTCACCCGAAGAGAGACGTGTTGGTACTTCAAACTGTTTGACCTTCAGCTTGAAGATACGCTTCGGCGCAAGAGTCGAGCGAAGCAAGATTTTCTCGCCTAGCGCGATATGGCCTGATAGCTCGAGTACGGTAGTATTCCATTTGGCAAACCTGTCGGCATCCGTTAATAAGCTCCAAATTCTTTCTGCTGGCGCGGCAATGGTGATCGTAATGCTGGTTTGCCTACTGAAAAATTTCTTTGTCGTTATCGCGCGGTCATAGGCTCGTTCGTTCATATGTTCTTCTCCATTTGTTGTACTTGAGTCTGTTGTTGACTGTCAGAGTATCAAATCAGTGTTTTAAATTTTAATGAACTGAGACGAAAAAAATGGCGGTATGAGCCATTTAATCGACCAAAAAACTACCTTTTTTACGACAACTCTTGTCCTTCTAAAAGACCTCTACACCACTATCGAGAGCGTTCCAATTTTGTATCCCAAAGCG
>CAUPNA010000068.1:0-22588 GCA_963512475.1 uncultured Undibacterium sp.
GGGCGGCAGTGCATCGCAAGCATCACGCTAAATGCGAAACTGAGGAAGATCCACATAGTCCAGTCACACGTGGCATCAAAAAAGTATTGCTGGAAGGTGCTGAGCTATATCGTACCGAATCTAAAAATTTAGAAACCATCAGCAAGTATGGTCATGGTACGCCAGATGATTGGATGGAGCGTAACCTGTACACGCGTTTCAGTTGGCAGGGCGTTGCATTGATGTTGATCATTGACATCATTTTATTTGGCGCTATCGGTGTGACGGTGTGGGCTGTACAGATGTTGTGGATTCCAATTACCGCTGCTGGCATTATTAATGGCATCGGTCATTATTGGGGTTATCGCAATTACGAGTGTGCGGATGCTGCGACGAATATTGTGCCTTGGGGTATCTTGATTGGTGGTGAAGAGCTACATAATAACCATCATACATTTGGTACCTCAGCTAAGTTGTCATCTAAATGGTATGAGTTCGATATCGGCTGGCTTTACATTCGTATCTTGGAAACCATTAAATTAGCTAAGGTAAAGAAAGTCGCACCGCAGCCTAAGTTTGATGCCGCCAAGATGGTGGTTGATGTGGAAACCTTGCAAGCGGTGATTGCAAATCGATATGATGTGATGGCGAAATACGCCAAATCATTGAAAAAGACATGGCGTACTGAGTTTGAAAGTTTGCGTGATCAAGCCAAACTTGAGAAAAGTTTTTTGAAAGCAGTGAAGAAAAATTTACAGCGTGAACCAGCCAAACTTGAAGCACCGCAACAGCAGCAATTGCTGGAATTATTTAATCACAGCGCTGCATTAAAGACGATGCATGACATGCGGGTAGAGTTGAATGCAATTTGGGAGCGTTCTAGTGCCACTCGCGAACAATTGGTAGCGCAATTGCAAGATTGGTGCCAACGTGCAGAGGCTTCAGGCATTAAGACTTTGCAAGAGTTCTCTTTGCGTTTAAGAAGTTACGCATAGTTTGATTTGTCGGTGAAAAAAATGGCGCTTCGAGCGCCATTTTTTATGCCTAGTATTTTTGCTGTTTTTGAGTTTTTTTGGAAATATAAGGCACGCTAACACTACGTCCGGGACGACGCATGGATGCATGCCTCCGCCTTTGTTTATGCTCTGCGCTTTTAAGTGCCTCGGCCTTGACGGTTTTATAAGGCACAAACAGTTGTCCGCAAGTTAGACAAGTCGATATGTGCCACAAATATTTGTGTAGACCAATACGGGCGAAAAAAAACCTGCGAAATTTCGCAGGTTTTTTTAGACATTCTACTAAAACTAGAATCAAGTAAAGCTTACTTAATTTTTGTTTCTTTGTAGATAACGTGCTTACGTGCCTTTGGATCAAACTTCATGATCTCCATTTTTTCAGGCATCGTACGTTTGTTTTTTGATGTCGTGTAGAAGTGACCTGTACCAGCAGTCGATTCTAATTTGATTTTGTCGCGACCAGATTTAGCCATGATATTTTCCTAAAAATAGTTTCTGCTTAAACTTTTTCGCCGCGAGCACGCATGTCGACCAAAACGGCATCAATACCGATTTTGTCAACTACACGCAAACCTGCGTTAGACAAGCGCAGGGAAACCCAGCGATTTTCTGATTCTACGAAAAAGCGACGATTTTGCAGGTTAGGCAAAAAGCGACGTTTAGTTTTGTTGTTCGCATGGGAAACGTAGTTGCCAACCATTGGCCCCTTCCCAGTAACTTGGCATACACGCGCCATGTTTAGCTCCTTAATGATTTCCGAAATTGGAAAAAACGAAAGTATAACTAAAAAACTTTGAAATATCAACGACTTGTGAAAAACAATTGTGTCTTTTCGAGATATTAATATTTAACAATTCAAGCTTCTCCTATGAGGCATTGGATCAAACTTTACATTTGGCCGTGTTCTGCAAAGGAATACACGGTGTTGTTGGCAACGATAAAATGATCCAAAACACGGATATCGACCAGCGCGAGTGCTGATTTTAAAGTTTGCGTCAGACTTAAGTCAGCCTGACTTGGCTCTGGCGAGCCTGAAGGGTGATTGTGAGCCAGAATGATACTGGCGGCATTCTGTGCCAGCGCGCTTTTGACGACTTCTCGTGGGTACACGCTGGCGTGACTTAGACTGCCTCGAAATAGCTCCTGTGCGGTGATTAAACGGTTTTTAACGTCTAGAAACAGGACGATGAAAGACTCATACTGTTTATTTCCTATTTGTAGTTGTAAATATTGCTTAACTGCTTGTGGTGATGATAGGGACGAATTGGTTTCTAGTTCTTCTGAGATTGACCGTTTTGCCAACTCCAATACGGCTTGTAGTTGTGCGTATTTGGCACTACCAAGTCCATGTACTTGGGAGAACTCTTTTAAATCTGCGCCAAATAGAGCGCGTAGAGAGCCAAACTGTAACAACATGTCGCGTCCTAAATCGACCGCGCTTTTACCTTTCACGCCGACTCTTAGAAACACCGAAAGTAATTCCGCATCGGATAAGGCGGGTGCTCCATATTTAATCAAGCGCTCTCGTGGACGCTGATCTTCAGGCCAATGATTGATTCCCATCGTATTTCTTCACCTTTCAAAAAGGGCGTACAAAGATTTTCTGGTTCGACTGACTTACAATAGAGGCTTAGCGTTACACAAATCCAAAAAAACGAAGTTGAAACAAAGTTACAAAATAAGCTGAAAGTGAATTATGTCTGAAAAGTCTTTACTTGTCGTTAATAATGGTGCGTATTTAACCTTGCACTATCGCCTTGCAACACTTGATGGCGAGGACATTATTTCCACCTTTCATGAAAGTCCGGCGACTCTATTGCTAGGGCAAGGTCAATTGTCTCCAGGTTTGGAGCATGCCTTATTGGGTTTGGAAGAGGGTTCGCACACGACGCAAGAGTTGGCACCTGAGCAGGCCTTCGGTCTACGCAATCCTGATCTTGTGCAGCGTGTTTCACTTAAGACGCTACGTGAAAACTCGGCTTATGGTGAAGAATTTAAAGTCGGTGATTTAATCGACTTTTCTGCGCCATCGGGCGGCCAATTTGCCGGTGTGATTCAAGAACTAAGGGAGGATTCCGCCTTGTTTGATTTTAATCATCCACTGGCAGGTCAACGCGTATTATTTGAAACCAAGATTATCGGCATACTGTGAGTGGAATCATGAGCGAACTAAATCAAGAAATTTTGTTAGCGCAGCCGCGCGGATTTTGTGCTGGCGTTGATCGCGCGATCGATATCGTAGAACTCGCCCTAGCGCAGTTTGGTGCACCGATTTATGTACGACATGAGATCGTACATAATGCCTACGTGGTCAATGATCTGCGCGAAAAAGGCGCCATTTTCATAGAGGAACTGGATGACGTGCCCACAGGTAGTACCTTAATTTTTTCAGCGCACGGTGTTTCGCAATCAATACGGGACGAGGCCGACAAGCGTGGCTTGAAAATCTTTGATGCGACCTGCCCTTTAGTCACGAAGGTGCATATTGAAGTCTCAAAAATGCGCAAAGAAGGCCGTGAAATCATTATGATAGGTCATCAAGGTCATCCTGAAGTTGAAGGTACGATGGGGCAGAGTGAAGGCGGTATGTATCTGGTAGAGACGGTAGAAGATGTCGCTAGCTTGCAAGTTTCAGATTCTGATTTATTAGCCTATGTCTCGCAAACGACCTTATCCGTTGACGATACCGCTGACATTATTGCGGCACTGAAGGAAAAATTTCCTTTAATAGCGGAGCCAAAAAAAGGTGACATCTGTTATGCAACTACAAATCGTCAGGCAGCTGTGAAATTCATGGCACCGCAAGTTGATTTGGTCATCGTTGTCGGCAGTAAAAATAGTTCGAATTCAAATCGCCTACGTGAAGTCGCGCAGAAGATGGGTACCGCATCCTATATGGTGGATAAGGCTGCTGATATTGATCCTGCATGGTTGGACAGTTGTGTCCGTGTAGGCGTCACCGCGGGTGCGTCTGCGCCTGAAATTTTAGTCAATCAAGTGATTGATCAATTGAAATTGTTTGGCGTGAAAAGTGTGCGAACCTTGGATGGCGAAGAAGAGCATGTGACTTTCCCTTTGCCGAAAGGTTTGGTCAAACCAACCAAACAATAGTGTTTTGATTTTTTTAGTGGCTCGTTAGACTTGTGACTGAAAGTTGTTAAAAAACTGCTTTCAGCGCTGTCTTTAATTGTTTGTTATCGCAACGAGTAATCTTGACTTGTGGGGTGCGATGCCAATCCGCAAATGCCTGCAGCGTTTTTGTTAGATCTTTGCTTAATGCGTCGCTGAATTTGACCTCGTCTTCGAGATGCAGGGCCTTAATTTCCATTATGCCGTCTTTCCTATGCGCTTTCGCGTCGATGCGGCCTATGATTTTGCCGCGTCGTAAAATAGGTAAAGTGAAGTAGCCAAATTTACGCTTCGCCTCTGGCGTATAGCACTCAATACGATAATCAAAATCGAAGAATTCCAAGGCACGTTTTCTATCCCACACGACAGGGTCAAACGGCGACAACAAGCAGGTGTGTGTCGCACGTAATTTGCCCGCTAGCGCTTGATCAACCAGTGCTTGTTGATCGGGGTGAAAATAACCAGCTTCCTGCCAGCCGTCGACTTCAATTTTTCTCAATAAACCCTGTTGATATAAATTGTCTGCTTGAATCGCCGGCGGTATTTTTTTCATTCGAAAATAGTCGGCAATCCAGTTTGCTTTGCAGAGACCTAAAGCTTTTACCGCATCCAAGACTTGGTCTCGTTGATCATCGAGTGGCGTGCGTAAATCGCGTTGATCGTTCCAGTTGGGATGCACACGCTCAGTCAGATCATAGACACGGTGAAATTTTTGGCGACGGGTCACCATCACTTTGCCTGTCGTGAATAAAACTTCGAGCGAACGCTTCTCCGGTTTCCATGCCCACCAACCGCCTGCTTTGCCATCGGTGCGCTCAAAGTCAGCCGAGCGGCAAGCACCAAATTTTTCAATGTGTTTGAGGATTTGTTTAACTTGACTGGCGTTTTCTTGTAGCCAGGTTTGATTAAATTTCCAGCCCATCGCATCGGGATTAAGCATCTGATGACGGTAACGACCAAAGCTTTCTATAGGGAGAAAACAAGCTTCGTGTGACCAGTATTCAAATAAACGACCTTCTTCCAAATGTTGCTCTAACCATTCAGCTTGATAGTCGCCAAGCCGGCTCCACAGTACCAAATAGGGGCTACGCGCAACGACGCTGATGGTATCGATTTGCAAAACACCCATGCGCCGGATCATGTCGAGCACATGATCCTTATTGGCGCGGCGTTTAGGCGTGCTCAATAAACCTTGAGCGGCTAGATGAATGTTTCTGGCGGCGGTTAGGCTGAGTGGCATAGTGGGCGTGGTGGGGAACTAAAATTAAAAACCTCTCAACATAAGTTAGCAGCATGCTGCTTACCTATGTTGAGAGGTTTGTTTTTTGCAATCAAAAATGCTTCAAGCCAATCGCTGCTTTGACTTCATCGTTAGTTCTAGCCGCCACTTCACGTGCACGGTAGGTGCCTTCTTTGAGTAATTGTAAAACATGACCACGATCTTTTTCATACTCCTGACGACGCTCACGAATCGGGCGCAACATGTCTTGTAAAACACCTTCAAGGCGGGCTTTGACTTTGCTGTCACCTAGACCGCCGCGTACGTAGTGATCTTTCATCGCTTGCAGTGCTTCTTTATCGATATCGAAGGCATCAAGATAGGTGAATGCAACGTTACCTTCTAAATGACCTGGATCTTCGACTTTTAAATGCAGAGGATCTGTGTAGACATTGCGCACGGCTTGCT
Source organism: uncultured Undibacterium sp. (assembly GCA_963512475.1). GTDB lineage: Bacteria > Pseudomonadota > Gammaproteobacteria > Burkholderiales > Burkholderiaceae_D > Undibacterium. The sequence continues at coordinate 5,812 of CAUPNA010000068.1, forward strand.
TAATTTCTGCTTCGGTCGCGCCGAGATTAATTGCGTTACCTAACGATTTACTCATCTTCGCTTTGCCGTCAATACCCGGCAAACGACCAATTTCAGGCACCAAGGCTTCGCACTCGACCAAGATATCTTTTTTCGCTAGACGATTGAAGCGGCGCACGATTTCATTGGTTTGTTCGATCATGGGAATCTGATCGTCTCCGACCGGCACCAGAGTCGCTTTAAATGCAGTGATATCAGCTGCTTGACTGACGGGATAGGTGAAGAAACCCGCTGGAATGTCACGTTCAAAATTACGCAAGATGATTTCTTGTTTAATGGTTGGATTGCGCTCTAGACGTGAAATTGTGACCAAATTCATGTAGTAAAACGTGAGTTCGGTCAACTCAGGGATTTGCGATTGAATGAAGATTGTCGATTTGCTGGGATCAATGCCGACTGCCAAATAATCTAAGGCAACTTCGATCACATTGTTGTGAACTTTCGCAGGATCATCCATGTTGTCGGTCAAGGCTTGCGCATCGGCGATCATGATGTATTGCTTATATTGATCCTGGTAAGTAACGCGATTGCGCAAACTGCCGACGAAATGCCCTAAGTGCAAGGGGCCAGTTGGACGGTCGCCAGTCAAGATCAAATGCTGCTTGTTCGCCGAGGGTTGACTTGATGTTTTGGAAATTGTGGCTGTATCTATATCTATGCCAGTGTCGTTGTTCGCCGCTGCTTGGTCGCTCATGAATGATCCGAAAAATGTTTGAAGTTAAAATGTAATACGCAGAAAAAGCGCAGAAAATCGAGATAAAAATGAAAATGCCGCTCCTGAACTCAGGGCGGCATTCAAAATTGTGTGTTTGTCGTAGTCGAAACGGGCTGCCACCCTTAAGAATGGGTGCTCCGCCAATAGTTGTCTGTGTTAAGGAATCTTCGTTTCATGCAGGCATAATGCCGTTTATCGCTGTTTTTTGTCAAGATTTGTCTACACTAGCATGGTAAAATCGCGTGTTGATTTATGCACCACGTACCATCATTTTCCAGCATGGCATAGCGTAATTGTTGCCTTTTCGAATAAAAAATTAGAAAGCCTTTGAAGTGAACTTAGCGCCATCCAAACTTATTATTGCCTCCCGCGAAAGTCGTCTTGCTATGTGGCAGGCCGAACATGTCCGAGCCCGCTTGCAGACTTTGTATCCTGAGTGTGATGTGCAAATACTAGGGATGACCACGCGTGGCGATCAGATTTTGGATAGGGCGCTCTCGAAAGTCGGTGGTAAAGGTTTGTTTGTCAAGGAATTAGAAGTGGCGATGGAAGAAGGGCGTGCCGATTTGGCGGTACATTCTTTGAAAGACGTACCTATGGAGTTGCCAGAAGGCTTTTCATTGGCAGCCATTCTTGAGCGCGAGGATGCGCGTGATGCCTTCGTATCAAATCAATACGCTTCTTTAGCTGAGTTGCCAGCTGGTGCTGTAGTCGGTACTAGTAGCTTACGTCGTCAGGCTTTAATTTCTGCGCGCTTCCCACATTTAGTGATTAAGCCGTTACGCGGCAACCTGGATACACGTTTGCGCAAACTCGATGAAGGCGAATACGCTGCCATTATTTTGGCGGCCGCCGGTTTGATGCGTTTAGGTTTGCCAGAACGTATAAAGGCTTTTTTGGAGCCAGTAGAGAGTTTGCCTGCTGCCGGGCAGGGCGCGATGGCAATAGAGATACTGTCTTCTCGTGAAGATTTACAGCATGCCTTGGCGCCTTTGAATCATTTGGCAAGCTCGCAAGCAGTATTCGCAGAGCGCGCAGTGTCGAAGGCTTTTGGCGGTAGTTGTCAGATTCCTTTAGCGGCATTCGCGGAAATTGAAAGTGGCACGATGTATTTGCGCGCCATGGTAGCGACCCCTGATGGAACACAATCGGCTAAGGCTGAAGTTCATGGCAAAGCGGAAGATTATCAAGCATTGGGTATGCAAGTAGTAGCTGCCTTGCGTGTCCAAAATGCCGATGCTATCTTGGACATGTGTCGTGAAACCGAACAGCCTTGAATTGTGAGCCACGTGCCGACGGTCATCATTACGCGCCCTCAGCATCAAGCGCAGAATTTGGTGCAAATGTTAGCGCAGTTGGATCGACCGTCCGTCGTCTATCCTTTATTTGAGATAGAGGCGATAAGGGATAATCCTGAACTGGATTTAGCAGTGCGGAATTTATCGGGATTTGCGTTGGTGGTGTTCGTGAGTCCTAATGCGATCGATGCTTTATTTACGCGCGCTCCCACATTAGCGTTGAGTTGGCCGATGGCGGTTGCGATAGGTGTCGTCGGCGCTGCGAGTCGTCAAGCATTATTGAAGTATGGTATCGATGAGAACAAAACCAGAGTTTTTAGTCCAAGCAATACGGAGCGCACTGATTCTGAAACCTTGTTGGTTGAGCTCGATCTGAATGCACTACGTGGACGCAAAGCGCTGATTGTACGAGCTGATTCTGGCCGTGATTTTTTGGCAGATGCCTTACGTGCTGTGGATGTCGAAGTGCAATCGGTGACAGCTTATAAACGCGCGACGCCAACTTTTGATGAGAATAGACGAGCCCAATTGATCGATTTTTTGCAAGGACAGTATGATTGGGTGATTACTAGTTCTGCTGCGTTGAAAACGCTATTGGATTGGTGCTCTCAATTGAATCTGGAAAACGCAGTCGCCAAAATGCAACAACAACATCTGTTCGTTCCTCATTTTCGTATCGCCGAGGTAGCAGCAGAACTAGGATTTAAACATGTCAGCCTAAGCGCTTCAGGCGACGAAAAGCTCTTACTCGCGTTACAATCACGTTTATGACTGAAATGACTGAACAAACTCCCTCTACTGAAGATATGTCGACCCATAATACGACTAACTCGACTAAAACGGTCGAGACCAACTCGACAGCCGTGCATGCGACACCGGAGGTCGCTGCGCCAGCTACAGTTGCGCTTGATCAGAGCGGGAAAACTGTCCCTCCTTGGATGAGTCCGCCTTACCTGGTTTCGGGCGCCTTGGCGATCTTGCTCGCACTGCATTGGTACACCACGCAGAATCAGATGACCGCTTTGCGGGAAGAAGTCGCACGCCGTTTGCAAAACGCCGATATCACGAATAGTGACATAAAGAGTATTGCCAAAGGCGTTCAAGATTCTTCCAAAGAAACCCAAGCTAAAGTGAGTATTTTAGAAGCAAAGCAAACTGAGGCTCAGGGGCAGCAAGTTGCTCTTGAACAGCTTTATCAAGATTTGTCTAAGAATCGCGATGAATGGGCTTTAGCAGAAATCGAACAAGTATTGGCGACAGCGAGCCAGCAATTGCAGTTGGCAGGCAATGTACAAGGTGCCTTGATCGCTCTGCAAAATTCCGATGCGCGTTTAGCGAAAGCTGAAAAAACACAATTTATCGTGGTGCGTCGCGCCATCGCTAAAGACATAGAAAAGCTCAAAGCTTTGCCGCAACTTGATTTGACTGGTTTGGTTTTGCGCCTAGATAGCGTGATTGCGCAAGTTGATAATATTCCGCTTTGGTCTGACGAAAAACCTCCGGTTGTGGCAACACCGCCGAAAGCACCGTTGCGCGTTTTGCCACGTAGCACCAAGACGAGTGAGAAGCCTGAGAGCACGGGAGAGAATACTTTTGCTGCACAATTGCAAGATCGTTGGCAGAGTTTTTCTAGTGAAATGTGGACTGAAGTGAAGCAGTTGGTGCGAGTTCGCAATGTTGAATCACCAGACGCTCTTTTGTTGTCACCGACACAGGCTTATTTTGCTAAAGAGAATTTGAAGTTACGCTTGTTGAATGCACGACTGGCATTGTTGTCACGTAACGAAGGTGCATTCCGCAGCGACATGATTTCGGCGCAAGATTTAATTACTAAGTATTTTGATGTGCGATCAAAACAGGCACAAACTGCGCAGTCGCTCTTGAAACAAATTCAAAGTAATAATTTGTCGATAGAAATGCCGGCTTTGACGGAGAGCCTTAATTCTGTTCGCAACTTTAAAATGAAGCCTTAAGCATGCGTATTTTTATCCGAATTCTTATTTTATTTGCCCTAGCTGCGGGCATTGCGATTGGTGCGCGTTTTAACGCTGGAAACGTGGTGTTGTTTTATCCACCGCTGCGGATTGATGTCTCTTTAAATTTCTTCTTGGTGCTGTTGGCGTTGTTGTTCTTTGTCGTTTATCTCATCGTCAGAACGATAGTTGCGACCACAGAAATGCCGAAGAAAGTTAGTGAATACCGTCAAAGCAAACGTGAGCGTGAAAGCAATCGCTCCTTGCGCGAAGCTTTAAAAGCCTTATTTGAAGGACGTTTTGGACATGCAGAAAAATCTGCCTTGAAAGCACTTGATCTGCCTGAGAATAAAGCAATTGCTGCGCTGATTGGTGCGCGCGCTGCGCATCACATGAGCCAGTTTGAGCGTCGCAATGCCTGGTTTGCGCGGATCGAAGACGACAATTCCTACAAAACAGCACGTTTGGTGACGATGACTGAACTGTATGTTGATCAACACAAAGCGGAGCAGGCTTTGGATGCGGTACGTGAGTTAAATGCACGAGGTAAGCGTCATATACAAGTATTGCGCTGGGCATTGAAAGCCAATCAACAAGCAAAAAATTGGACCGAAGTGGTGAAGCTGGTGCGTACTCTAGAAAAAAACCACGCGATTCACCCCGCGCTAGCAGGTCGTTTGCGTGAAATGTCCTACGATGCGTTATTGAAAGAACATGGACATGACGCAGAGTCTTTACGCCGGGTCTGGAGTGAAGTGCCTTCGGTAGAGCGTAAAAATCGTTACATCGCGGTCAGTGCCGCTGCTGCATTTACTAAATGCCAAATATTAGATGAAGCCAGAAGCATTGTAGAAAAATCCCTGAATGAAGATTGGGATAATCGTCTGTTACGTAGTTATCGTGAAGCCGCAGCAGGCGAAGGTTCTGGCGCATTACGTTCGCAAATTGAAAATTGCGAAACGTGGTTGAAGACACAAGCGAAAAATCCTGAACTAGAGCTGACCTTGGGTGTCCTTTGCTTTAACCAAAAATTATGGGGCAAAGCACAAGTCCATATGGAAGATGCACTCGATCATGCTCAAGAGCCACGTACGGTACGTGAAGCAAATTTGAGCTTGGCTAAACTGCATGAAACCATCGGTCAGACCGCAGAGGCGAACAAGTATTACCGTCAGTGTGCGATAGCGACGACTTTGTAATGTACATTTGGTGTGAGCCTGTATTTTTATTGCGCCGCACCAAAATGCTCTAAAAATCGCTATAATCTATTGATTGTGTTTGATTTACTTTGAAAGTGTATTATGAGTTTAAATAAAGTAGCTGCAGGACGTGATTTGCCTAACGATTTTAACGTCATCATCGAGATTCCTATGAACGCGGATCCGATCAAGTACGAAGTAGATAAAGAAAGCGGTGCGATTTTTGTTGACCGCTTTATGGGTACGGCAATGCATTACCCATGCAACTACGGTTATGTACCAAATACGATTTCTGGTGACGGTGACCCAGTTGACGTTTTAGTGATTACGCCATTCCCATTGATTCCAGGTGTCGTTGTGCGTTGCCGTCCTATCGGCATTTTGAATATGCATGATGAAGCAGGCGCTGACGGTAAAGTTTTAGCGGTACCTATCGATAAAATTCTGCCTATCTACCAACACTGGCAAAAACCAGAAGATTTGAACATTTTGCGTTTGAATCAAATCCAGCATTTCTTTGAGCATTACAAAGATTTAGAGCCAGGTAAATGGGTCAAAATTGATGGTTGGGGCGGTACAGATGACGCTCGTGCAGAGATTTTGAATGGCGTGGAAAACTACAAAAAGTCCTTAGCTTAAATCTAATTTGAAGAATTAGCTGTGATGGCGCGCTAAACTTTAAATGCCTCATCTGGACAGTTAGTAAGCTTCCTAGATTTTGAAAAAAACGACCCGCTCGCATTTGCGATCGGGTCGTTTTAGTTTTGATTTGTCAATTTGCTAGCGAGCGAAAAAACAGTTTTTTCACTTCGAGGTGAAAGCCAAAAATGCGAGTGCCGCTGCGATCAGAAAGCTGCCCCAGCCCAACCAGAATAAAGTGCTTTTATCGCTTAAGCTATTGCTTCCACCTTTAGCGCCAATTTCACCTTTGGCCGACTGGCGTCGCGCACGCTTCTCACCTGCCAAAAATTTATTTAATGCCAATGCCATCTCGGCTGCATTTTTATAGCGGCGATGCGGCTTTTTTTCCATTGCTTTCATCACAATATGCGCGAGTTTTTCTGGCACGTTGGGATTGATAATATTGGGTGCTTTTGGTGTTTTATGGAGAATGTTGTAGAGAAGCTTGTCGAAATCGGAGGCTGAAAAAGGCTTTTGACCCGTTAATAATTCATACAAGACTGCGCCCAAAGAATAGACGTCGGTCAATGCCGTAACGGGCTGGCTGGAAGCTTGCTCTGGCGACATATAGTTGGGTGTCCCCATGATATTGCCTTTAAAAAGCGTCTGCGCTTGACCATTTTCGTCGAGTACACGATTGGGTACGCGGGCAATACCAAAGTCCACTACCTTGGGCTGATTGTTTTCTACGATGAAAATATTGGCGGGTTTGATATCGCGGTGAATCACGCCTTGGTTATGAGCGAAGGTCAAGGCACTAGCGATCTTGTAGGCAATGCCTGCCGCATCCACTACGTCAAAGCGTTTACCACTCGCCATTAATTCACGTAAGTCTTTACCTTGTAGAAACTCCATCGCAATGAACGTCGTGCCACCTTCACTGGAGGCATCATAAATCGTCACGATATTGGGGTGAGAAAGTCTGCCAGCGGCACGAGCTTCATTAATAAATTGTTGTTCGCGTTGTTTTTTATCCGTGGCACCTACCGGATTATTTAATATTTTAATCGCAACAGCACGGTCGATGATGGGATCGTGGCCAAGTAACACATTGCCATTCGAGCCACTGCCGAGCTTATCCGTCACAGTGAAACGGCCGATTCTACGCATAGGCATTTTGGTCGATGCGGCTGGGCTGTTTAAATGTGGTGTTTGATTCATACTAAGTACAACCTTGAATTAAATATATCTAACCATCAGAGCTTGGTGCCGATGATGGATTTTTTTGCATGCGCACATTCTAATGGATTTGACGATGATGAATGATAAACAGATGCGCTTTCTGTGTAAATTTGTTGCAAACTCAACCTAATTTTTCACATGGTTTTTGTTTATTTGTCCAATACCACTTTATTATTTCTTAGTCGTTTGACTCGATTGTTGATTTAAACGGCGAATGATCGCAAAGTTCATCTATGTAGTTGTCAATACCACCTTGTTCGCGTTGCAGAAAATGCGCAACGGCATCTGCGAAGGCGGGTTCGTTCAAATAATGGGCTGAGTAGGTTTTTTGTGGCAAAAAGCCGCGTGCCATTTTATGTTCGCCTTGAGCGCCGCCTTCGAAAACCTGAATTTTTTCCTCTATGCAAAATTCTAAGGCTTGGTAATACGCCGTTTCAAAATGCAAGCACGGCAAGTGTTGCAGGCAACCCCAATAACGCCCGTAGATAGTCGTCTCATCATGAATAAAAAGCGCTGCGGCGATCCTTTCATTATCTAAGGTGGCAATGATTAGGAGAATATTGTTTGGCATAGATGCACCAATACGCAGAAAAAAATCCAGATTTAGGTAAGGACTGGAATGATGTTCGGCATAGGTGTGGTCATAGCAACGCTTGAAAAATTGCCAGTCCGTTTGCGTAATGTCTTTTCCGCGCAAGCGCAAAAATTGCACACCGGCTTCCCTTACTTTGCGTCGTTCAGCGCGTATGTTTTTTCGTTTCTTTTGTTCTAGACTATTCAAGAAATGTTCGAAGTCTTGGAAGCCTTGATTTTGCCAATGAAACTGTACGCCTTGCCTTTGCATAAATCCTTGGGCTTTGAATGTTTGCATTTCATCGGATGTTGGAAATAGCACATGACACGAAGAGTAGGCGCCGCTTTTTATTAATGAGGATAAGTGTTGAAGCAACGCTTTTTCAGCGATAGGTGTACGACTAAGCAGGCGATTGCCTTGCACCGGCGTGAAGGGTATCGCTGATAATAGTTTCGGATAGTAGGAGAGACCATGTTGCTGATAAGCGTTTGCCCATGACCAGTCGAACACATATTCGCCATAGGAGTGCATTTTTTCATAAAGCGGCATCGCACCGACTAAATTATCTTGTTCCCAAATGCAGATAAATCGGGGAATCCAGCCGCTTTGCGCCGAGGCAGAGCCCGATTCATGTAGCGCGTGCAAGAAAGCAAATGACAGAAATGGATTAGGCTTGTCTTGTGAATGCAATAAGCCATCCCAGTTCTCTTGTCCAATCTCCGATAGAGAATCGACTACGCACGTGCGATAATGTGAGACTTCAGAATTCATAACTCGGTATTAAATCTTTATCGTTAAATCTTATGACTGTAAAAGTTGCTATTGCTCAAATGAACAGCATCGTCGGTGATCTCACAGGCAATGCTCAGCAAATTCATGATTATGTGGCACGCGCCGCAGCACAAGCTGCTGACATCGTGGTGACACCGGAACTGTCGCTGGTGGGTTATCCACCAGAAGACTTGTTACTGCGTAGTGCGTTTTATCAGCAAACTGCAATCGCCTTGCAAAAATTAGCGCTCGATTTGAATCGATTTCCAGATGTGCATGTGCTGGTTGGTCATCCATTGGAACAGCTCGGACACCACTATAACGCGATTTCTGTTTTATTGAATGGGCGCATTACTCACACCTATTTGAAACACGCTTTACCGAACGACGCCGTGTTCGATGAAAAACGCTATTTTGCGACCGGTGATGAGGCAGTTGTGTTTGACGTAAAAGGTATTAAATTCGGTATCAATATTTGTGAGGATGTCTGGAACGGTGACGCGCCACAATTAGCGCGCGCTGCTGGTGCGCAAGTTTTGTTAGCGCCCAATGCCTCACCCTTCCATATGAACAAAAACGATTTTCGTATTGAGGTGATGCGCCGGAATATCAGCGCGCTCGGGATGAGCCTTGTTTATGCGAATTTGTTGGGCGGTCAGGACGAGTTGATCTTTGACGGTAATTCCTTTGTATTGGATCAAAAAGGACAAGTCTGCGCGCAGTTAAAACATTGCGAAGCCGATTTGCGGATCATTGATTTTATTGATGGTGTTCCACAAGTTATTACTGTTGCAGAGACCTTGTCGGTAGAAGCACAGATTTATCGCGCCTTGGTATTGGGTGTGCGTGATTATGTGACGAAGAATGGTTTTCCTAGCGTCTTGATTGGTTTTTCGGGCGGGGTTGACTCTGCTTTAACCCTAGCGATTGCGGTTGATGCATTGGGCGCAGAAAAAGTGCGTGCCGTGATGATGCCTTCACCTTACACAGCCGATATTTCTTGGTTAGATTCTCGTGAAATGGTTAAACGTATCGGTGTACGATACGATGAGATTTCTATCAATGAGTGTTTCAGTGCATTCAAAAATACTTTAAGTCATGAGTTTGCGGGCTTAAAGGAAGATACGACAGAAGAAAATATTCAAGCACGCATACGCGGTACTATCTTGATGGCGATGTCGAATAAGCATGGCTCTATCGTATTGACGACTGGCAATAAGAGTGAAATGGCGGTAGGTTATTGCACTTTGTATGGCGACATGGCGGGTGGTTTTGCCGTAATCAAAGATGTCGCTAAAACCATGGTGTATCGCCTCTGCACCTATCGAAATTCGATAAGCGATGTCATCCCTGAGCGCATCATTACGCGCCCACCCTCTGCCGAATTGCGACCCGATCAAAAGGATCAAGACTCCTTGCCACCGTATGATATTCTCGATGGCATTATGCAGCGCTACATGGAAGAAAATCAGTCACGAGCTGAGATTGTTGGGGCTGGCTACAGCGAAGCCGACGTAGAACGTATCACGCGCTTGATTAAAATTAATGAATATAAACGACGTCAGGCGCCGGTTGGAATCCGCATTACGCACCGCGCGTTCGGGCGTGATTGGCGTTACCCGATCACATCGAAATTCCGCGATTAATATAGAAGACACGTAGTAGACAATCAGTGAGGAAAACATGAAACAAATTACAGCGATCATTAAGCCATTTAAATTAGATGAAGTCCGTGAAGGCTTAGCCGAGGTTGGTGTCACCGGGTTGACCGTAACCGAAGTCAAAGGCTTTGGCCGTCAAAAAGGTCACACAGAGTTATATCGTGGCGCTGAGTATGTCGTTGATTTTCTACCGAAGATCAAAGTCGAGGTGGTGGTCGATGATAAGGTTTGTGATCACGTCGTCGATGCAATCATCAAAGCCGCGCATACAGGCAAGATTGGCGATGGTAAGATTTTTGTGCAGAATGTCGAGCAGGTGATCCGGATTCGTACCGGTGAGACCGGGCCTGAAGCAGTTTGATTTTCTAAAAAAATAGACGCTAATTTGTATCAAATTAGCGTCTATTTTTTTGTGTATTTATGATGCACGCAGCAAAACAATTAAAGCACCCGAGCCGCCGTCCGCTGCGGTCGCCTGACTAAATGCAATCACCTCATCTTTTTGTATCAGCCAATTACGCACCTTGTTTTTCAAAACAGGTTCTTTGTTAATTGAGCCTAAACCCTTGCCATGAATAATCCGTACGCAACGATATCCGCTGCGCATACATTTTCGTAAAAACTCACCGAGATTATCACGCGCCTGATCACGGCGCATGCCGTGTAGGTCGAGTTGCGCTTGTATCACCCATGCGCCCTGACGCAATTTTTTTGCAACGTCGATGCCAACACCTGGTCGGGTGTAACTAAGATTTTCGTCTGACTCGAGCAAAGTTCCTGCATCAAACTCATCGGATAAAGATTCCTGTAAAGCCTTTTGCTCGTCTTCTATATGTTTGAAGGGAAAAGGCTGCGGTTTCTTGGGTGTAGGGTGGAATTTTTCTTGTTGCTTTAAGACTTGAACGTCGCCGATACTACTGCGAAAAATATTCGCTTCAACCGCCGCCTGCTTTTCGCGTGCGATGCGTTCTGCTTCGGCTTTTTCACGTTGCGCTTGTTGTTCTTTTAGTTGTTTGCCAACTTGTTGAAGGTCAGCAAAAGTTTTCATTGATGAGGCCATGATGATGTTTGCCGATAAGATAGGAATTGAAGGACGTTTTCCGCAGAGGCACAGAGGGTGCAGAGTTTTCTAAGACTTCTTTGCTACCTCTGCGCCTTCGCGGTTCGATTCTTATTCCTCTAGGAAGCGCTGCGCATCTAGAGCTGCCATACAACCGGTGCCTGCACTGGTAATTGCCTGACGATAGATGTGATCTTGCACGTCACCCGCTGCAAATACACCTGGAATATTAGTGGCGGTAGCCATACCTTCATTGCCCATTTTGGTGATGATGTAGCCGTTTTTCATCTCCAACTGACCTTCAAAAATGCTGGTATTTGGTTTGTGGCCAATCGCGATGAAAACACCATGCAAAGGTACAGCGCTCACAACGCCATCAGCAGATTTGATATTGATACCTGTTACGCCAGAGGCGTCGCCCGTGACTTCATCCAAAGTGTGATTCCATTTCACTTCGATCTTGCCTTCGGCGACTTTGGCCATTAAGCGGTCGATCAAAATCGCTTCCGCACGGAATTTGTCGCGGCGGTGGATAACAGTGACTTTGCTGGCGATATTGGACAAGTACAAAGCTTCTTCGACAGCTGTATTACCACCACCAACGACCGCTACTTCTTTGCCACGATAGAAGAAACCATCGCATGTGGCGCAAGCGGATACGCCTTTACCCATGAAGGCTTCTTCGGATGGTAAGCCCAGATATTGTGCAGAAGCGCCGGTCGAAATAATCAAAGAATCACAAGTATATTCAGCCTGATCGCCGATTAAGCGTATAGGTTTTTCTGTCAGTTTGGCAGTGTGAATGTAATCAAAAATAATTTCTGTGTTGAAGCGCTCGGCATGCTCTAAAAAGCGTTGCATCAATTCTGGACCTTGGACGCCGTTAGGATCCGCTGGCCAATTTTCGACATCGGTTGTCGTCATCAACTGGCCACCTTGTTCTACGCCTGTGATTAAAACGGGATTCAGATTGGCGCGCGCTGCATAAACGGCTGCGGAGTAACCAGCTGGGCCAGAGCCGAGAATCAAAACATGGGCGTGCTTAGTTGATTTAGGTGTAGACATGATGGTTCCGATGTAAAAGGTCGAGGAAAATGACTCAATAAATATTAAATAAATGCTTAAAATTTACTTTTCAGGTAGCAAATCAATATTTTGATTTGCGAAGCCAGTCATTATCCCAGATTTGTGAGAACTTGACTTTACGCTGGTCAAGGAAAGCCTTATTGTTGTCATTGTCAGGAGCAAGCGGAGCGTTGATTGAGGCGTTTGATCAATTTTTTGCTGCGTTGCATTTGCGTTTTGATATGGCTCCTCTACGCTGACCAGAATTACGGTCTTAACTGAACTTGCTACAATTAGTACTCGTAGCAGAACTAATTATGTCGTTTCAATACAAAAAGCGACCCGAAAGTCGCTTTTTTAATAGTGAAATGAAAGTGGCTTAATTAATATCTAATAGTGCTTTCTTAATTGTGTAGGGGCCGCTGTAGCTTCCTGTTGCATTCTTATAGCCTTGGGTTTGACCATCGCGTTTGAAAGTCAATGTGAATGAAAGTGGATTGTAAGAATCCGATGGCGCGGTGCCAGTACTTGAGGTCGGCGTCTGATCTATCATGTGCTTAAAGGTAGCGCTGGAACTACCGACACCATTTGCGTCCACAGTAAAAATATTACTGGAATTGAGCGCGCTGCTAAATTGGTAGCTAACACCACTGCTGCCTATCAAGAGTGGCTTACTGCTGGTGATAGTGCGATCACTAAATTTGAAACTGTCACCAGCAGTTAAATAGGATAAACGCACACTGCTGGCACTGAATTTTGTCCCGGTTCCAAAATTACTTGACGTCGCCTCCGCCACGTAGACTCCACCAGTTCCATAGACAGTGGCAATGTCGCCGTTAATGTAAAGCGCTGTGTTTTGATCGATGCCATAAGAAACATTCGGGCCTATGTTTTTTAAGGCAGCAATGAATCTTCCCAAACGGCCAGAACGACTAGCGCGATTGTCAAAATGCGTATCAATGTTTGCGTTGGGTACGAAGCCAAAACCTTTGATCTTAGTGCCAAAGTCCACATTGCTAGGGTGACTCAAACAGCTCGGTGCCGGCGTGCCATCCGAAGCTGGGGCGACATAAGGACAATTTGCTGGTGTGATGCTGCGTAAAGTATTTTGGTTTAAATAGCCTATGCTAATGCCTTCACCATAAGATGTGGCGGGAGCAATGGCGGTGCCCGCAGAGTCACCCGCATAAATAAAATTGCCGGCTGTATAGCGTGCCTTTATGGCCGCCAATAGCGGGGTATCACTGCCGTCATCCTTGAGGAAAGTTCGTGCTAAACGTGACTGATCACCGCCTATGACATAGACCAAGTCAGCTTGATTAGCAATCGCGATATTCGCTTGACCCTGACTACTAGTATTTCCCGAATTATTAGCATAAGTGTCGTGGTGACTTAAAATATGCTTGTGTGAGAAACCATGACGTTGGAACAGATTGTAATAAGACCAAGCACCGGATGCGGTGTCATTGTTAAATTTGTCGACGCCATCTGCCTGATTGATTGCTGCAGCTGTGATGATTGCTACACGCGGACACGGTGTGCTATTCCAATCAGTGGCGCAGTTGGTGGTGCTATTGATGTTTGGCGTGGAGGTGTTCTTGCCTGTGGCCTGACGTAAACCTGTCACGAAAATACCCGCATTTTCTTGCAAAATCAGTCCACCATTGAGCCATACTTTACCTGTAACGACAGCCGTAATTGGGGGAATGACTGGAGGCACTTCTGTATCGCCGCCAACGCTAGGAAAGGTGACGTTCAAAGTGTAATTACCACTTTTAGAATAACTCTTGACTCGAACGTAATAAGTTCCTGCTGCTGGCGCGTTATAACTCCCGGTTTCTGGGTTGCTGCTAGTCGATTTGTAGCTGACATAGCTACCAGTTGCGGGGTAGAGAAACCAATCCAAGTCGGCACCAGTGCCGTGTGATAGTTTGATGGTAATCGTACCTGCTGCACTCACATTAAGCTTGTACCAATCGTAGTCACTGCCAGAGCTAAGACTACCCGCGATTGTAGTACCAGAACATATTCCTGTATTTGCAGCCGTATCGCTATTGTTTGGTTCTGCTTCGTTAGTGCGGCAGGCGGCCAAACTCGCCGTGCTCATTAGTGATGCCACTAAAGTGACCAGTACGATAGAACTGGTTTTCCATAAGTTGAGGGTTTTCAATTGTTGTCTCCGAAATATTAATGGTTTATAGCATTCTTACGAGTGTGTCGGCAGTGTGGAGACTGCAGGCATTTCTTGGCCACGTCGCAAGTGCTGAATACCTTCTTATGGTCGGTCGCTTTTGAATCTGAAACAGTCGATGCTTTGAGGGGCTTTGCTTTGGATGTGTAAATGAATCATCTCAAATTAAGCTGTGAAAACAACTGTCTAAATTTTTACATTTTATTTTTTATGTAAACCGATTTACATTCAATATAACCTGATTTTTTAAAAAAAGGAAAATTTTTTCGGATTTTTGTTGCTTCAAGTGTTACCACTATTGTTCTGAGATTTTTAGTTTTAATTTGGCAATAAAAGCTAAGTCAGAAGAATGTGCAAGCGGTGCTACAGAGGGGTTTTCTATGTTGAGCCTGAATAGGCTAGGTATGACTCACTTGTATCGCGTTGATGTCTTTAGCATTTAAGAAATACATTGACAAATAGCTTAGCTCAACACGCCCTAGTGCCCAGCTTTTGCCCTACAATCATGTTTGCTTGTTTTCTCTAAGAATTATGACGAATTCCAACGAAGTTTATCAACGTAGCCGTAATGCGCCATCCAGCGCACCTTTGCCAAATCGCCTTGTCGTTTTGTTGACAGAAGTGCGTTGGTTAGTGTTTGCTGCCATCAGTGTTTATTTGATGCTGATATTCGCCACTTACTCGTCGCTTGATCCTGGGTGGTCTCGTGTGACCGAAGTGTCGCGCTTTCATAATTTGGGGGGGCGAGTTGGTGCCTATATCTCGGATTTATTCTTCTTCATATTTGGATTTTCTGCATGGTGGTTTTGTCTTGCCATCATACGCATGGTGTGGTCCGATTATCGCAAGGTAAATAGTAAATTAGCGGAGAAAGAAATAGAGGCACCGCACAGCATGGAAAAAATCATTCAGTGCACAGGTTTTTTTCTGGTGTTGTTTGGTTGTATGGGTATTGAATCTTTGCGTCTGTATTCGTTAAAAGTCGCTTTGCCTGGCGTACACGGTGGTGTTTTGGGCGAGTTGATTGGTCAGCTTAGCTCAGCGGCATTTGGCTTCACTGGTGCGACCTTGCTGCTTCTGTTGTTGATCGCACTTGGCTTTAGCCTGTATTTTCATATTTCTTGGTGGCAAATCGCTGAAAACACAGGCACGGCTATTGAAGCGACGTTTGAATTTTTCCGTAAGAAATATACCGATCACGAAGACCGTAAGTTAGGTGAAACTGCCGCCGTTAAACGTGAAACGACTGTGGTGCAGGAGCGTGCAAAAATTGTAGAAGCACCGCCGATACGAATAGAGCCACAAGTGGTCGCCGTACAAAAATCGGAACGCATAGAAAAAGAACGTCAGGTGTCTTTGTTTAACGATATGCCGGATACCAATCTTCCGCCACTGTCTTTATTAGACGAACCGCCGCTTACACAAGAGACGGTGAGTATAGAAACCTTAGAGTTCACCAGTCGCCTGATCGAGAAAAAATTATCTGACTTTGGTGTCGATGCGAAAGTGATTGCAGCTTATCCTGGACCCGTGATTACTCGTTATGAAATTGAACCTGCAACGGGTGTTAAAGGTAGTCAGATCGTTGGTTTAGCGCGTGATTTGGCACGTTCGTTTTCGCTGACTTCTATTCGCGTTGTTGAGACTATTCCGGGTAAAAATTATATGGGTTTGGAGTTGCCAAACCCTAAACGTCAGATAGTGCGTTTGACTGAGATTTTGAGCTCTAAAGTATATAACGATAGCTCGTCGAATTTGACTATCGCCTTGGGTAAAGACATTGCTGGTCATCCCGTAGTGGCTGATCTCGCCAAGATGCCGCATCTTTTGGTGGCGGGCACCACCGGGTCGGGTAAATCTGTGGGTATTAATGCCACGATTTTATCCTTATTGTACAAATCAGATCCGAATGATGTGAGGATGATTTTGATCGATCCTAAGATGTTGGAAATGTCGGTTTATGAAGGTATTCCACATTTGCTAGCTCCTGTGGTTACGGATATGCGCCAAGCCGGGCACGCGCTCAATTGGGCGGTGAATGAGATGGAACGTCGCTACAAATTGATGTCAAAACTGGGCGTGCGTAATCTCGCCGGTTACAACGTCAAGATCGCCGAAGCGGCGAAGCGTGAAGAACATATTCCTAATCCGTTTAGCTTGACACCCGATGCGCCAGAGCCTTTGGAGAAACTCCCGACCATCGTTATCATCATTGACGAATTAGCTGATTTGATGATGGTTGTGGGTAAGAAAGTTGAGGAGTTGATCGCACGTATTGCACAGAAAGCGCGTGCTGCGGGTCTGCATTTGATTTTGGCGACACAACGTCCGTCAGTGGACGTTATTACTGGTTTGATCAAAGCAAATA
>CAUPNA010000069.1:0-22270 GCA_963512475.1 uncultured Undibacterium sp.
AGCGCCCCAGGATGATAATTTTGACCCTTTGCCCGGTCTGATGCATTTATTTAACGCAATCCGGCCAATATCTACATCCAGCCCATCTCAATTATCAGCCCTAAACCAATTATTACGAGCAGAACCAGCATTAGCAATCGGCTTGCGCACCCATATTTTGCACCTATTAGGTCAACGTCATGCCGTTTTGCTTTTGGCGACATCTGGCATTTACCCGGCAACTGGCGTCTTCGCTGAAACGCTACGTCGGCTTTCGCACAAACTCTTACCGGAAGTCGACGACAGCAAGCAATTGAAAGATGCCTTGCGCGAAATGCTGAAAGTCAGCGATGCAGACTGGCTTGCGAGCAGCGAGCTGAAAGACTGGAAAGATTTGGTCATGCTTTTGAATTTTTCTCAAGCACCTAAGGAAATTCAAGTAGCTAGTAGCACCAAACCACTGCTCTCTGACGTACTCGAGGCTTTGCGTGTGGTTGCACATCGTATTGCGGCCGCTGGCTTAGAGCCAGAAATGCTGCGACTTGACCCTAGTCTGGAGAATCACGCATCACCATTTTTGGGTGTCTGTGAAGAAGCATTGCAGCTCAGCAGAGAAATTGAGAATCACATCAGTTCGGGCAACAGCGCAGACATGCAATACATCGACGCGCGCCATCTCGACGTTTTAATTGATCAGGCCAGCGCCACCATAGACCGCGTACGCCGCCGTGCGCAGCAGCAAGGTGCCAGTTTTTATTTGACGTTCCGCTTACGCCGTTTACAACAACATTTAGACCGATTAGATCGACTTACAGCACTGCTTGCCGCTTACATCAGTCAGAACGATGAGGAAATCAGCACCCAGATAGCCGACTTGTGGTGCGAGCTCGCGATCGCTGAATGTAGCCAAAACAATATCCGTCAATTTTGGCGGCAAAATGCCGAACTGGTCGCTTTGCGTGTCACTGAAAACGCAGGACGCAGCGGCGAACACTACATTACCGAGACCCGCAGTGATTACTTTGCCATGCTCAAAGCGGCTGCAGGCGGTGGTTTTGCCGTTGCCCTAGTCGCGGCAATTAAAATCAACATCGGTGCTCGCGGCCTTGCACCACTCGCTGAAGTACTGGCCAACTGCCTCAACTATGGGTTAGGTTTTGTCCTGATTCATCTACTACATTTCTCGGTCGCGACGAAACAACCAGCAATGACAGCCAACGCGATTGCGGCGGCAATTGGCGAGATACAAGGCAACACGAAGGAAAGACAACGTGACCTAGAGCCTCTTGTAAGCTTGATCGCACGCACCATGCGCACACAATTGGCCGCCATCGCAGGCAATATCGGCTTAGCCATTCCCGTTGCACTGCTAATCGCTTATTTGATACAACACATCAGTGGTGCGCATTTCGTTACGCCCGAAAAAGCGAAGCATTTATTACATGACATTGATCTACTCAGTGCTGGGACTTTAATTTTCGCCGGCGTCGCAGGCGTATGTTTATTTTTAGCAGGTCTGATCGCTGGCTATTACGACAATCTTTGTAGCTATAGCCGCATTCCTGAGCGATTAAATCGTCTGCAATGGGCACAAAAACTATTTGGCAAAGCACGCTGGGAACGTGTCAGCGAATACATACGTAATAATCTTGGTGTCTTAGCCGGCAATTTTTTTCTAGGTTTTTTACTAGGTGGAGCAGCGGGTCTTGGTGCATTATTAGGCTTGCCATTGGACGTACGGCACACCACACTGTCGTCCGCCATGTGGGGTTATTCCCTGTTTGCATTGGATTTTCAAATACCTTGGCAACTAATCCTTACTACTGCCCTCGGCTTTTTAGCAATAGGCATCATGAATTTAGGTGTGAGTTTTTATCTAGCACTTTCAGTTGCATTACGAGCACGCGGCGTCGACTTTACTCAACGATTGAGTTTAGGCAAAGCGATAGCCCGCCGTTTTATCAAGAGTCCTAGGGAGTTCTTGTTACCGCCGAAGAAGGAAGTCTAGTTGAGCCAATTTCTTTGAGAAAACACGCGAAAAAAGCTACAATGCGGCAGCTTTCTGCAGTGACACTAAATTTGAACTTAAGTGTCACTTCAGAGGCGCCGTTCAGTGCGCATTTTTCAAACTTCAAAATAAGACGACATGAAGCTCCACGCGACCAATACACAACAATATCAAACTGTTACCGCCTACGATGAAGCTGGTGTCGAGTTTAATGCGATTCGCTACGACCACAGCCTGATTGTTTTGCCAGAAGTGTTACCAGTAGTTTGGGATGTCACCAACTTCGAAGCATTAACTCCTGCGCATTTTGAACAGATTGCGGGTACCGAACCCGATGTCGTCATCTTGGGAACCGGAAAAAAACAAAAGTTTATCCATCCCAAGTTGATCACCGCACTCAGCGCTAAGCATAAGGGCGTCGAATGCATGGATAACCAAGCAGCTTGCCGCACCTACAATATTTTGATGGCCGAAGGTCGCAAAGTTGCACTAGCTTTGATTTTGGAGAAAGTATGAATCAACCCAATTTATCCCATCTAAAAACGCCATACGACTCGCCTAGAACCCTGTGGGCGATACTAATTAGTTTCTTGCTTATTTGGTTTTACATGCTCGGTGCACGCACCTTGGTACCAACTGACGAGGGTCGATACGCCGAAATGGCCCGTGAAATGGTGGCGTCGGGTGATTGGATTACGCAACGTTTAAACGGCATCAAATATTTCGAAAAGCCACCGCTGCAAAATTGGATGAACGCATTAACGTTTAGCCTATTCGGGCTAGGCGACTGGCAAGCGCGTTTGTGGACCGGTATGTGCGGTCTGATTGGTATTTTAGCGGCAGGTTATACGGCATTCAAAATCTATGGTCATCGTGTAGCTATCAGTACGACTTTGATTTTAGGCTCCAGTTTTTACTGGGCGGCAATGGGACATATCAATACATTAGATATGGGCTTGTCAGGCATGATGACTTTGGCCTTGTGCGGTTTGTTATTAGCCCAACGGGACGGCGCCAGTGATAAAGAGCAAAGAAATGGCATGTTGTTGTGCTGGGCGGGCATGGCGTTAGCAACGATGTCTAAAGGTTTGATTGGATTTGTTTTGCCTGGCGCCGTGCTGGTTTTGTATACGATCTGGACGCGCGATCTTGGTTTATGGCTACGCCTCCATATGGGTAAAGGCTTGTTGCTGTTTTTTGCGATTACCGTGCCGTGGTTTATCTTGGTATGGCAAGCAAATCCTGAACATCCACATTTCTTCTTTATCCATGAACATTTTCAACGTTTCACCAGCACCGTGCATAAACGCGGTGGCGCTTGGTACTACTTCTTTCCTTTGTTGATCATCGGTATCGTGCCTTGGCTAGGCGTATTATTACAAAGCGTGTTGGCATCGGTGCGCAAAGAACAAAGTCAGTTCCAAGCAAAAAAAATGTTGACGATCTGGGCAGTCTTTATTTTCTTTTTCTTTAGTGTTTCAGGTTCAAAATTACCGTCTTATATTTTGCCGATATTTCCAGCCTTAGCGATTTTGATTGCCTGTGAGTTGGAGAAAATATCTGTGATGAGTTTGCGTATCAATGCGGGTCTGTTGACTTTAATCGGTGTCGCTGCGTTGGTGTTCACTCCCAAGATCGCAGGTATCGCAAAGGCACCGTACGAACTACCATTTTACGAAGCGATGATTCCGTGGTCATATGCGGCTGCCACCATTGGATTACTTGGTGGCTTAGTCGGCATCCTATTTGCGAAACGAAATAAAGATGTCGCTGTGCTCGCGATGGCGATTGGCGGCTATCTCGGTGGTCAAGTGGTTTTCATCGGTCACGATCAATGGGGTAAATATAGTGCAGGCATCTATCACCTGCCCGCCATTCAGGCTGAATTGAAAGCTGACACACCGATCTTTGCGGTAGGTCGATACGAGCAATCACTGCCCTTTTACCTGCGTCGTACTACCATTTTGGTGGAGCATCCAGACGAAATGCAATTTGGCGTTGGCATACAACCAGAATTATGGATACCAAAACGCGCTGACTTTTTCAAGAAGTGGCGTGACATGCATGCAAAAGGTGAAAAGGCCGTCGCGTTTTTGAACCCAACTGTTTACAAAGCAATGCAAGATGAAGCGGTTCCTATGAAGGTAATTGGCGAAGACCCTAAACGGATTATTATCGCTATTCCCTAACTAAATCCTACGTCATCGGCAAAACCAATTTGTTTTTATACGAAAGAGAACTATGAGTGCTAACCAAGCGTTTCTTCCTTTTACCAAACCAACAATCGACGAAGAGACGATCAGTGCAGTGGCTGAAGTATTGCGCTCAGGCTGGCTCACGAGTGGCCCTAATGTAAAAGCATTGGAAGCACAGTTGTCGACTTATTTTGGCGGTCGTCCGGTACGCACATTCAATTCCGGCACCTGCACGATGGAGATCGCTTTACGTATCGCTGGCATCGGCGCAGGCGATGAAGTGATCACAACACCGAATTCCTGGGTAGCCACTGCCAACGTGATTATTGAAGTTGGGGCGACGCCAGTGTTTGTGGACATTGACCCGAAAACCCACAATATTGATTTGAACAAAGTCGAGGCAGCGATTACATCGCGCACCAAAGGGATTATTCCAGTTCATATGTGCGGCCTGCCTTGCGACATGGATCAGTTGTATGCAATTGCAAAGAAACACAACTTACGCGTAGTCGAAGATGCCGCGCAAGCTATTGGTTCAACTTGGAAAGGCCAAAGAATTGGCGCTTTCGGTGATTTCGCCTCCTTCAGTTTTCAAGTAAATAAAAACGTGATGACCGCGGAAGGTGGTTGTCTGGTATTAAATAACGAGGATGAAGCCAAATTGGCTGAAAAATATCGTCTGCAAGGGGTTACACGTTCTGGACTTGATGGCATCGACGTCGATGTCTTGGGTGGCAAATACAATATGACGGATATTTCTGCCGTGATAGGTTTAGGACAAATGAAGCGCTTGGAAGAGTTCAATACTAAGCGTAAAGCCCTCGCTCATCATTACTTCACGAGCTTCGGTACCGATTTTGAAACACTGACTGGTGCTGAATTGCCAGTTGCCGATTTTACGAATTCAAACTGGCACATGTTCCATATTGTCTTGCCAGAGCGCATCAATCGCGCGGAATTTATGCAAAAAATGTTGGATCTGGGCATAGGACTCGGTTACCACTATCGTGCTATTCATTTGTTTACTTTGTATCGTGAACGCGGCTTTACAGATGGCATGTTCCCTATCTCTGAGCGAGTTGGCAAGCAAATTGTGACACTACCACTTTTCCCAACCATGAGCGAAAGTGATGTCGAACGCGTAGTGTCTGCGGTAAAATCCTGCCTACAATAATTTCCTAACAGAAAATCACAATGCATCCTGAACTTTCCGTTGTCATTCCTGTATATAACGAAGAACCTGGCCTCACCAATTTATATGCGCGCCTTTATCCCGCTTTAGATAAGCTCGCGGAGCGCGGCATCACCTATGAAATTGTTTTTGTCAATGATGGCAGTCGTGATCGCTCCGCTGAAATCTTGGCTGATCAATTTCGTTTGCGCCCTGATGTGACGCGTGCGGTTTTGTTTAATGGAAATTATGGCCAGCACATGGCGATTTTGGCGGGCTTTCAGGCTAGCCGCGGTGATATCGTGGTCACTTTAGATGCCGATCTTCAAAATCCACCGGAAGAAATTGGTGCCTTAGTCGACAAGATGCGCGAAGGCTACGACTATGTAGGATCTATTCGCCGCAAGCGTCAGGATGCCGCCTGGCGCACTTACTTGTCGAAGGCGATGAATCGCATTCGCGAAAAAATCACCCACATTAAAATTACTGATCAAGGCAATATGTTGCGTGCTTATGGTCGCAACGTGATTAATCTGATTAATCAATGCACCGAGGTAAATACTTTTGTGCCTGCCCTCGCCTATACTTTTGCGCGCAAGCCGACCGAAATCGTGGTGGAGCATGAAGAGCGTACAGCAGGCGAATCCAAGTATTCTTTTTATAGCCTGATTCGTTTGAATTTTGACTTGATGACAGGTTTTTCCATCATGCCTTTGCAGCTATTTTCGATGATGGGGATGATTTTGTCGGGATTGTCGGGCGGCTTGGTAGTTCTGTTGTTGATCCGTCGTTTTCTCCTCGGTGCGGAAGCAGAAGGTTTGTTCACTTTGTTTGCGATTGCCTTCTTTATGATGGGTGTGATTTTGTTCGGCATTGGATTATTGGGCGAATACGTTGGCCGCATTTACCAGCAAGTACAGGGCCGACCACGCTTTGTGGTGCAAACTATCTTGGAAGAAAAATCCGGAGATCAAGCTTAATATGGGTGCTCCCGGAACCAATGATTCAGCCAATTCGACAATGCCTTCTGCAGTCGTCTTCGCCTACCACAGCGTTGGCGTGCGCAGCATCAAAACCTTGCTGGCGCGCGGTATCGATATCAAATTGGTCGTCAGTCATGAAGACAGTGCGACAGAAACCATTTGGTTTGAATCAGTCGCAGCGCTATGTGAAGAGCGTGGCATTCCACGCATTACGCCTGACAATCCGAACACACCTGAAGTCATTGCGCAAATAGCGGCACTACAGCCTGATTTCATCTTCAGCTTTTACTACCGCAATATGCTATCTAATGAAATTTTGGCGCTGGCAAAACGCGGTTCTTACAATTTGCACGGCTCTTTGTTGCCGAAGTACCGCGGTCGTGTCCCAGTCAATTGGGCGGTGCTACATGGGGAAACAGAAACAGGTGCAACACTACACGAAATGACGGTGAAACCGGATGCAGGTGCCATTATTGGACAAACAGCAGTACCGATCTTACCTGACGACACGGCATTTGAAGTATTTGGCAAATTAACCGTCGCCGCTGAGCAAACTTTGTGGAGCGCCTTGCCGGCGCTAATTGCAGGAAATGCAATACGTATTCCCAATGATTTAAGCAAAGGCAGTTATTTCGGTGGACGCAAACCTGAAGACGGTCGCATAAATTGGACCCAATCAGCACAAGAGGTCTACAACTTGCACAGAGCTGTAGCTCCACCGTATCCTGGCGCTTTTACCGATATCGATGGCAGACGTTTCATTATAGAAAAAGCACGTCTAATTAATCATTCCACCACAAAAATTCCTGCAAATTTGCCGCGAGGACTGTCTGTAGTGGATAATGTCGTTTTTGGCGTCTGTGGTGATGGCAAGGCGATTGAGATTTTAGCCTTACAACACGAAGGTAAAACGCTAGACAAAGCGGCTTTGGCACTTCTGTTTGCTTAAGTCCTTGACCTCGCTACAAAACGATGGTGCTTCGTTTATCTAGTGTGACGCTACCCGAATCCAATACCCGAATCTACTATACGAATCTACTACATTAATTTCTCAGAGAAACTACTATGAAAAAAGTCCTCATCCTTGGCGTGAATGGTTTTATCGGTCATCACCTATCCAAACGCATTCTCGAAACGACGGACTGGGAAGTTTATGGCATGGATATGCAAACTGAGCGTTTGGGCGATTTACTCAATCACCCACGCATGCATTTCTTTGAAGGCGATATCACCATCAATAAAGAATGGGTTGAATACCATGTCAAAAAGTGCGATGTAATTTTGCCTTTGGTCGCGATCGCAACACCATCGACTTATGTAAAGCAACCTTTGCGTGTCTTTGAACTGGACTTTGAAGCGAATTTGCCTATCGTGCGCTCCGCAGCGAAATACGGTAAACATTTGGTGTTCCCATCCACGTCCGAAGTATATGGCATGTGCCATGACGAAGAATTCGATCCAGAGAACTCTGAATTGATCTGCGGCCCTATCAATAAACCACGCTGGATTTACTCCTGTGCCAAGCAATTGATGGATCGTGTGATCTGGGGTTATGGCATGGAAGGTTTGAACTTCACCTTGTTCCGCCCATTTAACTGGATTGGTGCGGGTTTGGATTCTATTCACACACCAAAAGAAGGTTCTTCACGCGTAGTGACGCAATTCTTCGGCCATATCGTCCGCGGTGAAAATATCTCCTTGGTTGATGGTGGTGCGCAAAAACGTGCGTTCACTTATATCGATGATGGTATTGACGCATTGGTACGCATCATCGCCAATAAAGACGGCATCGCATCCGGCAAAATCTACAATATCGGCAATCCAACCAATAATCACTCTATCCGTGAATTGGCTCACATGATGTTGGATTTAGCCGCTGAGTATCCAGAGTATGCTGATTCAGCGAAAAAAGTACAATTGACTGAAACAACCTCTACAGCCTATTACGGTGGTGGCTATCAAGACGTACAAAATCGCGTACCCAAAATCACCAATACCTGCGAAGAATTAGGTTGGGCCCCCGTTACGACGATGGCAGACTCTATGCGCCATATTTTTGATGCTTACCGTAGTCAGGTGGCGCAAGCACGAGCCTTGATGGACTAAGCTTCTGTCCGCGTCAGGGTTAGTAAAATAAGCAAACCCTGGCGATTTTTGTATCCGAATATTGTCTTCAAAAAAAGTCACTGATGCCCACTATCGTATTAAAGATTGATGTGGACACCTACCGAGGCACCCGTGAGGGAGTGCCAAACTTGGTGCGCATCCTTAAGCAACATCAAGCCAATGCCACATTCTTGTTTTCCTTAGGTAAGGATCACACGGGATGGGCTTTGCGTCGCGCATTTCGCCCAGGTTTTTTCAAAAAAGTCTCACGAACTTCCGTGCTCGAACATTACGGCCCTAAGACTTTAATGTACGGCGTTTTTTTGCCTGCGCCAGATATTGGCAAAGAATGTGTGGAAGAAATGCGTGCCACGAAGCGTGCTGGCTTTGAATGCGGTATTCACTGTTGGGACCATGTCGTATGGCAAGACAATGTCCGTCGTCGAGGCGAGGCATGGACGCAAAAGCAAATGCTGGCTGCCTACGAACGTTACAATGAAATTTTTGGTGCTCCACCAAAAACGTATGGTGCGGCAGGCTGGCAGATGAATCCGCATGCATTCGCTCAATTGGATCAGTTTGGTATGCACTATTCGTCCGACACGCGGGCTATGTTAAAGGAAGACGGCTCACTGGCAAACCCTGCTGCAGGACCGTATCGCCTCAGCCATGGCGATCAGATTTTTGACTGTGTGCAATTACCAACTACCCTACCGACATTAGACGAACTACTAGGCGTAGAAATTAATGGTGCTGTAGTCACTGAGTCAACTATTGCCTCAGTAATTTTGGGATTGACGGCCGAACCGAAAAATCATGTATTTACTATGCATGCAGAGCTTGAAGGGCAAAAACTTGCCCCCATATTAATTGAATTGCTCAATGGTTGGAGCGAACAAGGTTATCTATGCATCTCGATGGGGCAATATTTTGCCAATATCCGTGAGCAAGAGCTGCCGGTTCATCCATTGACATGGGCTGAGCTCCCCGGACGCTCAGGAGAATTGCTCGCTTTAGATGCCAAATAGGCGACTAGGCGTACAGATTTCTCCACAAATCATTTTCCAGGAGAACCTTGTGTCAGAAAATCTCAGTATCCTCAATAACGTCAACAGCGAAGCCCTCAGCGCTTTAGGTTGTGAGGTTCCGCAATTTTCCGCAGCGATGACTGGTGCTATAGAATTTAGCTTGAGCGCTTATGCAGGTAAAAAAGTCATTCTTTATTTTTATCCGAAAGACAATACACCTGGCTGTACGACAGAAAGCATCGCCTTCCGTGATATTCATTCTCAATTGTTGGCCAATAATGCCGTAATTTTTGGTATTAGCCGGGACAGTTTACGTTCACATGAAGGCTTTAAGAGCAAATTGGAATTGCCATTTGAACTTATTTCCGACCCAGAAGAGACACTTTGTCTGATGTTTAATGTGATGAAAATGAAAAACATGTACGGTAAACAAGTACGTGGTATCGAACGCAGTACGTTTGTTATTGACGAGTCTGGCAAATTAGTGAAAGAATGGCGAGGAGTGAAGGTCGCCGACCACGCTCAAGCTGTATTAGATTTTGTGAGTAGCCAAACCTAATTGAAATCACGTCATCATTATTCAAATTCAATCAAAATCATACGAAAGCCGTTTCAGAAGACCGAGCAGTCTTCTTAAGCGGCTTTTATTTTTGTTATTTTATTTCCGTCTTTTTTTACTTCGTAATTCAACTTTTTTAAGAGGTTCGAATGCCTTTACCAAAATTGCCGACTAAACCAGCGGCCCTACTTTCTCCTAAAGACTATCCAAAGGCAAGTCAGGGCATACATAAAAAAACGACTGAATCTGAATTAAAAACGGCAACGAATACTAAATCTAAAGTTAATGTCAATGCCAAAGCATTGCCGGCACCGACGGTAAAAGCGCCGGTATCCCCGGCTAAAGAAGTGGCAAGGGTCGCTGCCGCAAATTTGGCAAAAAACACACAAAAACCTACTCCTGCTAATAGACCAAAGCACAATACTGCGAAATCACCTGCCAGTAAAGCAGCAGACAAGAAAGGTATTACCAAGCTCTTTGTCTTGGATACCAATGTCTTAATGCACGATCCAACATCATTGTTCCGTTTCGAAGAACATGATATTTATCTTCCTATGATTACCTTGGAAGAGCTCGACGATCACAAAAAAGGTATGTCAGAAGTGGCTCGCAATGCGCGTCAAATTTCCCGCTCGCTCGATGCATTGGTCGGTGAAATTCAAAACGAGGACATTGAGCAAGGAATAGAATTATCTAAGCTCGGCAATAAAGATGCCAAAGGTCGCTTATTCTTCCAAACCAAATTACAAGGCGGTTCCCTGCCACAAGGTCTGCCGCAAGGTAAAGCTGATAACCAGATCCTTGGTGTGGTGCGCGCATTAGAAGCTGAATTTCCGGGTCGCCCTATCGTCTTGGTATCAAAAGACATCAATATGCGTATTAAAGCCCGTGCGATGGGCTTACCTGCAGAAGATTACTTCAATGATCATGTGCTGGAAGACTCAGATTTGCTTTATACGGGCATTGTGCAATTACCCAATGACTTCTGGAGTAAGCACGGTAAAGGTATAGAAACCTGGCAGGAAAATCGTAATGGCATCAGCACCACGTTTTATCGAATTACAGGTCCACTGATTCCTAGCCTTTTGGTGAATCAATTTGTCTACATGGAGCCAAACAATGGCGAAGCTTCATTTTATGGACAAGTCCGCCAAATCAACGGCAAAACCGCCGTGCTGCAGACCTTGCGCGATTATGGACATTCTAAACACAGTGTGTGGGGCGTTACCTCACGCAACCGTGAACAGAATTTTGCACTGAATCTGTTAATGGATCCGGAATGTGATTTTGTCACCTTGCTCGGTCAAGCTGGTACCGGCAAAACTTTGTTGGCGTTGGCAGCTGGCTTGGCTCAAGTATTAGAGACCAAGACTTATAACGAGATTATTGTGACTCGTGTGACTGTTCCGGTGGGAGAAGATATTGGTTTCTTACCTGGCACGGAAGAAGAAAAAATGTCACCTTGGATGGGTGCGTTTGACGACAATCTCGAAGTTTTGAACAAATCAGATAACGATGCAGGTGATTGGGGTCGTGCAGCAACCCAAGATTTAATTCGTTCCAAGATTAAGATCAAATCGCTTAACTTTATGCGTGGTCGCACCTTCGTCAATAAGTTTTTAATCATCGATGAGGCGCAAAATCTCACGCCGAAACAAGTCAAAACATTGGTAACCCGTGCCGGCCCTGGCACTAAAATTATTTGCCTAGGTAATATCGCCCAAATTGATACACCTTATCTAACGGAAGGCTCTAGTGGTTTGACCTATGTGGTGGACAGGTTCAAAGGTTGGTCGCATAGCGGACATGTAACTTTAGCAAGAGGCGAACGATCTCGACTTGCGGATCATGCCAGCGAAATTCTCTAAAAAACCCTCGAAATTAAACAACAAAAAGGCGCGTAATGCGCCTTTATTTTTGCCCGGCTAGTTTATCTGGGGAAATAAACTTTACAATTCATCGGCGGTAACTAAGAATTTCTTCGGCGTTTTAGTATTAAGGTTTGAGCGTGATCGTTCCGATAACGTGCTTAAATAAAAAATACCGTAGATTGAATCGAAAATCTTAGCGCCTCAAACTCGTGTAGTTTAGTCATATTAACCGAGATACAAGTAACGATGAGCGACAACACCCAACACGATGATGCACTTTTTTTCGTTGAAGACGACACGATACAAAGTGATGTAAGTGAGAATACTCGATTGCCCGCTTGGAATATTCTAATCATTGATGATGATCCGGATGTCCATACTGCCACCAAGTTTGCGCTGAATGGACTAAAAATTCAAAATCGCAATCTATGTTATTTACATGCTTATTCAGCTTCAGAAGCTAGACATTTGCTCTTACATAGTGAAGCGATAGCGGTCATCTTGCTCGATGTGGTTATGACAGATGATGACGCCGGGCTTCGATTGGTTAGTTACATACGCCATACCTTGCTCATGAAAGATGTCCGTATTATTTTGAGAACAGGACAGGCTGGATATGCGCCTGAGATGGAAGCGATACGTGATTACGATATTAACGACTACAAAAATAAGACCGAATTAACGCAAGCGAAACTCTTCACTACGGTCACTTCAGCGATCCGTTCCTATGAACAAATCTGCACGATCTCGTCCAATAAGTTAGGACTTGAGGCAATTATCAAAGCAAGTGCGCGCTTGATGGCATTAAGCGACATACAAGAATTTGCCGAAACCATTTTGGAGCAAGTATTAGACTTAATCTTGCATGATGCCGATGCATTTATTTGTGCCATTAATTTCGCCGATTTTTCTCAAAATGGAGAAGATCCGAGTAAAGGAGCGCATATTATCGCCAGCAAAGGCAAATACCAGGATTGGAATAATCAACCCTTCGTGCAAGTCGCCGAACGCAAACAGCAAGCCATGGTGCAAAAAGCCTTGTTCGACCGTAGCCATGTTTATGACGTCGATAGTGTTGTGCTGTACTTTAGTAATAATGAAAGCGTTAGCATGGGGATGTACTTTGATACTGGTTTCAATATGACAACCAGTCAAATTCGCTTACTAAATATGTTTTGTAGTAACGCTTCAGTGTGTCTAGAAAATGTTGCCTTGAGCTCACGCATGCATAATCTGGCTTTTTTTGATCCACTTACCGGGCTATCTAATCGTTTACATTTGCTACAAACCTTGAGCGCCAGCTTACGCTCTCATAGGAAATATGAC
The DNA here is from genome assembly GCA_963512475.1 of uncultured Undibacterium sp. Lineage (GTDB taxonomy): Bacteria > Pseudomonadota > Gammaproteobacteria > Burkholderiales > Burkholderiaceae_D > Undibacterium. Next base: position 13,227 of record CAUPNA010000069.1, read on the forward strand.
AGCGTGCTTGTTCTGGTCGACATCGATCATTTTTCTGAAACGAATGATGCCTTGGGACATCAATTCGGTGATTTTTTGCTTTGTGCTGTCGCCCGTCGCCTAATTGATCATTTTGGTGATGCATGTCAGATCGCACGAATAGGAAATGATATTTTCGGCATGTTAGGACATGAAGAAATGGTCGCACCCGAGATGATTTTAAGTTTGTTCAACAAGCCATTTTTAGTAGACGGACAAAGGATGCAAATTTCTGTCAGTCTAGGCTTGATTAAACTTTCCGATTACGAACTACAGGCAGCCGATGCATTAAAGGACGCCAATATCGCTTTAAAACGGGCAAAGATTCATAACCGATCAAGGTACACTTACTTTACCAAGGACCTCGGAGTCGAAATTCGTGAACGGGTGCGGATGATGCACGCCTTGCGCGCTGCCTTCGAGAGAGACCGACTGTTCGTTGTGTATCAACCGCAAGTCAACATGCAGACCGGTAAAACGGTGGGTGCTGAAGCACTGTTGCGGTGGCGCACCGAGGATGGCTCATTCATTCCACCAGATCAGTTTATTCCTATTGCTGAATATTCTGGCTTAATCGTAAATATTGGTGAATGGGTGCTACGTAGCGCTTGTTTTGAATGGAAGCTATTGAGCGAACATGCAGACGCCTCATTCCGAATTGCGGTTAATGTTTCGCAGACGCAATTCTCACATCCCTTATTCTTACAAAGCGTAGAGCGTGCGGTTGTCGATTCAAGTATTCCACCCGATCGTCTTGAACTCGAAATTACGGAATCGATGGCGATGACCGATCCTGAAGCCTTGATAGAAAGTATCGCAAAATTAAAAGCGATGGGAGTAAGAGTATCGATCGATGATTTTGGAACAGGTTTTTCTTCCTTGAGTCAGTTACAAAAACTGAAGGTCGATAAATTGAAAATTGATCGCACTTTCGTCAATCAAATGAGCAACACCAACAATGATGCCGGTATTGCCAGAATGATTGTGCAATTGAGTCAAAGTCTTAATATTGACGTTATTGCTGAAGGCGTAGAGACCCAAAAACAAGCGGATTTATTAATGTCTTTTGGTTGCGTTTTCGCACAAGGTTTTTTCTATTCCAAACCACAACCGCCCGAGGACTTTAAGCAATGGTTGCGCAGTGCTCAAATAGTCAACCATTAACAATCAGTTAGCAAAAGTAGATTTCTCATTTGATAAAACTGTCGCAGCAGAGTTAAAACGTGCATCAAAACGCTTAATTCAGTCTTCTAATCCTTGGAAACAAACGCGTAACATGTTCTCAACAATCATGTCTTTATCCATTTTGCTAAAACGCTGCAAATATTCCACAGCAGGATCACAGCTACGTGCGTAATAACTATACAGAATGACATCAGCGCTTAAATTTTTGCTTAACGCACCTTCTTTCTGTGCCGTAATTACCAATTTTTCCAACTGTGAATTTAGCTTAATCACTTTTCCAACATATTTGAGATTGCGCATCAACATCTCACGTACCGCATTACTAGTCGAAGGTAAAAACGGTAACCCACCGTCCAAGCGCACACGTAATGCCCATTCTAACAAGGCAGATAGTTTTTCTTTGGCAGAGTATTCTGCAGGCAAGGAGTCTAATTGCGTTGTCGCGCCCTCCAACAATCGGATCATTGCTGCACCAACCAAATCTTCCTTAGACTTAAAGTGTTTATACAGACTGGGCTTGGAAATACCAATCAAATTGGCAACATCATCCATGGTCATTAAATCAAAACCCTTGCTCGCGAGGACAGTCGTCGTCGCATCAAGGATTGCATCTTCCCTCAGGCGGAATGCCTGATCTTTAAAATTTAGTTTACTAAATATACTCATAAGTATTAATATCTACTAATTAGTAGCGTTTTTTCCTGATCGGTATTAATATTAACACCTAAGTGGAACGGCGACAATTAATTCAAGCGATTTGTTACGCATTTGCGGAAAATCAGCGAATCAGAAAGTAGACAGTATGACCCAACAAGTCAAAAAAATTGCAGTGATTGGATCTGGCATCTCAGGGCTGGCAAGTGCTTATTTTTTACAAAAGAAGTACCAAGTTACTTTGTTTGAAGCTAAGCATTATCTCGGCGGACACACCAATACCGTTGATATAGAACTTGAAGGCAAGCGCCAGGCTGTCGATACCGGTTTTCTAGTCTTTAACGACAAAACCTACCCTAATCTCATCGCGCTTTTTAAGGAACTTGATGTCGCCAGCTATGCAACCGATATGTCGTTTGGTGTTTCGCTGGACAACGCCAGGTTGGAATGGGCAGGTACGAATCTAGATACGGTCTTTGCGCAAAGAAAAAACCTATTTTCACTAGGTTTCTTGCTGATGCTCAAGGATATACTGCGCTTCAATCGCGATGCGGAGCAAAACCTGTTAGAGAGTGAAACTAGCAAAATTAGTCTGGGTGCGTTACTCGATATGCAAAATTACAATCAAGCATTCCGTGATCAATATTTAATTCCAATGGCAGCGGCAATCTGGTCGAGCTCGCCCAAAGACATTTTGCAATTCCCTGCCAGTACGTTCTTACGTTTTTGTTTAAATCACGCATTACTACAAGTCAATGACCGTCCTCAATGGCGCACAGTGTCAGGTGGCGCGCGAAATTACGTCCACAAAATTGCCGCGACGCTGACTGATGTGCGCCTCAATTGCCCTGTTCTCACTGTAAAACGAAACGACCAAACCATCATCATCAATAGCGCACAAGGCAATGAAGAATTTGATGCGGTTGTTTTTGCCACTCATGCGCCGGACACCTTGCGTATACTTTCGGATGCAAATAAAGAAGAACATCGTTTACTATCGCAAGTTCGTTATCAAGCGAATACCGCTTACTTGCACACTGATCTCAATTTAATGCCACGCAATCGTAAAGTCTGGTCTGCTTGGAATTATTTAAGCGCCAAGGCACAAAGCGAAACAGATGCGCAGCCAGTCTGCGTCAGCTATTTGCTCAATCAATTGCAAGACTTACAGATACAAACACCCGTCATGGTGACACTCAATCCACCAGAGGCACCGGCTTTGGAAAAACAATTGGCGCGCTTTGAATACGATCATCCCATATTCGACCAGCAGGCGATCGATACACAACAAGAATTACACCGCATACAAGGTCAACAACGCACCTGGTTTGCCGGCGCATGGACCGGTTATGGTTTTCACGAAGATGGTTTGAAGTCAGCATTGCGTGTACTGCGCGACTTTGACGCTGCACCTTCTTGGTCAACGGCGATTTAATATGAAATCCCTTTTGATCAAAGCGAATGTGATGCACCTGCGACTCAGGCCTGTCTGGCATCGTTTTGTCTATCCCGTGTTTATGCTTAGAATTAATTTGCGTGAGGCATACGGCGAAAAAGTGCCATTTAAGAGTTTGTTACTTGGTTTAAATCAGTGGCGACCGCTCTCACTTTATTTCAAAGATTATGGACCGCGCGATGGCAGCAATCTGATCACCTGGGTACAGCAAATACTGCACTCCGAATCAATCAACGACATCACCGAAATCGAGCTACAAAGTTTTCCCAGAGTGTTTGGTTACGCCTTCAATCCAATCAGCCTGTGGTATTGCTATGACGAAAAATTGGGTTTAAAAGCTATATTGGCGGAAGTGAATAATACATTTGGCGAACATCACTTTTATCTTTTGCATGCAGAAAACCATCAGTTGATCACGTCTGATACCGTCTTAGTCAGCCAAAAGATGATGCATGTCTCACCATTTTGTGAGGTAAAAGGTCATTACCAATTCAATTTCAAAGAAACTGCGAACAGATTGTCTGTAAAAATAGACTATCACGATCAGATTCAAAATACCGAGCATAAATCCACCTTGATTCATACGGCTATCGTTGGCCATAAACTGGCGCTAACCAATGCCAATTTGTTGTCCGCGCTGATTAAACAACCCTTCCTGACCTTTGGTGTATTTTTTCGCATTCATTGGCAAGCCCTGATTTTATGGCGAAAACGGGTTCCATTTTTCCGGCAAGCACCTGCATCACCTTCTCAATTAACCATAGGCATTCCTAGCAAACAGGAGCAAATAAAGTGAGTTCTCTTCCCGACATGGCAACTTCAATTCGCTCGAACGAGCAAGGAGCATCCACTTCGATACCCGCCAGTGCGCAGCTATTTATACGCATGTTGGCGAAGATCAAACACGGCAATTTGCATTTAATCACGCCTTCAGGTGCAGTACATAAATTTGGCGATCAGCATTTAGCGCAAGCAGTCAGCTTATACATACATGACTGGCAAGCTTGTAAAAAAATTCTGCAAGGTGGGGATATAGGGTTTGCGGAAAGCTTTGAAGCTGGATGGCTCAGCACCAGCGATTTAACCGCCCTACTCCGCCTAGCGATTAAAAACGAAGCCGCACTGGACAAAGCCATTTTCGGCGGAAAATTAATGGGGCTGTGGTACAAGTTAAAGCATCTGATGCGTCCAAATACCCGCAAGGGCAGTCGTAAGAATATTCACGCTCACTACGATATTGGCAATCCGTTTTATCAGTTATGGCTTGATCCCAGCTGGACTTATTCCAGTGCCGTATTTTTTGGTGACTATCAAATCAGCTTACAAGAAGCGCAGTATCGCAAATACCAACGCATCATTGATGTATTAAATCTCAAGACAGGCGATCGCGTTCTTGAGGTTGGATGTGGTTGGGGCGGGTTTGCGGAGCATGCAGCGAGTCGCGGTATCTCCGTACACGGAATTACCATATCCAAAGCCCAACTAGAAATCGCCGAGCAAAGAATTAAAGAGAAAAACCTACAAAACTTAGTCCAACTAGAGCTTTGTGATTATCGCGACCTGACTGGAACTTACGATGCCATCGTTTCTATAGAAATGTTTGAAGCAGTCGGCGAAGAATATTGGCCTGCTTATTTCTCCTGTTTGCAATCGCGGCTAAAACCACAAGGTAAAGCACTGGTGCAAACCATTACCATCGATGAAGCGCGCTTTGAGCGTTATCGCGCAGGTACTGACTTCATTCAACAATACATTTTCCCCGGTGGGATGCTACCTAGTCCGGTGCGTTTTACGCAGTTAGCAGAAAAAAATGACCTGCAAACTTTAGATCAATTTGCTTTCGGCAAAGACTATGCAGAAACTCTGCGTCGATGGAATAAGGATTTTGAGGATCGCATAGACAGTATTCAACAGCTAGGATTTGGAACTGCCTTCCAACGTATCTGGCAGCTCTACTTCTCCTATTGCGAGGCGGGATTTGATGAGGGGCGCACCGACGTCTATCAATTCCTTTTACAAAAAAAATCATAAATCAAGCAAATACTCCTATGAAATTATTCCTTAAGTTAACTAAGTTGATCACAGCGACAGCAATTATCTGCGCTGCTTTTTCAGCACAAGCAGATGTCTGGCGAAAAGACCTGCCGCAGGCCAAACTGGTCGGCAGTGGCGAATTTACTTGGTGGGGATTGTCAATCTACTCAGCACGCTTATGGCAAGAATCTGGTATCATCCCGATTACGTTCAATCCACAGCAGAGCTTCGCGTTGGAAATTACCTATAACAAGTCCATCAGCCGCGAACGTTTTGTTGATACGAGCATAGATGAAATTAAGCGACTCCATGGCGATAGTTTCAACTCGGAGCAAATGCAGCAATGGCGCAGCTACATGGCCAAAGCATTCACCGATGTAAAAAATGGAGATCAGCTAATTGGTGTTTATATACCGCAATTCGGGTGTCGCTTTTATAGCCAGTCAAAATTATTAGCTGAGATACCTGACGAGAAATTTTCAAAAGCCTTTTTCTCAATCTGGCTCGATCCCCGCAGTAAAGACAGTCAACTCCGGACCAAGCTTACCGGACAGAGTAGTGGAACAAAATAAGTGAAAATCTCTGCCCTCTTGTGCTATGGACTTTTAGGATTGCCGCTGGCGATGGCGGCATTACCTGTGTACGTACAAATCCCTAATTACTACACAACCCAACTGGGTTTGCCTTTAGCTGGCACCGGGCTAATGTTATTTTTTGCGCGCTTGATCGATACGATACAAGATCCATTTTTGGGAAAAATAGTCGATAGAATCAGATCCGACAATCCTTATTGGTTGATCGCTTCTGGCGTGTTGTTGGGTGCTGCATTTTATGGTTTGTGGTTACCACCTGATTATGTGCGCCAACAAGAATTTCGTCTGCTGTTTTGGCTAGGTTTGATGCTGATTCTTGCTTACACGGCACACAGTATGTTAAACATTGCTTACCTGACCTGGGGCGCGGGTCTCGGAAACCAAACTAGCGAAGCAAATTTAGTAGGGGAAAGCCCATCCTTATTAGGTGCCGCAGCATGGCGTGAAGGCTTTGGTCTGATTGGCGTCATTTTGGCAAGTATTCTTCCAGCGTGGATTCTACAAACGCCAGCAGATCAGAGACAAGATTATCTTTGGCAATACAGTTTAGGTTTTGGTTTCATATTAATGATCGCAATTTGGACTTTGGTTGGTGCCTCTCCTAAGCCCGCACGCCACCTGCTACAAGCCAAAATTCACTTGAAACAAATACTCGCTGCGTCTACTTTCCGCAGATTAGCGCTCGTCTACTTTTTTAATTCATTGTCTGTCGCGATCCCAGCGACCTTACTGTTATTTTTCATCAATGACCAAATCCGTACGCCAGAAAAAACCGGCCTCTTTCTCGCTGGATATTTTATCGCTGGTGCTTGTGGTTTGCCGCTATGGATTAAATTTGCAAGAAAATACACCACGCGATTCGCCTGGCAAGTCAGTATGATGTTGGCGGTCTGTAGTTTCGTTGGTGCCGCATTTTTAGGTGCTGGTGATAGCACTGAGTTCCTTATCGTCTGTATTGTTTCAGGCTTAGTGCTTGGCGCAGATCTGGCTTTACCTCCGGTTTTGCTAGCGGAAAGTGTTACCGACAAAAGTAGTTTAGGTAGTTACTACGGCGTTTGGTCTCTTATCGGCAAATTAAGCTTGGCTTTGGCGGGTTTAAGTTTGCCTCTCCTGCATTTATTAGGATTTCAATCAGCACTTCAATCAACAACAAGCACGATGCAAAACCAACCGCAATTGGCTCTCATCGTCACCTACGCATTGATACCTTGTCTTTGCAAACTCATCGCATTTCAACTCCTTAGAAAGTCAAGATCATGATTAAGACATGTCTGCTGCTGCTAGTCGCTTTTGCATTAAGTGCCTGTGCGATCACCGACGTCAATCACTATAAAGACGTCAAACCACAATTCGATTTAGAAAAATACTTTACCGGTACCACGGATGCTTGGGGTATGTTCCAACAACGCAATGGCGCCGTGGTGAAGCGCTTTCATGTAGTTATCGAAGGTAAGCGAGTCGCTGACGAGTTAATTCTCGATGAACAATTCGTCTATGACGATGGGACGAAGCAACAGCGTATTTGGAAACTCAAAAAGAATCCCGATGGTCGTTGGATAGGCAATGCCAGCGATGTACAAGGCGATGCGTTAGGCGAAGCTGCGGGCAATGCGTTTAAATGGCAATACACATTATTGCTACCAGTCGATGGCACGACCTATGCGATGCAAATGGACGACTGGATGTATCTAATTGATGAGCAAACGATGATCAATCGCGCCCGCATGAGTAAATTCGGCATCGATGTAGGTGAAGTTACGCTGTTTTTCCGCCGGAGAACATAATGCCAAACGTCAACTGGCTTACTAAGATTTCAGGAAAACTGTTTGGTACGCTAAATCAACCTATCAAAAACTGGCGCGGTAAAACAGTCTGGTTAGTGGGCGCGTCAAGCGGCATTGGCGCTGCTTTAGCCCACCAATTACTGACGCTAGACGCTAAAGTTGTATTGTCGGCGCGTCGTATTGAGCAATTGGAGCGTATTGCAAATAATCATCCCAATGCCTTAGTAAAGGCGTTTGACGCAAGTGATAAAACATTATGGTCAGAAATACATAGCCAAGTTCTGCAAGAATTAGGTGGAATCGATCTAATCATCTTTTGTGCGGCAAAGTATCAGCCCGAACGGACTTGGGAAGTCGACTCATTGGACGCGCAAGAAACCTTAAACATCAATTTACTCAGCATTTATCATGGTTTGCAATGCATACTCCCGGACATGCTCAAGAAACGTCATGGAGGCATTGCCGTGATTGCCAGCGTTGCTGGCTATTTAGGCTTGCCCAATGCCAGCGTGTACGGCCCAAGTAAGGCGGCGTTGATTAATTTGGCCGAAATCATGTATGCGGATTTGCACCCTAAGGATATCAACGTGTATTTGATTAATCCCGGTTTTGTCAGTACCCCCTTGACTGAAAAAAACACCTTCTTTATGCCCGCTCTACAAACGCCTGAGCAGGCAGCGCAGGCAATACTGTTAGGTATGCAAGGTGGTAAATTTGAAATCCATTTCCCGAAACGCTTTACCTATTTCCTAAAGCTTCTACAATGCCTGCCATATCGGCTACGTTTTCTCCTACTACGTCGACTGGCGAGCGAATAAATGGCGAGCAAGATCTCACTTAATCACACATATCAGGAAATGCTTTAGAAATGACAATCTCTCCAAGTACCAAGATTATCGATTGGTATGCCGCGTTGACGCCCGATTCGCTCATGGCGATTGATCAGTTTTATGCTGATGATGCGCGTTTTAAAGATCCATTTAATGAAGTGCGTGGAACCAAGGCGATTACAGCAATTTTCACACATATGTTTGCGACCACTGGTAATCCACGTTTTGTTTTCATTGATGTGATCGAGCAAGATGCCCAAGCCTTCCTTACATGGACTTTTCATTTTGAGTTAGGCGGTAAAGCTTACGAAGTCGCTGGTGGATCTCATTTACGCTATGACCCATCAGGGAAAATCACTGATCACAGAGATTATTGGGATCCGGCTGAAGAACTATGGCAAAAAATGCCTTTGCTAGGTGTTTTCATTCGTTTTTTACGACGTCAGTTTTTAGTAAAACAAACTAACTAAAAAGTATCAAATATAGGGAG
>CAUPNA010000070.1:0-22110 GCA_963512475.1 uncultured Undibacterium sp.
CTCCCAGAAGATCAGGATTAAACGTGATCTAACTTAGCGATTGCCACTTTCAAAGCCTCAAAGCAACGGATATCAATCGCTGTATGCAAGTTCTCTGCCATCATTTCTAAAGTCTTAGGAATAGGAATGGCGCCGCGATACGGGCGCTCAGCAGTGATGGCATCAAAAATATCGGCAGTGGTGATAATACGAGTTTCTAAAGCAATTTCATCGCCCGTCAAGCCTCGAGGATAACCAGTACCATCTAATTTTTCGTGATGGGAAGCCGCGACTTTAGCCAACTCTGAAAATACCGAGATACGCGACAAGATGGTTTCGGTATAACTCGCGTGCAACTTCACTTCATCCCATTCTGAGATGTCGAGTTTACCCGCTTTATCCAGCACGCTATTGCTGACGCCCAACTTGCCAACGTCATGCAGCAAAGCACCGCGTTTCAACCAGCGACGTCTTTCTGGAGTTAGCTCTAAGGCTTCGGCAATCATGTCAGTGTACAAAGCAACGCGTTCACTATGACCGCTGGTATAAGGACTTTTAGAATCCACCACTTGCCCAAATGCCGCCGCGATATCATCTAAATAATCATCATCGACCGGCACTTCGTGCGCACTTGGTTCCAAGCTCAAAACTTTACGACCAATATCGTCCGCATTCAGTGCATGCCAAAATTCTGGATTTTTTGCGACACGTTCAAAGGCGTCGGTCAACATAGGATCAAACCAGACCCCTGATCGCTCACGTACCTCTGTCAAGGCGGCATCAGAGCCATCGGCGATTTGAAACACGTCAATTACTTGCGCCAACAGCGCGATACGGGCAAAAATAGGAATAGATTCACCACGCAAACCCTCAGGTTTTCCTTGCCCATTAAAATGTTCGTCGAGGCTATAAATACCCAGTGCGACATCCTCAGAGAATCGCAATAAGCGAGCGATCTCAGCACCTCGTTGACATCGGGTAGCGATCAATTCATGGGCAATATTACTGCCATCACGCAAGATGGTAAGCACGCTCCGAAATCGCTCAGCGAGTCCTGCTTTGAGACCCGTATGCTTTAAAACGAAATGTAAAACCTGAGGCAGACTGTCGCCGACGGTTTTGAAATCGCGTTTAAATTGCAAATCGTCGGTCAGATAGAGCTCGCAAATGCGCGCGGCATTGCTACTGCAACCGAGATCTTTGAGCAGCAAAGTGTAATACAAATCCCACAATTGATTTTCTGGAAGATTGATCTCACGACCTATATGCATACCGATCCAACAGCAACGTATGCAATGGCCTTCTGGCTGGCCTTCGGTGATATCTAGCGCATGGCTGAGTGCGCTAATCAGTTCAGACAATTTTAAGCCAGGAAGTTCACACTCCGCAGGACTCATTTCCTGACTTCTCGACTCACAATATTGGGGCTTAAGCGTGTGTGCGCTGTTATTCGACATTTGACATTCCCTTCTTGCGTGATTCCTGACTACCCTGACACTATAGTCAATCAGGATGACGGCAAAACTAAGAATACATCAAAACATAAAAAATTGCCGGATAGAAACTAGGGCGTATTGACAGAATCTATCCGGCAAACTATGTCTATGCAGTTAGCAAATTTAACCGCGCATCCTATTTTCCAATTGCGAACATGATTGCATTATTAATGGCATACACCTTACCATCAGCACCTATCGCAGTCGGCGTATACGACTCACCAAGGCCACTCGTTAACCGTATTTTTTCGCTCAGTTTATTCGTGGTCAAATCCCAACGATACAAAATACCGTCTTCGCTATTAACGATCACTGATTTGGTGAAGGGATCGACTGCGGCCGTATTCACGCACCACTCGATAAAACCACCCGGCACTGCAGGATCTGGCGTAGGGCCTAAAAGAGTCAAAACTTCTTTCATCGTTTTCACGGACGACATTCGATCGACTTGCTCTGCGAAGGGATCGATAATCGCGATTTCGTTTAAACCATCACCGGAACCTGCTCTTTCATAATTGTTATATTTCACCATCAATAAATAAGGCGAACTCCCTTTATAGCTCGCAACCAAATTCGCTGGTACCAGCGATGGCGTGATATCCCACCCGAAAGAACCTGGCGTTTTAGTTTGCGACAAATCTGCATTGAAGTGCAATAACCAGCCACGCGCATTGTGCGAACCATATGTTTTTTCCAAGACGCCGATATAGACATCACCATCGGGCGCGACCAAAGGCGAGGCCGTGCTGTCATCGGAAATATTCGCCGGACCATTTTCATTCGGATCAATTAACTGAACTTTTGATTTCAATGCAAGGCTGGTGCTATCAAGTGCCAGCATATAACCCGTCTGCCTGACACCAGTTGCAATATTGTCGTTGGCGACAACATAAATCGTCTTTTGGTCTTTAGAAACCGCTATCGCACTATTGGTCGCCGCTTTTGCAACCGCCGAAGTGCCAGCGACTGTTGCGACACTAACCCAGCTTGCTTTGCCATCCGCAGCGATACGTGCGATACCACTACTTAAACCAGCAGCGTTTCCAGGCGCGGCGATAAAACCAAAATACATATTATTTTGTGTGTCGCTGGTAATCGGCGTGTTGATAATAATTGCCTTGTCTAATGCAGCTTTATTCGCGGTATACACACTATCGCCATAAAACACCAAAGACTTAAAACTACCTGTCGCTGCATCGGCGTCATCGCGATACAAAATTTTGCCGCCAGCACCAGGGGCAAGCACACGATTATTCGCGGTCAAGGAGGCGTTATAAGTCGGAGTCCAGCGATACGGGGGCATCACATAATCGGTATTTTCTGACCAGATTAGCGCGCCATTCTCACCCGATCTTGCCTCAATACGATAGGTAGGATTAGCACTAGTTTTCACTGGCAAGATCACCGTATTTTTCGCAGTAATCACTGGCGAGCCATAATGCACCAACAGATAGCCTTGGGCGCTATATTGCGGTGCCATATCGACCGGAGTCTGCCAAGCGATGCGAGAAAATGTCTGCGTTGCGACACCAGCTAAGGCCTCGTGTTGCGCATTCCCACCGAAACTCATCCACGGCGGCCCGACTACCGCACCATTGCCAGTACCCGTACCGGGATTAGTGCCCGTCCCAGTATTCCCATTATTATTAGAAGGCGGAACACTATTGTTTGAGCTACCACCGCATGCCACCACCACAGTGCCGGCGACTAAAAGAGCAACAACACGTAAAGTCAAACGATGCAAACCTTGGGTCTTGCGTTTCGCTTCAGATTTGATTTGAGAAATTGATTCTGACATTTTCGATCCTAGATTTAAAATGTTTCAATTGATATTCTTGTTGGACTGTAATTGCTGTTATTTCTGTTATTGCTCTTATTTTTCTACCTTGTTTTAATAGCCATATCAGAGTGCCGCAATTTTTCGAAAAACTCAAGGGGCTTTAACCCAAACCAGCACAATCAGGCCTAAACCAAAAGAACAGCGACTATTCATCAACCGGTTTTGTTGGCGTCTGCGATAATTTGGGACAAAATTAAATTTGCCCCAATTATGTTGTCAATCGTGTTGTAATTGAAGTTCACTTTTGCGAGCCCCATTAATGCGCTGTTTCTTCGCCACAGTATTCTGCCTCTGCCTGATCAGCGCTTGCCGCCCTACGTCCGACCAATCTGGCGCACCTAAAGATGCTACTGCACCAATTTCAGCTCCAGTAAGCTTGGACCGTTTGCCCCCTGAAAATCAAGCCTATCCAATACTGTTTGTCACTCAAGTTCCGCTTAGCAGCGATAAAAATGGCCGCCTGTCTGCATTTGCCAATCACATGACACGCCCAGATCAGGTAGCGCGCGGTGGTGATTTGATGCTGTTTTATCCTGACGGTACTTTGAGAAATTTAACGAAGGAAGCTAACTTAGGTGTCGAAGGCTTCCAGGGTAAGAACGCGATTGCTGTGCGTGAACCAGCGGTACATTGGAGTGGCAGGAAGGCGCTATTTAGTTTGCTGACTGGCGCACCACGTCAAGGTGAAAGCTTAGACAATTCGCGCTGGCAAATCTATGAAGTCAGCGGATTAGAACAAGGACAAAAATCCCGCATACAAAAAGTCGCTGGACAAGATGTACGCTATAACAATCTATCCCCAATTTATGGCAGTGACGACAGTATTATTTTCACCTCAGACCAGCCGCGCAACGGCGAAGCGCATTTGTACCCACAACTGGACGAATACGAAGCTACCGCCAGCACCACAGGCATTTGGAAACTACATCAAGGCAAATTACAGCTGCTTAGCCATACCCCGAGCGGCGCTTTTAATCCTCTCGTCGATAGCTTTGGGCGTATCATTTTTACACGCTGGGATCACTTACAACAAGATCAATTAGCAGATCGTGATCGCGACGCGGTACGCAATCAGGTTGCCCTTCCGTTTCGTTCATTCAACTATGCAAATGAGTCGGCAAATGCAAAAAAATTGGATAGCCGCGCCGAGTTTTTTCCTGAGTCACGTGTCGGCGGTCAAAGTGTCTATGGCGAAGTTAGCGCCTTCCGCAGTAATTTCTTTACGATATGGCAGATACACCAAGATGGCAGCGCCGAAGAAACCTTAAATCATGTCGGCTTGCATGAATTAAGCTATGGCTATCTGACACCGAGCTTTATGCAAGACGCCAGTCTGAGCAATAAGACCGACCCTAATTTGCACCAGAATCGTCTCGCCTTACGACGTGAAGGCGGCCTTTTTCAACTCCGTGAGGATCCGCTGCAAGCCGGTACCTTCTTCGGTATCAACGCACGGGAATCGGGTTCTTTTGCCACCGATAGCATCGTCAAAGTTCAAGGAAATCCACGTTTAAATCCAGAACAAATGCAAATCCTCGCGGTCACGCCCGTCAGCAAAAGCGACAATCTAAGCGACGGTCGTTATCGCAATCCTCTTCCACTGGCGAACGGTAGATTAATTGCCAGCCACGCCTCGAATCATCTACCACCGGAGCCAGAAACAGGCTTAAATGATTTGCGCTTGCGGTTTCTCAACCTAGAACCAACAAGCAATTTATACAAGCCGGGCGACTACTTGAGCAAAGGCATAAAAAAGAAAGTGTCGTGGTGGGACGGAAATAAAGTCCAAATTTTTGAGGGCGATTTTTGGGAGCTCGAAGCGGTTGAAGTCCGTCCGCGCAAAGCACCTACCAGCGCCACACCTCCTTTAGACGCGCCGGAAAAAGCGGTTCTAGCTGAAGCCCAAGTGGAAGAACAGATTTTGCGTGACTGGCTACTCAAAAACGAACTTGCCTTGATCATAACCCGCGATCAAACCAGCCGCGACCGCGCTGATCTACAGCAACCATTTAATCTGGAAGTACCTGGCGGCGTCAAAACTCTGTCGGCGCAAAATCCCAATGGCAAGCTGTATCAAATTAGCCACTTTCAAATTGTACAAGCGGAACAACTGCGCGCCTACCCTGACCGCCCCGGTCGACGTAATCTGGCACAGCCACTGGACGAACTGCATAAGCTAAATTATCAATCTGACGACAACAAGATCGCTATCACTGGTGCTGTCAAAATCGCAAAAGATGGATCAACCGCAGTTTTGGTGCCATCTGGCCGTGCTTTGAGTTGGCAAACCACCGATGCGCAAGGCAATCCCGTGGTCAGAGAACGCAACTGGATTAGCTTTAAAGCAGGTGAAATCCGAGTTTGTGCATCTTGCCATGGCGTGAACGCCCGAAATCAGGCAAATTTCCCAGCGCCAATACAAAAACCTTTAGCGCTCAAAGAATTCCTCAATTCCTGGAAAAATCGCGATAAATAGGCTTAAATTCAGACAATTTCAAGCATTTTGAAGAAATTAACTCAAGCAAAGCAAATCTTCGCTGGTGCATAAACGGATGTGAGGATTATTGCGATGCAAAAACCCCTAAATTCAGAGTGAAAAGCCTTTATAATCAAGGGTTTTTGTTGCCCGGTTTATTGTCTTACTTACTGCCTTGCTTATTGCCTTACTCTTTACCTTACTAAATGGCTTGTTGTCTAGAATTTTAGATTTGCGCAAAAGACAGATAAATTGGCTTTCAACTTATATAAAAATTTACATAAGAATTTTTGACCTATGAAGGTTTTTCGTGGACTCCCAAATGCCGCTGCGCGTGCACCTTGCGCCTTGGCAATCGGCAATTTTGACGGCGTGCATCTTGGACATCAAGCTTTGTTGTCTGACTTGCGTGCCGCTGCCACGCGTCTGAACATCGAAGCGGCAGTCATGAGCTTTGAACCGCACCCACGTGCTTTTTTTGCACAGATGATGGGTGATTTATCCAAAGCCCCCACCCGCATCGCCAATTTGCGCGACAACTTATCGGCATTAGATTTGGCGGGTGTCGATCGTGTCATCGTAGAACATTTCAACGCCCATTTCGCCGCATTAAGCCCGGAAGAATTCATACAAAAAATCTTAGTTGAAGGCATGCACGTCAAGTTGGTAATGGTAGGTGATGATTTTCGCTTCGGCGCAAAACGTGCGGGTGACATCCATACGCTGACCGAGGCTGGTCAACGCTATGGCTTTGAAGTACAAACCATGACTACGGTAGAACGTGACGGCAATCGCATTTCCTCCTCCGCAGTACGTGCGGCCTTAGCCGCTGGTAATTTTTGCGAAGCACAACATTTACTCGGACGCCCGTACCAAATTTCTGGGCATGTGGTGCACGGGCAAAAGTTAGGACGCACCTTGGGTTTTCCTACGCTCAACCTACGCATCGCCCATCACAAACCAGCCGTCATGGGTATCTTTGTCGTACAAGTCCATGGCCTGAGCAAACAGCCGCTACAAGCCGTTGCCAGTATGGGCGTACGTCCAACTGTCGATGACAGCGGCCGTGTTTTACTCGAAACCCATATCCTTGATCATCACGTAGATGCTTATGGAAAAGTGATACAAGTTGAGTTTTTAAAGAAACTCCGCGATGAAGAAAAATATATCGACCTGCCAACCTTGACTGCCGCGATCAATCGCGACGCTGATCAAGCACGCAGTTACTTTCAACAGCGAGTCGGCTCAGCAACTGACCGAATTTGAAGAACGCTCGGCAAGTTCATAAAAATATTGGATGAAAAACTGAAAGACATAACCGCAGAGGCGCAGAGGACGCAGAGAAATCCCTCAGAAGAAAACTCAGCGTACTCTGCGCCTCTGCGGCAAAACATTTGACCTTCATTCAAAGAATTCCAAAATTTAATTTAAACGAAGAAAACTATGTCTAACGAAAAGCAAGCAAAAAAAGACGGCGGTAAGCCAGCAAGCAAGTATCCAGTCAACATGACGGAAACACCCTTTCCTATGCGCGGCGATCTCGCTAAGCGTGAACCACAATGGGTCAAGAGCTGGCAAGAAAAGAAAATCTACGAACGTGTGCGCAAAGCCGCCAAAGGTCGTCCACAATTTATCTTGCATGACGGCCCTCCGTATGCAAACGGTGACATCCACATCGGTCACGCCGTCAACAAAGTATTGAAAGACATGATCATCAAAGCACGCACCATGGCTGGTTTTGATGCGCCTTACGTACCAGGCTGGGATTGCCACGGCATGCCTATCGAAATCCAAATCGAGAAGCTGCATGGCAAAAATCTGCCAGTCGCTGAAGTCCAAGAAAAAGCGCGTGCTTACGCGGAAGTGCAAATCGAGCGCCAAAAAGCCGACTTCATCCGTTTGGGTGTCTTGGGCGAATGGGACAATCCTTACAAAACCATGGCATTCGGTAACGAAGCCGATGAAATCCGCGCGCTCGGCAAACTCTTCGAAAAAGGCTATGTCTACCGTGGTTTAAAGCCAGTGAACTGGTGTTTCGATTGCGGCTCTGCTTTGGCTGAAGCGGAAGTTGAATACGAAAACAAACGCGATCCTTCAATCGACGTCGGCTTCCCATTCGCTGAAAACGACAAGTTGGCAAAAGCCTTTGGTTTAGACAAACTGCCACTGGACAAAGGCTACTGCGTGATCTGGACCACGACACCGTGGACCATCCCATCGAATCAAGCTCTGAACATGCACCCAGAGATCACTTACGCCTTGATCAAAACTGAGCGTGATGGTGAGCCTTGCCTGATTTTGATGGCAAAAGACTTGATCGAAACCGCCTTCACCAATTGGGGCATGCAAGCAGAAATCATCGCCACTTGCCTCGGCGAAGCCCTGTCTGAAATCAAATTCAAACATCCATTAGCCGCGATGCATGATGGCTATGATCGCTTTTCACCTGTGTACTTGGGCGACTACGTCAGTACAGAAACTGGTACCGGCGTGGTTCACTCTGCACCTTCATACGGTATCGAAGATTTCCAGTCCTGCAAAGCGCATGGCATGAAAGATGACGACATGCTTAACCCAGTGATGGGCGATGGCCGCTACGCATCTTGGTTGCCGTTCTTTGCGGGCATGACGATCTGGGAAGCATCGAAACCGATCTGCGATAAATTGCGTGAAGCGGGCACTTTGTTCTCACTGAAAATGTTTGACCACAGCTACATGCATTGCTGGCGTCATAAAACGCCGATCATCTATCGCGCGACTTCCCAATGGTTTGCCAGCATGGATAACACGCCTGCCGATGGCGGTGCCAGCTTACGTGAAACCGCACTGAAAGCGATTGACGAAACTGCCTTCTTCCCAGGATGGGGTAAAGCTCGTTTGCACGGCATGATCGCGAATCGCCCTGACTGGACGTTGTCACGTCAGCGTCAATGGGGCGTGCCGATGGCGTTTTTCTTGAACAAAGAAACTGGCCAAATTCATCCACGCACACCAGAGTTGTTAGAGCTGGTCGCCAAGCGCGTTGAAGCAGAAGGCATCGAAGCCTGGCAAAAAATTACTGTAGAAGAAATGCTCGGTGATGAAGCGCCATTGTATGAAAAAAATCGCGACACGCTAGACGTGTGGTTCGATTCTGGCACGACCCATTTCACGGTCTTGCGCGGCTCACATAAAGCGCAATCAGCCTACCCTGCAGATTTGTATTTAGAAGGTTCAGATCAACATCGCGGCTGGTTCCACTCGTCATTGTTGACGGCGTCCATGCTTGATGGGCACGCGCCCTACAAAGCTTTGCTCACACACGGTTTCGTAGTCGATGGCGAAGGCAAAAAAATGTCCAAGTCTTTGGGCAATACTTTAGCGCCACAAAAGATTTTCGATACTTTAGGTGCGGACATCTTGCGCTTGTGGGTGGCCTCTTCCGACTATTCTGGTGAAATATCTATCTCTGACGAAATCTTGAAACGTGTCACAGAATCCTATCGCCGCATGCGCAATACTTTGCGCTTCTTGTTGGCGAATACTTCTGATTTTGATTTCAGTAAAGATGCGGTCGCCGTGAATGATTTGATGGAAATCGATCAATACGCGATTGCCCACACTGCGGCATTGCAAAAAGAAGTATTGGCGCATTACGATGCATATGAATTCCACCCTGTCGTCGCCAAATTACAATCCTTCTGTTCAGAAGATCTCGGTGGTTTTTACCTCGATATTTTGAAAGACCGTTTGTACACCAGCGGCACAACATCGTTTGCACGCCGTTCTGCGCAAACAGCGATCTGGCACATCACGCAAAGCTTGTTGCGCTTGATGGCACCAACGCTGTCGTTCACCGCGGAGGAAGCATGGCAAAGTTTTGCGAGCGCGGAAGCCTTTACTGGCAGCGATGAAACCATCTTTACGCAAACTTATTACGAGTTACCAGCCATTGCAAATAGCGAAGCTTTGGAAGCGAAATACGCCAGCCTGCGTGCGGTACGTGCAGATGTGACTAAGCAATTAGAAGAAGTACGTGTCTCTGGTGCGATTGGTTCTTCCTTGCAAGCGGAAGTGTTGATCAAAGCCAGCGGTGATAAGTTTGGCGTATTGAGTAGCTTAGAAGATGACTTGAAATTCGCCTTGATCACTTCTGCAGCGAGCGTGGAACAAGTTGCCACAGAAGCCGACGAAACAGTCGTTGTCAGTGCATCGAAATATCAAAAATGCGAACGTTGCTGGCACTATCGTGCGGATGTCGGTGTGAATACCGAACACCCAACTTTGTGCGGCCGTTGCAATAGCAATTTGTTTGGTGCGGGTGAAGTACGTAAATACGCATAAGTTTATTTGATGCAAAAAATGTAGGGCAGGTGAAACCCGCGCCGCCAAGCCATCGAGCACCTGAGCAGCGCGGGTTGCACCCGCCCTACGAAAATATGCCCCTTCTCCCGCTTGCGAGCGATGGGCGTTTTAAACCAAATCTGACGAGACCATGGCCACAAAAAAATCGAACAACAACGTTAACAAACCAAAACCCTCAGGCAGCAGCGCTGGTTCGGGCAGCTCATTGATACCGTGGCTAGGCATCGCCGCCATTATTATTTTGTTAGATCAAATCACTAAAATCACGGTAGAAAAAGCTTTTACCTACGGTGAAAATTTAGCGGTAACTTCGTTCTTCAATTTAACCTTGGCTTACAACAGAGGCGCCGCGTTTAGTTTTCTGGCGGCAGAAAGTGGCTGGCAACGTTATATGTTCACTGCCATCGGTTTGATCGCAGCCGTCGTTATCACCTACCTTTTAAAAAAGAACGCTGGTCAACGTTTATTTTGCTGGGCCTTATCCTTGATTATGGGCGGTGCCATCGGCAATGTCATAGATCGCATCGCCTATGGTCACGTCATCGACTTTCTCGATTTTCATTACAAAGAGATTTATCACTTCCCCGCTTTCAACATCGCGGATAGTGCGATTTGCATCGGCGCAGCTTTGTTTATTTGGGATGAGTTAAGAAGAGTAAAGAAGTAAATGCATTTGCCGCAGAGGCGCGGAGGACGCGGAGAAATTCCTTAAAAAACTCTGCGTTCTCTGCGGTTCAAGCTTTTTATAAGACTTGCGAAAGAACATCATGACATCAAGACTCGCTGGTAAAAAAATCGTCCTCGGTTTAACCGGGGGGGTGGCCTGTTACAAGGTAGCGGATCTATGCCGTTCGCTGGGCAAACTCGGCGCAACAGTACAAGTCGTGATGACGCAAAGCGCCACGCAGTTTATTACGCCTATCACAATGCAAGCCTTGTCGGGCAATACGGTATATACCGATCAATGGGACGCGCGCATTCCTAACAACATGCCGCACATCGATCTCACCCGCGACGCCGATGCGATTTTGATCGCGCCATGCAGTACTAACTTCATTTACAAATTAGCGCATGGTGCTTGCGACGATTTACTCTCAACACTCTGCATCGCCCGCCCTGATCACCTTCCTTTATTCATCGCTCCTGCGATGAACGTAGAAATGTGGAGCAACCCAGCGACACAACGCAATGTGGCACAAGTCAAACAAGACGGCATACAAGTCTTTGGACCAGCAGCAGGCGAACAAGCCTGTGGCGAAGTCGGCATGGGACGCATGCTAGAGCCAGCGCAAATTTTGGCGGAACTAGAAGCGGCATTTCAAACAAAGTCATTGGCTGGCAAACGCGTCTTAATTACCGCGGGGCCAACCTTCGAACCTATTGACCCAGTTCGTGGCATCACCAATTTGTCCTCAGGAAAAATGGGCTATGCCATCGCACAGGCCGCCTGGGAAGCCGGTGCACACGTCACGCTAGTCTCTGGCCCAACCGCCTTAGAAGCCCCTTACGGCGCACAACGTCAACAAGTCCAAACCGCACAGCAAATGCACGATGCGGTAATGGCACAGGTGCAGGTTCAAGATATTTTCATCGCCGTAGCCGCCGTAGCCGATTGGCGCGTAGCCAATGCCTGCGATCAAAAAATCAAGAAGACAAATGACAGCGACACGCCACAACTGCAGTTTGCTCAAAACCCAGACATCCTAGCCAGCGTCGCCGCCTTAGCAAAAGCGCCCTACTGCGTAGGCTTTGCAGCGGAATCTGAGAATTTAATCGAATACGGCACGGCCAAACGCATCAAGAAAAGCATTCCGCTCTTAGTCGGCAACATCGGGCACCAGACTTTTGGTAAAGACGAGAATGAGTTGGTGTTGTTTGATGTAAATGGACATCAGGCTTTGCCTAAGGCGGATAAGCAGACGCTGGCAAATCAGTTGGTGACGGAGATTGCGAAACGAATTTAAAAGAACTACCGATCAAATCGGAGAAAAAACAAAACCCCTCAACGCCGAGACGCAGAGAAGAACGAAAAGAGAGGAAACAATAAATCTCCTTTCTTTCAATCTCAAATAAAGTTCTTCGTGGAGCTTGATGTTGAAAATTTTGAATTGCAATTCTCTGTTTCAAGGTTCTCCTCCGCGCCTCAGCGTCTCGGCGTTGAGGGGTTTAAAAATTTAATTCAACAAACAAAAACATGAAAAACATAGACCTAAAAATCCTAGACCCACGCATGAAAGACCAACTCCCAGCTTACGGCACACCAGGCAGCGCTGGCCTCGATCTGCGTGCTTGTATAGACGAAGCGATCACCATTCAACCAGGCGAAACAGTATTAATCCCAACTGGCTTGGCTATTCACATTGGAGACTCAGGCTACGCCGCCATGATCTTGCCACGCAGCGGCATGGGTCACAAAAACGGCATCGTACTTGGTAACTTGGTTGGCTTGATTGATTCCGATTACCAAGGTCAACTCATGATTTCGACATGGAATCGCGGACAAAATGCATTCACGTTAAATCCTATGGAACGCCTGGCGCAGTTGATTATCGTGCCTGTGTTGCAGGTCGGCTTTAATATCGTCGAAGAATTTGGCGACAGTGAGCGTGGCGAAGGTGGCTTTGGTAGTACGGGGAAACATTAATCTGATTGTTTAAAAGATTTTGTAGGGCGGGTGAAACCCGCGCAGCCAGCAAGTCAATCACCTGAGCAGCGCGGGTTTCATCCGCCCTACGATACTCAAGCCCTTCTCCCGCAAGCGGGAGAAGGGTTGGGATGAGGGTAGTTCAGCAAGCGATAAGTTTTGATGCGCTTTAAACTCAAAGCAGGCCAAAACGATTATTGCAGATTTCTGAACCGCCCTCACCCCGCCCCTCTCCCGCTTGCGGGAGAGGGAGTTAGAACAGTATTTGAGATCAAACAAAGCCGCTAGATTCCCGCTAACAACATGCGGGAATGACAGACTTTGCAGTAAGCTCAGTTTTCGTCAGTACAACAAACTCGAAACAAAAGAAACATCAGAAACAAACAAGCAATAACAAAGCAACACCCAAGCCCCACTCAAAAAGAGCAACGGCAATTAAGTAACCAACACAAATTGGTTTTAACAGCGCAAACAGATATCATATGCGCCACCCGAGGATTTCTAAAAATCTCATTTGGGGATGAGACGCTAGGCGTACACCACAGCAATATGTCAATATTGCGAGGATGTACAACAACGCGGATCGCCCCATATGAGGTTTTGAGAAGTTCTCGAATAAATATTGGAGAAATAAAACATGGCAACTTTCAGCGTTAAAGACGTCCTCAACGGCAAAGCCCCGAGCGACACCAGTGTTACCGTGCAAGGATGGGTTCGTACCCGCCGCGATTCTAAAGCCGGCGTATCCTTCCTGGCATTAACCGACGGCTCTTGCTTCGGTACTTTGCAAATCGTCGTGCCCAATACTTTGGGCAATTACGAAAGCGAAATTTTGCACCTGACAGCAGGCGCATCTTTCTCAGCGACTGGCATGGTCGTGCCATCGCAAGGCGGTGGTCAAAGTTTTGAAATGCAAGCAGAAAGCGTGCAAGTATTTGGCTTGGTCGAAGACCCAGACACCTACCCTATTCAACCAAAACCGCACAGCATGGAATTCTTACGTGAGAACGCCCACTTGCGTGCACGTACTAACATCATGGGCGCTGTGGCTCGTACACGTCACTCCATCGCACAAGCGATTCACCGCTTCTTTCATGAGCAAGATTTTTACTGGGTCAACACACCGATCTTGACCGCATCTGATTGCGAAGGCGCAGGAGAAATGTTCCGCGTATCCACATTGGATATGATGAACTTCCCTAAGACGCCAGAAGGCAAGCCAGATTTCAGCAAAGACTTCTTCGGCAAAGAAACCTTCCTCACGGTGTCTGGTCAGTTGAACGTCGAAACTTATTGCATGGCCTTGTCTAAGGTCTACACCTTCGGCCCAACTTTCCGCGCAGAAAACTCCAACACCAGCCGCCACTTGGCTGAATTTTGGATGATAGAACCTGAAGTCGCCTTTGCGGATCTCAAACAAAATGCCGACCTCGCTGAAGCAATGTTGAAATATGTTTTCACAGCTGTCTTGAACGAACGCGGCGACGACATGGCCTTCTTTGAAGAGCGCGTAGAAAAAGGCGTGATTGCCAAATTAGAAAACATGATCGCCAAACCTTTCGTGCGTATGGACTACACCGAAGCCGTCACCATCTTGCAAAACTGCGGTCAAAAATTTGAATACCCAGTCGCATGGGGCACCGATCTGCAATCCGAACACGAACGCTACCTCGCCGAAAAACACGTAGGCGGCCCAGTGGTTCTGCAAAACTATCCTAAGGACATCAAGTCTTTCTACATGCGCATGAACGACGACGGCAAAACCGTCGCAGCGATGGATATCCTCGCACCAGGCATCGGTGAAATCATCGGCGGCTCACAACGTGAAGAACGCTTAGACGTGTTAGACGCCCGCATGGACGAAGTCGGCTTGGCGAAAGAACCGTACTACTGGTACCGCGACCTGCGCCGCTACGGCACAGTGCCACACGCAGGTTTTGGTTTAGGTTTCGAACGCGCTGTTTCTTACATCACTGGTGTGGGTAATGTGCGGGATGTGATTCCGTTTCCGCGTACACCGGGGAATGTACGTTTTTAATTTATTGGCTTTGAGTTTGAATCAGAAAGGGCGACTTTTGGTCGCCCTTTTTTGTTGGCTTTTTGATGATTAAACCGGGTGTTTTGAAATTCTGTGATGTGCACTTTTTGTCGATTTGCTTATACCTCAGGTTTATACTGCAAATCGATTGTCAATCAAGCGCCATGCGGATTTCAATAGATTTGAAACAAATTGTCATTTTTAACGAGCCAAGTTAATATGCATTTTTGTCAAATTAAATTAACGTTAGCTTATACCGGAAATTAAAATGCGCGTTCCTGAATATTATCTTTTTGAGCGGCACTCTGAATCAGAGTTGCGCGATTGGGCATCAAGACTAAATTTGTTTCGGTATTTTAGAGCTCATGGTGGTCATGCAAATGATGGCGATTCACTAGATGTAGCTTTATCTTACTCAAATACAGAGTCTTTACTTGAGCTCTTTAGATTACTTCGTTTCGAACCTGTCGTATTTAGAGAAAAGCCGTTACAGCCTATTGCTGGTGTCAGTTACGCTTGGGAGGAATATTCGAAATTTCCTTCATTGATTACGGGTACAGAATGGATACAGCAGCCGAATCATTGTGAATTATTTGGTATCAAAGTTCATTTTTGGTGTGAAAGTGGTATAGCGAAAATATCACCTGCTCCAGCTAGCTATGATGTAAATATTGAACATGTTTTAGCAGCTGAAAAATTGGAAAAAGAATTTGTTGAATTAAAATTAAATTATGTCGATCCTCCAAGAGATACAGAGCATTATATTTGCCCAAAGTACTATCCCAGCTTTTTTAAAAGCTAACTCGGTAAGGCGCAATTTTTTCGTAAGGCGTCAATAGCCAAAGGCGTATTGCGCCGTATGGTGATTGATCATGGCGAACAGTTGTTTCCTTTGGTTTTTTTAATCTGTAAATAAATAGCTTCGCTGTCTATCAAACGACCGTCGGACGGTGCAATACGCCTTCGGCTATTGCACCCTACTTACGGCACAAATGTTTTTCTTTGTGACGCCACCGCTACACACCCGAAATTAAAAAATCCAAAGCACTAACAATCTCAACTCGTGCGTGGGCAAGATCAAACGCGAGCTTGCCCAATTCTTTTCTTTGTATCCCCGCCAACTGCGGAGTCAGCATGAGGTAGTCCTGTTGATCAAGCGAAAAAACTGGCGTGAGTCCTTTGAGAATTTTCGTTTTGTTCACGTCGAATTTTATGAGTGGAACGACCACAGTGGTCACGAGATCGCTGAGTAAATTACTTTGAATTTCTAGCAGAAAGGGGTAAATCTTTTTTGTCTGGACATTCTTATTTTGGTAGACAGAAAACTGAGCCATCAGAAGCTCCGCAGTCCATCGCTAAACACGCCCTCTTCTCCCACAGACTCGTTATAGGCAGTAATAGACGCCTGATTTTCTTGTAGCCATTTTTGAGCTTGAAGTTCTTTGACTTTCACTTTGAGCGCTGCTTCGAGCGTTGCTGAGAGATTGATGTCGAGTGCTTTTGCTTGCCTAAGCAGGTCACTATTAATACTCAGATTACTTGCTTTTTTGGCGGCATTTTCATCGTAGGTCGGCAGCATAATCAACTTCCTTCAAGGTTAATGCGCATAGTCTATGCGCATTACTTTTGTTAGTCAATTGGACGTGTTTGCCGTAACTCAAATTTCTACTTTCGCCATTTCCGCAATGCTTGGGCAGATCGAAGCAAACTCCCCCAACAATGCCGTAAGGGGCTGTGTATGGCACCCAAAACGCTAAAACGGCACAATCAAATTCGATCAAGCATCATGCGGGTTTTGAGAGATTTGAAGCAAATTGTCTTTTTTCATGAGCCAAGTTAATATGCATTTTTGTCAAATTAAATTGCATTAGGCCTCGAAATGTATCAGGACTGGAAGCCAAGTTCGCAAGCGTGCCGTTCAGCTTTGCGTTAAATCATGCATGAAAAACCAGTTCAATTTTGTTTGTATTAATCTATTCTGTGCTGCCCCATAAACGAAAGCTTAAGCGAGTAGGCATTTTTCATGAAAACCTGTATTCATCCAAGCTATCAGAAGAGCCTTCAACGAAAATTTATCTTTATTTGGTCAACTTGTGCCATTAGCTTTGGTGCTGGGCTATTTTTTCATAAGTCTGGTTTTGAATTTATGGGTTGGCTACTATTTGGGTTATTTGGAATTCTCATTTTCGGTGGATTGGGTTATCTATTTTTTTCGCACTTTCACGTTAATTGTTTGTCGTGCAACGGCAAAACCAAAACCATAAAAGATTCAACTAATTCAAAATGGCTTGCAGTATGTAGTCGCTGCCAAATTGAATGGGATCTGCAAACAAGTGTAAGCAGTGATTAAAGACCAAACGCAAATAAGCCAAATTGGACGGGTGCGTTTATTGTGCCCACCCGGATTGGATAATGATCATCGCAAAAACCCTTTTTTACACGCACGTTTTTTTTACATTCAGCGACCATAACGCGTGGGCACGAAGAAACCGTGCCCACCCTACGAAATAACGGTGTCGGCACAGTTTCATTCGACGGTGTCAATCATTTCGGTGCCTTTCATACCAAACATCTACTTTAGGAAAACCAACATGAGTGATCGAGTTCTTCCCTTAGAGGATCCGCGGCTTAGAATTATTTGTACACCCATCCAAGATGTAGCAAATCCCGAATTCATCCTGGAGAACGAACGACTTAAAGTCGCTCTGAACGTCTTTCGTGCGGAGCGTGGCTTTGGTAGAGGTATTGCTGCACCCCAGATCGGCATCCTTAAACGCTTCATTGCGATCAACTTCGGTGCGGGCACGTACACCATGATTAATCCTGTCATTACCTGGCGCAGCCAAGAAACTTTCACGCTCTGGGACGATTGCATGTGTTTCCCAGACCTCATGGTGAAGGTACGCCGCAACCTCTCCATCTCCATCAGCTTTATGGATGAACAGGGGCAATCGAAGGTGTTGGAAAAAGTAGGTCAAGCTGAGTCCGAGTTGTTCCAGCATGAACTTGATCACCTCGACGGTGTCTTAGCCACAGATCTTGCATTGGACTCCCAAAGCATTATCAACCGCTCCGCCTACGATGCAGACCCATCCTATTTCCATAGCCAAGTAGATTACGTCATCCAACCTACTATCTAAACCAGCCTAATCCACATATAAGGACTCACCTAAACTGGCGAGAGCTTTCCCAATAAATCGATCTCATTCTCGAACTCGACAAACTCAATGCGGTATCGGAAAACGAGGTTTGTTCGTCTTTTTTATTAAGTTACTTAAAAAATGCGCGTCTCAGGACGACTTAACCAAAACTTTATCGGGATGCAACCAATTCGGATGTGCGCGCATACGATCAAGCCATGCTTGAATGTGCGGGTAGTGGTGTTCATGAATTCCTACATGATCAAGCCAAAATAAATACGCTGAGCAGCTAATGTCGGCGATGGTCAGTTGATTACCCACCAAATAGTCACGCCCAGCTAAAAATTTTTCTAAACACATTAAGTCACTGCCCATGCGTTCACTTAGATAGTTTAGAACGATAGCTGGCTGTTTATCAAAATGTAGAGAGGAGCGGAGGTTAGGCAAGCTAAAGCCGATCCGATTACTTTCCCAAGACAACCATTCAAGAATTTGCTGCCATTCTTGTGGCGTTTTTCCGCAAAAGCGACGCGTCTTCTGTGACAAATAAATCAATATCGCATTGGATTGGCAGTAAGCTTGGCCTTGATAAACCAAGATAGGTACTTCGCCAAATTGACTCGCTTGAACAAAGTCGGCAGGTCGCTGATCTTTAGGTAAAGTTAAATCGATCCAGCAATAGTCGTGTGGCAATCCGCCGAGTAATAAAAAATTACGTACCTTGTAGGAGTGACCAGAGTCAGTATTGCCATAGAGCTTAATCATAGAAATCCTCATGTCAAATCGTCACTCTCTTATTGTAATCATTTGTGTCGTTTGGGTGTTGCTAAAACTCAGGACACTTTGACAAAATGACCAAGACCAGAAGAATAGTTGACCGCCCTCGTTGCTTGAACTATTCTTGGATCTATTACTGCATTTCATTTTGTGATGCGCTTGTTTGGCTCTTTTTTGGACATTATTTAGCCATTATCTTGCCATTACTTGCGATTACTTGCCGCTTCTCCATATTGCTACTTAAAGCACAATTGGTTTTTCTAACTTGAGATTGACTTCGCAATTGAAAACTCCATTACTCAGTTTGTGTTTTTTATTGTCGTCGGCATGGTGCGGTTTAAGCGCAGCCCAAACGAAACAAGACACCATCAATATCACGACCGAACATTACTATCCTTTCAGTATTTCTGACAAAGATGGTGCGGTCTACGGTGCCTCGGCTGACAAAGTTCATGAATTATTCAAACGAAGCAAGTTCGCATATCAAATGAATATAATGAGCTGGAACAGAGCGTTTGAATTGGCTCGTATTAATGCAAACACGTGTGTCTTTTCCACGTCACGCACAAAAGAACGAGAATCGTCTTTTCATTGGATTGGACCCATTATGACGGGTAATTGGGCCGTCTTTGGGAGTCCTGATAAATTAAACAAAGTGACCAAACTCAAAGACATTAAACAATCGAGCATTGGGACTGAGGAAGGACAGGTATCACTCTCTTACTTGTCGAGCAAGGGCTTCAAAATGGTGACCTCAACTGAATCCGTCACCACCTTTAAAAATGTCGCGCTTGGCAGGATTGACTATGCCACCGCGGCAGATACCCACGGCAAAAAAATCATTGCAGAAAACAATCTCAAAGATAAAGTCGTATGGTTGTTTAATTATTCAAGCTCAGATTATTACCTTGCCTGCAATCCAAAGATGCCCCCCCAAACAATCGCATTGCTCAACAAGAATCTACGAGAAATGAAGGCCGATGGTAGTTTCAAGATTATCGAGAATAAGTATTAAGGCGTTCTGGTATATTTTCTCAGAATGCTAGTCAATTGAGAAAAGAGGTCTACGAGGTCGACGATATCGAGATTAGTATTCGTTCTGCGGATTAGTTCGTACGAATTTTTCAGAAAATACCACTTACAATTGTCGATTACATCATATTGATACAGTGCCTGAATTGAAATTTGATCAAACATGCGCGCAAAGTTTATCAAGTACCAATCAAAAGTTGCAATATGTCTCTATTTAGAGCGCGCTAATCTTACCAAGATCAAAACATTAGTTGACCCATATTGTGGCTTCAACTATCCTCGGCACCTGATGCGTTGTTTCATAGCACAATTGTGTTCACGCAGAGCTCGTGTAAGCGCTTGATGCAAAACCAAAACAATGTTCACAACATGAGACTGACGAAGTTTTTGAAAACTCAAATCCTGCTCCTTGCTTGTTTGTCTTTGTCGACAATCTGCGACTTGAGCACGGCGCAAACGAAACAAGCAACGATCAATATCACGACTGAATACCTCTATCCTTTGAACATCGTTGATAAAGACGATGGCGCAATCTATGGTCAGTCTGCCGATAAAGTGCACGAACTATTCAAACGTAGTCAGATCCCTTATCAAATGACGATGATGAGCTGGAACCGGGCCTTCGAATTGGCACGAAATAATTCGGATACCTGCGCATTTTCAACGGCTAGGATAAAAGAGCGCGAATCCTCGTTCCATTGGATAGGTCCAATCGCCACAGGGAATTGGGCGGTTTTTGGCAGCCCTGACAAGCTGGGAAAAATCACTCGGCTTGAGGACATTAAACGATCGAGTATCGGAACGGAAGTTGGTAATGTAGCCGTGGCCTATCTTTCAGCAAAAGGATTTCGTTTAGTAACCTCTATCGAATCCGCCACTACTTTTAAAAACGTGGCGTGGGGTCGAATTGAGTATGCAACAGCAGGTGATATACACGGCAAAAAAATTATTATGGACAATCACCTGGAAGACAAAGTCGTTTGGCTATTCAATTATCAAACATCCGATTATTACTTAGCCTGCAATTTAAAAACAAATGTAGAGACGATCTCGCTCTTGAATTCGAAGCTGCGTGAAATGAAAACAGATGGAACGTATAAGAATATCGATAGTAAATATTGATCGAGTATTGCCGCAGCCTCAGAACAATTGAGATCAAAAAATCGAGTTGCGTGTTGACATGACACATTTTAAAACTCATTGAGGTCAAATTCATTAAAGTCAAAATCACACAAAGTGCACACGCACACTTACCAACATCCCTACGCAAACATCTGATTGCGCACAATATTCCAAGTTTGCTTACTTGAACCCAGATTTTCCATTAGTTTTTCCAATAGCTACGTCTTCGACGCTATTTGAGCGCTGGCGGCGGATTTTCGGCCATTTTTTTCGTTCTTCGTTGCAAATGGCTAGCTTTTTTCGCCTCCTTCGCGTAAAAACTGCCTCGAAAAGTTGATCCAGCATCGTCTCAAATTCTAATGGAAATTCTGGTTTAAATACCGAAAGGCGCAATGCATTGCGCCCTTACAAACCGTGGAAAATAGCTTGTCCTAGTTTGAAGGGGGGATTGTGTACGTAGAGCCATGTGTATGTACTGAACCAAGATCCAGTGCGACAGGAAACGATCAAAGAGAATATGCTGAAACGGTTTTCACGCCCTTCTTCCTTCGTTTTTTGTTCTGGGAATACAACGAAGCTTTCTGTCTGTTCAGTCTCTCTGATAAGTACTGTTATAAGTAGCCGGTGATTGGTTTCGCACCAATCTCGGCCACGTTCCAATTTTAGACAAGCTTAACTTGCGTCTTATCAGGCAGCCAAAATCAAGTCTGAATAATCGACATGACCATGTCACTACATCGCACATTCAGGCTTACTTTGTTTCAATTCTCGCTGTAAGAATTGTTCAATGTGGTCAAAATGCTTGAGTGGTGCGCCGTGATTACCATCGAGTGCAATATGTTGAACGGGATAAGAAAAAGACTTTGCTTTGAGGCGTTGCGTGATCATGTCTGACATTTCTGTCGAGGGCCACATTTCATCTTTCTTCGCCGACAAGAGCATCACTGGTCCATTGATATTTTCTACGGCAATAGAGGCTTTATCCATTGCAAGCTGGTCTTCCATCATGATGGAAAATGCGGAACGCAGATCGCGACGAATTAACGCAGGATAGGTCGCCATCGTGACTGGCACAAAAGGTAATAATTTGCCATGATGACTCCATCCCGGTGTATCCATCGTCATCGTAGAGGCAGGAAACACTGAACTACCTGCAACAATACCGATCACGGCATCGTATTCTTTGTACAGACTACCGAGGAGCAATGCTAACTCACCACCA
>CAUPNA010000071.1:0-22005 GCA_963512475.1 uncultured Undibacterium sp.
AAGCGTAGCGTAAGCACCCGAAGGGCGAGTCTACGGTCGCCTTTTTTGGATTACCTTTTTTGGCGAAGCAAAAAAGGTAATTGGCTGTCGGGCCACACCCGACCTGCAAACGCCACAAATTCCGATCTAAAAGTTAAAACGAAATCCCGTTGAGCTAGTCCGGTTTGAAGTTGTTTTTGACTTTGTTTTTGATTTTGCATTTGACCTGCCACCGTTCGAGACGATGTAATTTGTGCGTCACAGAGAATGGATCAGAAAGTGTTGTTGTCTGAGCGTAGCGAGTTTCAACACTTTCCCATTTTTTGTGATGCACAAATTATGCTGAAGCGTAGCGTAAGCACCCGAAGGGCGAGTCTACGGTCGCCTTTTTTGGATTACCTTTTTTGGCGAAGCAAAAAAGGTAATTGGCTGTCGGGCCACACCCGACCTGTGAACGCAAAAAAGCGTGAAGATAATTTACCTAAGAACTCTCAATGAATTAAACGCAAATTTCTTATGTTCACCAGCTTTCATACACCCTCATCCCCAACCCTTCTCCCGCTTGCGGGAGAAGGGAGCATGCATACGATATGGTTGAATTTAGCCTTTTCAAGAAAGCAAAAAAACTAATTAGCTTCTAGGCCATGCTACACAAACACATCCACCTGCGTCCCCAATATCGCACTAATCAAACCCCAACTCTTCTCCAATGCTTTTTGCTCCAGAATTTGCTCTTCGGTACTCAAAACTTTTACCGCAACAACATCAGCAACATCTTACCTTGCGTCGAGATGTGCTTGCGCCTCGGCGCTTACCACTGCTGGCTCGCCGCGTTGTTTGATTTGTTGATAAGCCCGCATGGAATCTACCTCGCCAAAGATTAGCAAAACCTGCGGCCCATCCTCGAGGGACGCCTGTAATAAGGCCGAACCGAAGGAATACTTTGATGATGGTGCAGACTACGATATCGGGCAACAGGGGTCCGATGAAGATGTCGATCAGAATGTGAATTGGTAGGACTAATTTTCTAGTTTTTTAATATAAGTGCGCGCAGTTTGGTGCATGAGGTCTCGCTTTGTGTCTACGCTTAATCCGGTGATGTTTTGAGGCGATTTTTGCGTGAATAGAATGTTGCGGGTGAAAAATTTTGTGTGAACAGGCCTGATTTGTTCAAGACTTGAACTTATGTTAGCAGGGTTGGGGTAGAATAAATCGCTTAGGTGGCTTGAATTTCCTATCCTTTTCCACCCAAGGCCCCACCACTTTGACATCTGCATGGATGAACTATGCTGCGCCATTTAAGATATTTGCAAGCCGATGGCTTATTACATCTACCCGCTAGGAATTAAGATGAGCGTACAAATCGCAAAACAGCTTGCTCTGTTGTTAATGGCAGCGCTCTTTTTGACACAAGCATTGGCACAGAGCACGGATGCTAAGCCGGAGGTTGGTGCCAGTAAGGCCCCCTTGGTAACTGCCACGGGTACCCTTGCACTCACTTTGGTAATGAAGCAGACTTATCAACTGAAGACACCGGGTATTTATCACAGCAAGGAACTGTCCACTGCACTCGACTTGACATTAAACGGCACCAGCAAAAGCGGCGAAAAGTTG
The DNA here is from genome assembly GCA_963512475.1 of uncultured Undibacterium sp. Taxonomy (GTDB): domain Bacteria; phylum Pseudomonadota; class Gammaproteobacteria; order Burkholderiales; family Burkholderiaceae_D; genus Undibacterium. The sequence continues at coordinate 1,594 of CAUPNA010000071.1, forward strand.
AATTACAAGTTGACGGATCCGGGCAGTAGTTCTGAAGCAATATCTGAAATACGATTGCTCAGTCCGACTGAGATTGAATTGAAAGACATTACCAATCGAGGGCTTTATAGATACACTGCCTTGCAAAGTCGAGATCAGCTTCTAGTTAAGGGTTCTGAACTGGAGTCGCGAATCGGTAAAGATCTTATGGAGTCAGCAAATAGTTTTCTCGATGCTCTTGGCTTCGATCGTGGTGATAACCGCCCGTCCGTTGCAATCCAGGTATCTGATATGACATGCCTCAAAAGCGGACAAGAACCTGCTCAATCAATGTGCTGTCAGACAACGGCTTCCGTCAATCTCGATTTCGCCGCGCCGAAAGAGAATTCAGTTCCCTACAGCAGAGTGGACGAATCACAGTACCAAAACTTTTTGATGGGTTGGGACGACGACAAGCGCCGTCCGCTATTCGCTGCGATCAAGTCACTTGTCCAGTACAACCAGTTTTTTAATGCTGCCGGTATCATGGGCGCCCACAAGCCGTATGGCCCGAAAGCGGAAGAGTTCGAGACGGAACAAATTGTGCTTGTTGCACACGTTGTCCCAACTCCCAAGGATCGCGCCAAGGTTTACGAAATTGAAAAAATCTCGGAAAAGCACACGGATCAAGGCACCCAACTGTTTATTCAATACCGCTTTAACCCCGGTGCACCGCATACTTCGTGGTCAAAAACTTATCTTGGCATTCGCATTGTGAAGAAGGATTACAGTAAAGTATTTTTCATCGAGAACGGCAAGCAAGTTGGTGAGTTATGACTGAGCCGGCGTTGAGGCCGGACATGATTTTCGATAGCAAGCAAGGCGCAATTCGCCTGACAAACGCGTCAGTTATAGGGACAGGTCTTGTCTTTTGCCCAAGGGGGTTGACTGATATTGCTAGATCAGGCGAAAGACTAGGCCCCGATTCCCCCAAAACCCGTTCCATACTGGCTTTCATTCGATAACATATCCGCAGATCATCCACCGCCCGTCCACCCTTTGCACTGTGAGTCACCATGAGCCTGAACACCAAACTGAGTTTGAACCGCCGCCACACTCTGAGTCTGCTAGCTGCCACCCTGGCCGGTGCTGTTGCGCCTGTGCTGGCGCAAGGCGGGCCGCAAGAAGGCATTGACTACCTACGGTTGCCTACGCGCGTTCCAACGCCGTCCGGCAAAATTGATGTGGTGGCGTTCTTCTTGTACGGTAGCAAGCATAGCGACACCTTTGAGGAGGTGCTACAGCCCTGGATCAAGAGGTTACCTGCCAACGTTGGGTTCCGCTATGTGCCTCCTGACTTCAGCCTACAAGGCCAACTCCACCAGCGCCTCTTTTACACACTTCAGGCAATGGGTGTTGAACACCAAATGCGTGCGGCCATCTTCAATGCCATCCACGTGCGAGGGAATCCGCTCGTCACACTTGAGGCCATGATCAAGTTGTTGGCGCCACTTGGCCTGGACGAAAATAAGTTCACTAACACTTTTAAGTCGATTGTCACCAACGCTAAAATTGCCCAAGTCAATAGCTTGGTTAAAGAGTACAGAATTAATAGCGTTCCTTGCATCGGCATTGGCGGTATCTACGTCACGTCGACTTCAATGGGGAATAGAGGGGGGGGCGGCAAACAACACCTACAAACGCATGCTTGATATCACCGACGCCCTCATCAAGTTGGTCTAGGAGGTTTGATCTGCCCAGCCCAAGGGTTGCGCCGTTCGGGCACTCACGCGGCTGACTTTTCTATGGTAATCTTATCGCATAGGCATAGGCATAGGCGGCAAGCAAGCGTTCGTCCAACAACTTTTACAACCGATTGGCCAACATGATTTATATCACCAAGAACGTATCGATTCGTCTAACTCAATCGCTGCTTGTTGCAGCCATTGCTAGCGTCACATGCGCTGTGGCGGCCGGCACGGAGGTGCCATCTGGTGCGCCGGTGCCTGCCAAAAAGTCAGCCAAGGCCTCACCCGTATTTACTTTGAAGGCACTGATCAACGGCGATCGCGCGTGTTATGTCGTGCTCGCAAACAAAGCTGGCGAGAAGGAGCGCGAGGGGGCTTTTGAGTTGTGTGCGGGTGGGCCTAATGACGCGAGTGCGCTGATCGGGAAGCGGGTGACATTCACCACAGAAAGGGCCAAAGTGACCGCAGCTTCGTGCGCTGGCAACATCGACTGCGGCAAGTCGGATGTGGTCAATTTGATCGTCTCCCTGACTGCGGCTCCTGAAATAATAGTCCGTAAGTGAGCATTAACGGCTTTTAGCCTAGGATGTTGTCCCGCGAACCAATTCGCTTAGTGCGCATTGGCAGGCTGAGTAACGTGAGTCTCAGCCTGTTCGGGCTGTGGACTTACGCCACGTCCAGGGACACTTAACCAAGAGGACGTTACCCAACTTGAGTATAGGTAATGGTCCGGGCAGCTTTAGTTGACTTGACAAAAATCTTGTTTTGCATTGATAGAAGGCCCGCTAATTCCTTTTCGTATTGTTTATTTTGTGACATGAAAAATGCATAATTCAAAACGACTTCAAATTCGCTCACATTTTTCTCAATCTGGAAAGCCCCAACTACTGAGAAATGTTTTAGCAAGCCCTCTAACTCTGCAGGGTTAGTGGTCCAACTAAACACTGATTGAATGTCTTCCATGACATAAGAGCCATGTTTCTTTAATGCCTCCAGTTCTTCAATAGAAAAACAATCCATGGCATATAGCTTGGTGCCAACTTCTACTTGCTGATACATAGCGGGGATATTCAGTGCGAAAATACTTAGATCATAATTCTCATACCATAGCTTAATTGCTTCAACAATCTGCGAGGCATCTGCAACCTTAGAAGTACTTTTCATCTATTTTTCTCAATCGTATTTTTGCGGAATGTAAAGTGGACCGGTTTGTCCAGACAAGTATCCATCTAATTTAAGATAGCGTCCTTTCTGCTACAACTCCTCGGCGATATATGTCAGCTTAAGTTTAACTGACTAATGATACATTATGAGCCCTCGTATGAGGAGCAGATTTTTTCGTTAGAAATTCGTTTTCGATTGCTTAGTTTTTCATCGACAATTATTCTTCTAATTGGCATTCATTTACCTCCCAAGACTGGACTTTGGACTTCCCCTACCGGGCTACATCACACAAACACATCCACCTGCGTCCCCAATATCGCACTAATCAAACCCCAACTCTTCTCCAAAGCTTTTTGCTCCAGAATTTGCTCTTCGGTACTCAAAACTTTTACCGCAACAACATCAGCAACATCTTGCCTTGCGTCGAGATGCGCTTGTGCCTCGGCGCTTACCACTGCTGGTTCGCCGCGTTGTTTGATTTGTTGATAAGCCCGCATGGCGTCGTTGCCGATGGGGGACGAACCAATACTAATTGACATCATGTCTCCACACACTATTGAGTCTGTTAGCTTAAAGGAACGCGCTGCTCAGGCATGTCTGGAATAGAAGGAGAAAGCTAGTTGATCTTAGGATTTGTTGGGCGCTTTTTTATGTGTTGCTTTTGGCCTTCGAGCTCAGCGATGCGTTTATCCAAATAGTCGTGTAGTGCAATACTACGGGGATCGCTTTCTATACGCCCTGACCACGGTCTGGCTTTCGCGTCTTTCAATTCCGCCAAGCTTGGTTCACTGACTACCTCTAATAATTTTTCAAAATCATCGGTTTTAGTATCGCTATCACGGTAACCAAAACGACGTAGTACCAACTCAATACTTAGCGGCGGTCGATATTTATCAATAAAATTCATTTGTACACCACGCTCAATCAAATGCAGTAAAGCACTGTCATCGGTATAGTGACAAAAACCATTCCAATTGCTGCTAAAAAATTGATTCCCATGACTATCCGTCTCCAAAAGCGATATGCCTATTTTTTCCAGACGGTTTAAATTGTCAAAAGTGACTATCATAGGAGAGTTATAAACGACGTTCCACCATACCGGATGATAGCTGCCATCATCGAATCTGATCGGGCAGTTGACCGGCAAATCCATTTGTTGAAACGCGCTCAGTCCCCTTTCATCGATATTGTTTCTGTAAATTTGCTTTAGTAACAAGCTACGGTGCGGACTGCATCCGTTTTGAACTGATACCCCATTGGCTTTTTCGTAGGAGAGAATGGCTTTCAAGGTTACGCCGACCCGATCGCCGTAAAACGGTGGTGGCGCATTCGTGCGTGGATCTCCAATACGTTTCTTGAGACAGCTTCCGATCAAATGGTCAACATCTCCAGCGCCCAAACCCTTACCTTTTTCTGTAATTAATTTATCCGCCTGCGCTACTTGTCCAGCGCACACCGCGGTCACGATCGGGTTGCTGTTAGGGGATTCAATCACATGCTCACTATCGATTCTTAGTTGCTCTACATACTGCTTGATCGGCTCTGGCGTAGAAAGCAATGTGAATACCGCGAGCGCCCAAAACGCCAGGATCGCGCACCACATCAACAGGGTTTGCCTTATATTGCTTACAGCAGCTGGTGCTTCGGGATTAACTGCTTTCCGCGTCCACACCAATACGGCTAAAACAATGGCCAGTGCCGGATAAAGTAAATGGGCTTGTAAAGCTAAAACATCGAAAGGCAAGAAAAGATAATTGGCACCCTGTTCCGCCATGATTTTAGCGAGAAAGTGGCTTAAATAAATACAAATGGGGATGAAGCCAAGTGGCCCAATGCCGATTAAACGCGCAAGCTTTCGATCCCAGCGCAGCGAAATCCATAACGATACTATGCCCACGCTGCAAGAGACCAGCAAGGCGAAGAATACGGGTAGAAAAGCGATACCAATGATGAGCGATAGAGGAAGCATAGCTATGCTGATCAAACCCAGCATGAAAAGCCATGTCCCTGGAATGACAATTGCCGTAAAAGCGACCAAGGGAAACAGTGCGTAAAACGCGAAACGATTGCGCATCATGATGTTGGTCTTAAAAAAGAAGTAAAGGGCATATCTTATCGAATCCTATTTTCCATGAGACGCGCCTACGTTGCTAATTAAGTACTAACAGGACAATTTCGCTGCTTTTCCTTTTCCATAGCGGTCTATTTAGCCGTCGATGCATAGCAGACATCTCGAAAACGCTCGTGGGCATGGTGGATGAAAAAACGTGCGCTTCATAGGATCAAAAAAAAAGTGAAACTTACGCTTCACTTTTTTTGTTCACCGTCTTCTATCGCTTACGCATCCAGCTCTGTTTGCTGCACGATAATCCGAGAAACCAGACCGTATTCTTTAGCTTCCACCGCACTCATCCAATAATCGCGTTCGATATCTGCAGTGACTTTTTCTAAAGTCTGACCCGATTCTTTCGCAATTAAAGCTGCGATACGTTCGCGGATCTTGACGATTTCACGAGCTTGAATCGCGATATCTGTCGCTTGTCCACCCGCACCGCCGCTCGGTTGATGGATTAAGAAGCGCGTATTTGGCAAACAAACACGGCGCTCTTTAGGTACGGCCAAGAACACATTCACTGCAGCACTGCCCACCCAGCCAGTACCGACCACGCGCACGGGAGCGTCGATAAAGCGAATGATGTCATGTATGACATCGCCGGATTCAACGTGACCGCCTGGTGAAGACACCAGCAAAGTAATTGGGTCTTTAGACTCAGCGGATAAAGCGATCAAACGCTTACTGACATCTGCCGCTAATTTGTCGTTAATCGTGCCAAACACCAAAACAGTACGGGATTTGAATGCTTTTTCTTCTAAAAAGGGGCTACGTGCTTCATTATTGCTTTCTTTTTCTTCAGACATAATAAACTTCCAGTTAAGTTGTGTTGGTTTGCGCCAGATATTCTAAATTGCCTAAATCAGCTTAGGCGGATAAGTTAGCAAGCTTATGTTCTATCGTACTAAATAAGCTGAAACCGCAAAGTCCACATGCTACCCGATTTTGCAGCGTCTGACTTGTGATTGAAGACAGTTGCTCGACGAATCACCACTTAGATCGAGCCAAGATCATCCTCGTCTTGCTACTTTTTTTGTCCTGAGCTGCGCTCTAGGCCACAGCTCCTTGGTATTCGATAAACGTGGACGTCACGCTCTGATCCAAAACCAAACTGAACTTTCAGGCTACAATCGATTCAAAAGTCTCAAACCACTTTATGGTAATCGGCAAATGAAAAAACCTCGTTCATTCATAGCAAAACTCCTATTCGCTGGACTCTGTGGCATCGCATTCAATCCAGTCGGGATGGCGCAGCAAACGGATACCAGTTCAGGCGCGGTGTCTACCTACCGCGCGGAAGACAAACTACCTGTCGATGAAAGCTTATATGAGACGCGGATGTTCGAGTGGGCCGATCCGAGTCGCAATCGTGCTGTTCCAGCCAAGCTTTACTTACCGCGCATGTCGGCACCTGAACAAAAGCTGCCTTTAGTGATTTTCTCGCATGGTTTAGGCGGGTCACGCGAAGGGTATAGTTATCTCGGAAAATATTTGGCCAGCCACGGTTATGCCAGCTTACATCTGCAGCATATTGGTAGCGACAGGAGTCTATGGACAGGTAGCCGATTCACGCTGCTATTCCGGCTGGCGGATGCCGCCAGCGATACCGAAGCGATTGCAAGGGCACGTGATACCAGCTTTGCCCTTGATCAGATTTTGAGTAGTGAGCTAGTAAATCAACTTGATACCGAACAAATCTTTATGGCGGGTCATTCTTTTGGCGCCAATACGACAATGCTGATCGCGGGTGCTAGCGTGACAGAAAGTAAAACTGGTAGCGAACAAGCATTGCAACTCAGCGACAAACGCATCAAAGCCGCTATCCTGATCTCTGCGCCGCCGTTTTACGGCAAAGGCAATGTGAAAAACATACTGGCCGATATCACTATTCCTAGCTTACACATCACATCAACCAAAGACGACATCAATATTCCGGGCTATGGCTCGGGTGTTGAAGACAGAATCAAGGTGTTTAATGCGATGGCATTGCAAACCCAAGCAGAGAAGAATCTATTGGTCTTTAAGGATGGCTCTCATAGTATTTTTACCGATAGAATGAATACGGGTGGCGAGGAACTTAATCCCAAGGTAAAACTTGCGACGCGTAGTGCAATCAGAGTGTTCCTAGATCATTTGCGGGCCAAGACTGCATTTAATCTGAAGAACTGGCAGCAAGAGTATTCCCCTTTGCTAGCGCAGTTTGAAATCAATACTCAATAAATCACTCAAACATGAGCCTACATATACGCCGCGCCACCGCTGAAGATGCAGATGCCATTAGTGCCTTAGTACATAGCGTGGCGCACTATTTCACTATTCATGCCGATGGGCGTGGAGCAGAAGAATTTTTCAAATCGATTACCAGCGCGGCGATACGCGGCTATTTGACATCGGATCAGTATGTCTATTGGCTAGGCTGCGATGAACAAGATGAGGTGATCGCAGCCATTGCCTTGCGCGACAATAGCCATCTTTACCACCTCTTTGTCGCGAGCGAACAGCAATCGCAAGGCTATGCCAGACAACTTTGGCAACACCTGCAAACCCATGCAGCGCACAATGGCAATCCTGGCAATTTCACCGTTAATGCCTCACTTTTCGCGGAAAAAATGTACGAGAAATTTGGCTTTATACCAACAGCGGAAAAACAAGAAATACACGGTTTACAGTTTATCCCTATGCATAAAAAAGCGGATGTTGAAACACGTTGAATCCGACTGAACAGCTCCGGAATTGGACGTACAAAACTTGTCAATTGCGTTTATGATGTCCGTCTCCACTTATTTCTCTAATCACTATGCCAGCTCCCACGTCTCATTCGCGCGCAATCCTAAGCGCCCTTGCTGGCTCACTCTTAGGATTAGCATTACTGGTGCCTTTGGCACAGGCACAGGTTTTAACTCAAGTGAATAAAGATTTGGGCCATGGCTTTCACTCGCAAGAATCGAAACAAATTAATGTGCCCGGTCGTTGGCATAGCAATCAAAGTTTCAAATTTTTGTACTTCGAAAAACGTCATCTCTGCCAATGCAGCGAGTTTAGTATTTCGCCTACTGGCCAGATCGCGCTATTTCAAGATACAGGGACAAAAATAATCAGCAGTTTTAAGGTCGCAAAAAACAGCATCACGCCCTACCCCAAACTCCCTGCAGGAAAATTAAAAAGCGTAACTTGGCTAGCGAGAGAAAAACAAGTTGAGTTGGAATTATTGACTCAGAAAGATGGCATAGAAATGACCATCAAAAAACGTCTAATTTTGAAATAGTCGTGCTTTAAATAACCGTGTTTTAACTTCGCATATCAACCACATTAGATTCGGAACGCACATGAAAACGCTAGGCTTAATTGGTGGTATGAGTTGGGAATCCACCATCCCTTATTATCGTGAAATCAATCAAACCGTAAAGCAGGCATTGGGCGGATTGCATTCTGCCAGAATCATCATTTTCAGCGTCGATTTCCACGAAATTGAAGTGCTACAGCGCAGCGGTGACTGGGAGAGTGCGGGGAAAATTTTAGCCAATGCGGCGCAAGCATTGGAACGCGCCGGTGCCGACATGCTGGTGCTATGTACCAACACGATGCACAAAGTCGCGCCAGCGATTGAAGCTGCGGTAGCAATTCCACTTTGCCATATCGCCGATCCCACTGCAGAAGAAATCAAAACACACGGCTATCAACGTATCGCATTGCTAGGCACACGCTTCACGATGGAACAGGCTTTCTACAAAGACCGACTGCAACAAGCGCATGGCCTTGATGTAATCACGCCCGATGAGGCGGATCGTCAAGTCATACATCGCATTATTTACGAAGAACTTTGCCTAGGCAATATTCAAGAAAACTCTCGTCAAGAGTATACACGCATCATCGACAATTTAATCAAGAATGGGGCACAAGCCATCATATTGGGCTGCACGGAGATTTCTTTGCTAATCAATCAGAGCCATGCCAGTGTGCCATTGTTTGATACTACAGCGCTGCATGCTCGTAAAGCGGCACTTTGGGCACTAAACTAATTTTCCCATGACGCGATTGATACTCCTACCTGGAATGGACGGAACAGGTGATTGCTTTGAGCCTTTCCTTGAGCATTTAGACTCAAGTATTCCCAGAACAGTGATTCCTTATGATACGCAGCGTCCCTTCGATTATAGTGAGTTGGAAATACAAGTAAGAAATCAACTACCGACCGACGAGACATTCGTGATTCTTGGAGAATCTTTTTCTGGCCCGATTGCCATCTCAATCGCTGCCAATCCACCAGCAAATCTGATCGGTGCGATTTTTGTCTGTACTTTCGCTCGTAACCCGCTCCCCATATTTAGTGGTGTGCAAGCAATAATCGCTAAGCTACCGTTAAAACTGGCACCGTTTTTTATCATCCAGCATTTCATATTAGGAAGATATTCAACGCCGTCGCTAAAGAAGATGTTGGCTCAAGCCATTGCAAAAGTAAGCAATGGTGTTTTTCAAATTCGTGCAAAAGCAGCGCTCAATGTAGATTACTCCAATCTTGCGAGACAAATTAAAATAAAGTGTTTGTCCATAGTCGCTAGCGAAGATCTGCTGATTTCCAAAGCCACCTCAGAACATTTAGCACAAGGCATTCAGGAGATTGAAGTAGAGAGAATAAAAGCACCCCATTTTGTTTTACAAGTAGCACCTCAATTGGCGGCGCAGACCGTACAGAGATTTCTAAAAAAATGTGGTATAGATTCGAAACGCTAGTCGCCCGACTACACAGTCAAAAGGACATCTCATGAGCAAACCCAGACAACCCACCCTTTTCCTCGGCCATGGAAGTCCTATGAACGCTTTGGAAGATAATCAGTTCACCCAAAGCTGGGCGCAGTTGGGTCGTGAGTTCAGCCAAGGTGGAAACAAACCTAAAGCTATCCTCATGATTTCGGCGCACTGGATGAGTGATGCTGTGGCCGTCACAGCGATGTCGCAACCTAAGACTATTCATGATTTTGGCGGGTTTCCGGCGGCACTATTCGCGATGCAGTATCCAGCACCTGGCAGCCCAGAACTTGCACAGCGCATTGCGCAAGTATTGGCACCTATGCCAGTGTTGCAGGATCAGGAATGGGGATTGGATCACGGTGCCTGGTCAGTCTTAGTGAAGATGTTTCCTGACGCAGATATTCCTGTTGTTCAGCTCAGCCTAAATCTCGATGAGAATGAAGCGTTTCATTTCAATTTAGGTCAACGCCTCGCTGGTTTACGTGAAGAAGGTGTGATGATCATTGCAAGTGGGAATGTGGTGCACAACTTGCGTCGTTTGGACCCTCGTGTTGCCAGCTTTGATTGGGCACAGCGCTTCAATGACGTTATACGCGATGCGATAGTCAAAGAAAATTTTGCGGACACGGTCAACTATCATCAATTCGGCAGTGACGCGCAACTTTCCGTGCCGACCAGTGAACACTACCTACCTTTGCTCTATATACTTGGTGCGAAACATCCTGACGATCAGATCAGAATTGAGAATGATGAAATGGTGATGGGTTCCATTAGTATGATGTCGGTGATATTGAGTTAAGGATAATTATTCAAGCTTTTTGATTTTTTAGGCTAATCCATTGCGACATATACTGCGTGCTTTTATGCAAATGATGTCGCAACATCGCACCAGTAAAGTTCTTCTTTCGTCGCTGAGTTTGCTGCTGACGCGCTAGCAACAAGGCTTGCAAAAAAAGTGAGGTGTTAGCCTCACGATCAAAAAATTGTCGCAAAATAGTCTGCCCCTGCTGCTGCGACAATTGCCATAAGTTCTGATCTTGATACAACCGCACCGCAGCTTCGGCAAAAGCTTCACTCTCATCAGCAAGCAAACCACCCCAAGGCAAATCACCGCACATACCTTCAATACCGATCTGTGTCGTCACGCTGGGCGTACCAACTGCCATCGCATCGGCCAATTTACCTTTGATGCCCGCACCAAAACGCAAAGGCGCTAAGCAAACTCTGGCTTGTGCCATGACCACTTGTGCATTCTCAGCCCAGCCGCGCAAATGAAAGCCTTGTTGCGGTTGATGTAAGGCCATCGCCTTGGGTGGCGGGTAAGCGCCATACACATGCAACTCGGCTTTTGGTAGGTGTTGCCGAATACGTGGCCAGATCGCGTGCTTCAACCACAGCACGGCATCCCAGTTCGGCGCATGACGAAAATTGCCTATGCTAATGAAATGCTGACGCTGCTCGTAGCTGAGCGTGGAAGTCAGTTGTGGCGTCTCGGTCGGCACCAACATCAGATTGGTCTCGCACAACAAATAGGCTGGCACCGAAAAATACTGGCGCAATAAATTCGCTTCAAAAGACGAAATCATCAGACTCAAATCGCAACGATAAATCGCAGCAATCTCACGCTGTGCCAAATCACTGTCAGCCATGCACTCATACAAAGTCGCTGCGTCAGCAGTGACCGCCGCCACTTGATGTCGCGCCGCCTCTTTGGCATTCGCTGGCATCGCTTGCTTTAATAGCTGTTGGCGCGCCTCACGTAAGCTGTGCAAGTCACAGGTGTCAAGCACGCGCAAGGCCTGCGGACAATATTGCGCCACCCGCCAGCCGAACTGCTCTTCCGTGAAGAAGCGGTCAAACACCACCAAATCAGGTTGGTAAGCTTGCAGCAATTGATCAAAACTGTCGCAGTTAATGGCGATTACTTTTTCTTCTATATCTAATGCAGCGAGGTCGGCTCTGTGTTCAGACAAACCAGCGGCGCTCGCATACAACATTTGCCAATTTTGTTGCCGAAACAGACGCAAGAATTCCATAGTCCGGCTACCAGCTGCAGACGAATTCGGCTCCGGCCAGACATAGCCTAGATATAGGACTTTTTGCATAAATCAGGGGTGGTTTTTGAGATATAAAAAGGATGCAAGACGAGTTCAATTACGTCCCCAGTCGCATCCTCTATTTTGTTTTGTCTATTCAGGCCAGATAGATAAAACCAGTTGTTCCACATCGTTTGGATCGGCGATTTTCTTCTTCGCTTCTTTCCATGCTTCTGGTTCCGGCACTGCTTTTTGCGTATGTTTCGGCGTTTCTATTGCCATCTTAATTGCAAACACCACGATGCCGTTATCAACCGCAAACGGACGTAATTTCTTAATCGCTTCAACGATTTCGTAGTCGTAGTATTCATGTAAAGCTGGCTCCATATCCAACCAGACTGCGGTTTCCTGATCGGAGCGAACGGCAACGACAATGTAACCATTACCTGGTTTTACTTTCGCCTTTTTAAGCACTTTCGCCACTGCAGTTTGCAAACCACGTGTGTAGATTGACATCTCCTCAAAATTAACTTTTTTCGCTTTCAACGTATTTTCTTCTTGAAAGAAATAAACAGAATCAAACCGCGGCATGATGGGGGCATCGCAGGCAAGCAGACTCAGTACCAGAGCCGTTAAGGCAGAAAACAAAGAGAAGCGTGAGAGTCGTTTCATTTGAAACCTATCTTAATAAAATGATGATTTAGGCGTTGGTGACAAACACGCCGGCGCTGCGATCCTTCTGCACGTTATCCCATGAAAACACCTGACCATTCATCGCAATATAAACACCCGGCGCCAATAATTGCGCTACACCACAAGCAAATCCCAAGTTAAACAAGGCATCTGAATTAGCGATTTCGTAAGGGATCATCGCACCTGTAAAAATAATCGTCTTATCTAAATTAGCAGCACCCAAAACCTCCGCCGTTTCACGCATGGTGTCTGTGCCATGAATAATCACTATCGCTTTTTCTTGCGAATTCTCACAGGACTGTAGAATCTCTTGTCTGTCTTTATCCACCATATCAAGCGAATCAATCAAACTGCTGCGCACTTCAAGCTCAACCGGCAAGGTCAGACGCGCGCGCTTTAAAACGTCAGGCAATTGGCTCTCGGAAAAAGTCAGTTTGCCTGCCAATTCGTCATAATGTTTATCAAACGTGCCGCCAGTGGCAATAATTCTTAATGTCATACAATGTCTTTCTTGGTTTTACAAATTTTTATTCTTTAATTTGAGCGCGCATTTCCGTACTCATTTCCATACTCATTTCCATACTCAAATACAACTGCTCAACTTTAGCCCTAGCCCACGGTGTCTTGCGCAAGAATTTGAGGCTAGACTTAATGCTGGGATCGTTCAAAAAACATTGAACAGGCACTAACTCACCCAAGTGCTGCCAGCCATACACAGCCACCAATTCTGTTAGTAGCGCTTCTAAAGTCACCCCTTCTAAACTACGTGCCATTTTTACTTCTTCACCGAAACTAATTCAACATCAAACACCAGATGGGAATTGGGCGGAATATTGCCGGAACCCTGCGTGCTGTAACCGAGGTAAGCAGGAATCAATAAGGTACGTTTACCGCCGACTTTCATCCCGAGCAAACCTATATCCCAACCACGAATCACCTGACGCATGCCTAGCTGTATACTTAATGGTGTGCCAGCATCACGTGAGCTATCAAACTTTGCACCATGCAGATTCAGTGCTTTATGGTTATACAACCAACCGGTGTAATGTACTTCGACGATGCTACCGTTAGTCGCTTCTTCACCCGTACCGATCACGGTATCAATAATGCCAAGCTTAGTAATATGCAAAGGCGCTGGCGCCGCCGCTTGTGGCGCACTGGCAGTGCTAGCATCCGCTGGTGTCTGACTTGCTGAATTTGAGAGTGTAGATTGCGTCTGGGCACAAGCCATGGCTGAGAAAAACATGCCGAGGAAAAAACTGTATTTCATAAAGCGTTCCGAATAAATTAATAGAGAATTCAAACTAAGCATATAAGTAAATGCCGATAACTGCATGATAATCGAAAAATTTGCGAATTTATGGGGAATTTACAGCGAAGCTGCTAGTTTAAAACTAGGTCCTGGTGAATTCAGGTGACATCCGACCATGCTGTCGCAAATCCAGAGCAATTTACCTCTACAATCTTGATCTTCTGATGTTCCCCGTAGAGGGTTAACCAATTTCATAAAGCGATGAAGCTGCCCATGCAAACTGAAAATTTTTATCATGTTGACGTGTTTGCGCATACGCCCTTAAGCGGCAATGGCTTATGTGTCTTCCTCAACACAGAACACTGGAGTGATGAACGCATGCAAAAACTAACGCAAGAAATGCGTCAGTTTGAATCTATCTTTTTGTCTGAAATCAGTAGCGCAGGCGCACGCGCTCGTATTTTCACGGTAGAAGAAGAGTTGCCCTTCGCCGGACATCCAGTATTGGGTGCTGCCGCGATTTTGCATCGCACTCAAGCGGCAGCAAGTGACTATGCACAATGGTCGCTGCAGCTATCGCATAAAACCATACGGGTTGAAAGCTGGAAACATAAAGACTATTTTGTCTGTCAGATGAATCAAGGGCGTCCGCGCATCGATGCGCCCTTATCTGCGGAACGACTCCTGCCGGTACTCAAAAGAATGAATTTAAATACCGACGATTTGAGGCAAGACCTGCCAGCACAGGTCATTTCTACCGGTTTGGATTACTTGATACTTCCTGTGGGTAGCATTGCCTTGAAAAAAACGATGGTCTGCGGACTCGATCTGGAATTAGAACTAATGAAACTCGGCGCCAAGTTTGTGTTTGTGCTTGATGTCGAACTCAAAGAAATACGCACCTGGGATAATTTGGGCAAAGTCGAAGACATTGCCACTGGTAGCGCTGCCGGTCCCGCTGCTGCTTATTTCTACACGCATGGTTTGTCAGGCGTTAACGATGTCGTGCAATTCCATCAGGGCCGCTTTCTTGGTCGTCCGAGTCGCTTGGACACTTTGATCAATCCACTGGGCGAAGTCTTGGTGAGTGGTCAGGTTTGGCCCGTCAGTAAAGGAACTTTAGAAATGCAAATAGCATAGTCGCAACGACTGAATGCTCGATGCGCACTCTAGGTAGTCCAAAGTGAAGACGGGCACAACAAGGTACAATCTTGGGATTCTTAGTTTGCCCGCATTTGCCCCGCTTCCGTTATGAAAACCCCATTACTAATAACCGCCGCCTGTTTACTGGCGATACTCTCCACGATAGGCGCATCGCTGCCTTATCCGATCTTGCCACCCTTGTTCGCCGCTGATGCGAGCAATGACCTCAATAATTTTCTTGGCTTGCCTCCCAAATTATTATTTGGTATCGCCTTGAGTATTAATCCACTTGGATTACTCATTGGTTCCGGTTTGCTTGGTCCATTATCGGATCGTTACGGGCGTCGTCCTATCTTATTGGGTAGTGCGGTTGGTGCGGCGATTGGTCATGCGATTACAGCCTGGGCCCTGATCGCGCAGTCTTATCCCTTGTTTATTTTTGCGCGCTTTGTTACCGGTTTATTGGAAGGTAATTCTTCCGTCGCACGTGCCATGTTGGCAGATAGGCTGACTGGTGACTTACGGGTCCAAGCTTTGGCATGGCTAAATGGCGCGTTTTACGCGGGATGGTTAGCCGGGCCTTTGTTAGCGGGCTTCACTTTAATCTGGGGCATCACCGTGCCGTTTTGGACTGCGGTAGTGGCTTTATTATTGACCGCGGCGCTAATCGCAATCGCATTGCCGAAAGAAGCAGAATCGCATTTGACCACGTCCTGGTGGCAAGTCGCGCGTGACAAGCACTCTCTGAATTTGGTACGCGACCCCGTCATGCGCACGCTGTTTATTATTCAGCTTAGCTATACCTGCGGCGTCACCGCGTTTTATGAATTTTTCCCACTGTGGTTAGTTGAAAACGGTGGTTACGATGCGCAAGGCATTGCTTGGGTCACCGCAGGCTTGTGCGGTTTAATGATGTTCAGTTCTATCTTTGCTGGACGTCCAAGCAAAATCGAACCATTAAAACGGGTGCGTATCCATGCCTATCTTGCCGCGCTGGCGATTGCCTGTGTCGGGATAGGAAATATTTGGTTAGGATTAATCGCGATTATTCTATTTGGCTTACCGAATGCTTTTTACAACGCCGTGCTGCCAAGCTGGTGCTCAGAAAAATTTGGGCATCACGGACAGGGCGCAGTGATGGGCTTAATTTCCACCACTTTTTGCCTAGCAAATATCATTATGGCTTTAGCCGGTGCTGTGCTGACTTTAATCGACACCCGCGTCATCTTGTTGCTAGGCGCAGCACTGAGCACATGGGCTGCGTGGCGTATCGGCGTTTGGAGAAAACATTTAGAGTCGACTGTAGAAGCCGATACGCAAAACGTCGTTATAAACTAGGGCCTGTTGACCTATATTTTAGGCAAGCGAATGCGCGCAAATGTGCACAGGGCTAGGCGCAAGCTGCGCGGTAGTGCGAGCACTATAAGCAGATTGCAACACCGCCATGTGCCCATTTGAGCCATTCCCAGAGGGTTTCAATCAAAACGCACGATGGACAGCGTTGCATCTCTTGCTGGGGCGGCCAGCCGCAGCGGCGAGCTGCGCCTTGCCATCCTGCGTTTTGATTGAAACGCTTGACTAAAATATAGGTCAACAGGCCCTAATACGAACTAAAGCGATTTTCCTTGCTGTGCCAGCAGTGACTCTAAGGCTGGCAACAGCGGCCCCAAGGTTTCTTGCAACATACTACGAACGGTATCAACCACGACTTGGGTCTGTCTCTCGATTTCTATATTCACCGCATCACCGATTTGCTTTTTCCCAAAAACCGTCATGCGCAATGTTTCTGGAATTAACCAGACTTCGAACCAGTGTTCATCACGATTGGCTTCTGCAATCGTTAAACTCGCGCCGTTAATCGCAATATAACCTTTGGCGAAGATGTAGCGCATCCATTCCGCTGGCACGGCAAAGCGCAAGACATAATTGTTTTCGGTCTGGCGAATCTGCGCGATCTTTGCCACAAAATCCACGTGCCCTGACAAAGGGTGACCGCCGATCTCTGCGCCATCTTTCGCAGCGCGTTCTACGTTGACCTGCGCTTGCTCGGCATATGCGCCCAAGGTGGTAATGTTCAGAGTCTGCTGCATGATGTCAAACTCCGCTGCATTCGGCAATAACCTAGTCACCGTCAGACAAACGCCATCGGTTGCCACACTGGCACCAATCGCGAGATCATGATCAAATCCGTCGGGGAAGACTAATTGCAGGGTACGCAAACCTGTTTGATCGACGATTTTTTGTATGCTCGCTACGCCTTGCACGATACCTGTAAACATAAAATTCTCTCTATTACTGTATTTATTTCGGCGCTACAAACATCTCATGCGTCATATTCACAAAATGATCGCGCAGCCATTTGTGCGCCGGATTTCGCGCATCTCTTTCATGCCACAACATATCTACGTGGACTTCAGGTGTTTCGAATGGTAATTCTTTCCACACTAAGGAATCACTCATGCCAGTGGACGCGATAAAGTGCAGGGGCAACACCGTCAGCAAATCAGAATTCGCCACGACTTTTCCTCCAGTGAAGAACTGATTCACCGTCAATAAGATCCTGCGCTCGCGTCCCATTTTCAGCAACTCATCATCAATCAATCCGTGTGCACGTCCAGAAAAACTCACCAGGCAATGATTGGCATCGCAGTAATTATCCAGCGTCAATTCTTGTGTGGCGAGGGGATGATTCTTACTCATCACGCACACATAATGCCCAGAATATAGACGTTCATGGCGAATCGGGCTACGTGCCGCACCTTGGCCGCCGGACAATTGAGCAACCACACCGGGGAAAAATCCCACCGCAATGTCAATATCGCCTTGGATCAGTAATGGCCGTGGCTCGCGCGTTGTCAACGGCACCATACGCGCGTTCATATGTGGCGCTTCGCGTTCAAAGGCGGTGATTAAAGTTGGCATCCACAAGGCGGCGGTCGAGTCTGCCATCGCCATCCTGAAAGTCGCCACCGCTTTAGATGGATCAAAACTAGTCGGTGCAATGGCTGCTTCCAAAGTCGATAAAGCCTCACGTATCGACGGCCACAAGGACTCCGCACGCGGCGTTGGCTTCACGCCATAAGCGGTGCGGATCAGTAATTCATCATTCAAGGAATAACGCAAACGCTTAATGGCATTTGATACCGCAGGCTGCGTCATCGCCAGTTTATCCGCTGCCCGGGTCAAGTTTTGCTCGACCATGACCGTGTCAAATACGCGCAATAAATTAAGATCCAGGGTCAGGAAATTCATGGGCACGCTCCTTATTAAGCCTTGATTATCCCAGATTTAGATAAAAAAGTTGCGATGCACAAAAAATCCTGACATCTGTGGTCGATAGATCATTTTCGCGTTAAGGGCAGCACGCGCTCCTTGAGCAAGGTAAATTCAGCATCGACACTGGTTTGATTCGGGTTATGACCGGTCTTGGCAAGCAAGACATAGGCCTTTTCTGGTGCCTGTATTTGGTCAAAATACGCTTTGCTGACCTCGGGAACCGTGACTAAGTCCTCCTCGCCCTGAACCAAAAACAGGGGCGTTTTAAAACTAAATCCCATCGCAGAGAGATCAATTTTTGAATACATCCCATCGTTTTTGAATCCAACAAACTGGATAAAAGAATATTCTTCGCCAGCTTCATATTGCGCTTCCAATTCATCCATCTGATAGGACTCCGCTGGTTTCCACCAATGCTTAGGAGCGGCTATTGTGTTTTTGGCTTCCAGCACTTTGGTAGCACGACGGACAACCCCAAAATTACGAGGATTTAACCATGGTGGGCTACCGATTTCTTCTAAGTTTTGTATCATTTTGGAATCGCCCGAAGCCCGTGCTAAGGCGAGCGTTTTACGATACCCGGCTGCTTGATTTTCTTTCTGGCTGACGATTTGAGCCGTACCAATATACGCAAAAAACAAATCCTCACGTGCCTTGACCATATGCAAACCCAAGGCGGAACCCCAGGAACCGCCCATCAAAATCACTTTATCCTTAGCCAACACCTGACGTAAATACTGCACCACCGCGACACCATCTCGCACCATTAACTCCATAGTCAGCGCTTCATTGGCGGTTTTGGGATTGCGGATAAAGGTTTTACCGCCACCACGCTGATCCCAATGCACTACGGTGAAATCCTTTTGCCACGCGCCGTAAATCGCATCCGCGTAAGGACTCATAGGATTCGCTGGACCACCATGTAAGAACAAAATGACAGGATTATCACAACGATCGCCTTTCATCGTGATCCATTGCTCAATACCGTTAATCAGGACAAATTTTTCCTGACTAATTTTTTGGTTTGCTGTCACGCACAAACTTGCGGGTGATTTGGCGGACTCCTGTGTTACCCGATTTTCGGCGCTTACCTTGTTATTGAACAGTAATGCAGAAATTAAGATCGCAATGGTAAGCAAAATGCGGGCGTATCCAAGTGTTTCTTTTGCCACGTTTGCAGATGAAGGCGATGCAAAGCCTGAAGATGGATGTTGTGTATTCATGTCTAACTCCTCGTGTGAGATCTCTATGATTGAGTGAATACCATATTCGTGTAAAAACAAAGACTTATCGACCTGAAGCATGATCGAGGACGTGGAATTAAGTGGTTTTTCGTGGTTTTTTGCGGAATTCAGTCTCCAAAAACAAAAGCAGCAGAAGACTCAAAATCTTCTGCTGCTTTTTTGCTACTCTTCTGCTACCAAGGATCTAAGCAAATGACTCTTATGCCAATCGTTGCGCCAAGCTTGCTTTGGTCGCTTCCAGCGCTGCTGGCAAACGGTACTTCAATTTATCGAACAATTCTGTATGTAATGCCAACTCTGCATTCCAAGCATCTTTGTCGATAGAAGTGATCGTCTCGAATTGTTCTGCAGTGAAATTCAAACCATCCCACGTAATATCTTCAAACTTTGGACTGATGCCAAAGATGTTTTCTTGACCAGTAGTCGCACCGTCAATACGTTCCAACATCCACTTCAAGACACGCATGTTCTCGCCAAAACCAGGCCAGACGAATTTACCATTCGCATCGGTACGGAACCAATTTACGCAATAAATACTTGGCTGCTTAGCACCAAGTGCCGTGATTTTCTCGCCCATATTGAGCCAGTGTTGGAAGTACTCACTCATGTTGTAACCCATGAATGGCAACATCGCAAATGGATCTCGACGTACGATACCTTGTTGTCCAACTGCCGCAGCTGTGGTTTCTGAACCCATGGTCGCCGCCATGTAGACACCTTCAACCCAATTACGCGCTTCTGTCACCAAAGGCACCGTAGTTGAACGCCGACCACCAAAGATGAATGCGGAGATTGGCACGCCTGCTGGATCGTCCCAAGCCGGATCAAGAACAGGATTTTGTGTTGCCGCAACGGTGAATCGTGCGTTTGGATGCGCGGCTTTACGACCCGTTTCTTTAGCGATTTCTGGGGTCCAGTCTTTACCTTGCCAGTCGATCACATGCGCTGGTGCTTCTTTACTCATACCTTCCCACCATACGTCGCCATCATCAGTCAGCGCAACATTGGTGAAAATCGTATTCGCGGTCAATGAAGA
>CAUPNA010000072.1:0-21999 GCA_963512475.1 uncultured Undibacterium sp.
AGCGTTGTTGTGCCGTCTTGCCGTGCATGCGCACTGTCTTCGACGGCACGCCTAGCTGGGATGCGATTGCGTCAGCCTCTTGAAACAGAGATTTAGTAGGAAGGCCGTGTGAGTAATAAGTCCCCGCCCCTTCAAGGGGCGGGTTAGGGTGGGGATGGGTTTCATTTGAGTGAAGAATATCGACAATTTGTCGATCGAAACCCATCCCCATCCCGACCTTCCCCTTGAAGGGGGAAGGAGAAATGCAAAAATCGTTATCAATAATTTTGGAGAAAACCATGAATGATCCTATCGTAATCGTCGGCGCAGCTCGTACTCCTATGGGCGCGTTTCAAAGTGATTTTGCGTCTTTGACTGCGAGCCAATTAGGTGCAGTGGCGATCAAAGCTGCTGTCGAACGTGCAGGCGTTAAGCCAGAGTTGATCGAAGAAGTTTTGTTTGGTAACTGCTTGATGGCAGGCCAAGGTCAAGCACCAGCGCGCCAAGCTTTGT
Source organism: uncultured Undibacterium sp. (assembly GCA_963512475.1). GTDB lineage: Bacteria > Pseudomonadota > Gammaproteobacteria > Burkholderiales > Burkholderiaceae_D > Undibacterium. The sequence continues at coordinate 493 of CAUPNA010000072.1, forward strand.
TGGCAGCGGGCTTGCCATTTTCGACTGGTGCGGTCACCTTATCCAAGATGTGCGGCTCCGCGATGAAAGCGACGATGATGGCTTACGATTCCTTGCTGGCTGGCAGCAACGAAGTGTTGGTCACTGGCGGTATGGAATCGATGACCAATGCACCATACATCATTCCGAAAGCCCGTGGTGGCTATCGTATCGGTCACGGCACGATCATGGATCACATGATGCTCGATGGTTTGGAAGATGCTTATAATCGTGATGAGAAAGGCGGAGGCCGCTCCATGGGCACTTTTGCAGAAGATTGCTCGGCAAAATATGGATTCACCCGTGAAGCACAAGACGTATTTGCGATTGCCTCCGTAACACGCGCACAAAACGCAGCGAGCAGCGGCGCATTCTCTTGGGAAATCGCCCCAGTGACGGTATCAGGTCGCGGTGGCGATGTCGTGATTGATAAAGACGAAGGTCCATTGAAAGCCAAGCTCGACAAGATTCCAAATTTGAAGCCAGCATTCAAAAAAGACGGCACGATCACAGCGGCATCCTCTTCTTCCATTAATGATGGTGCAGCAGCCTTGGTCTTGATGCGTGAATCCAAAGCCAAAGAATTGGGTTTAACTCCTATCGCCAAAATCTTGGGTCATGCAACCCACGCACAAGAACCAGGCTGGTTCACCACAGCACCAGTTGGTTCTATCGAAAAACTCTACAAAAAAATCGGTTGGACGACAGCTGACGTCGATCTGTTTGAAGTCAACGAAGCATTCGCTGCAGTGCCAATGGCAGCGATGCATGACCTCGGCATCTCTCACGACAAGATGAACGTGCACGGCGGCGCCTGCGCTTTGGGTCACCCAATCGGCGCGTCCGGTGCACGTATCATCGTTACCTTAATCGGCGCTTTGAAAGCACGTGGCGGCAAACGCGGCGTGGCTTCATTATGTATCGGTGGTGGCGAAGCGACAGCGATGGCGATTGAGTTGGTGTAAGCGGCATTAGTTTTTTTCGGGTAGAGCCGTAAAAAAGGCAGATCTCAGCGTCCCCTCCCCTTCAAGGGGAGGGCTAGGGTGGGGATGGGGTTTTGATCAGTGATCTGAGAAGTATTGTCGCCGAAACCCATCCCCATCCCGACCTTCCCCTTGAAGGGGAAGGAGTGAACAGAGTGCACCTAACTATCGATGGTACAAATAATGGCGCGAAGATAGCGCTTTTTAGAAGAAGTAAAAAACGGAGTAAAAGCAATGCCAACAGCCTTAGTCATCGGAGCCTCACGCGGCATAGGTCACGAATTTGCGCGGCAATACAAAGCAGCAGGTTGGCGTGTAATCGCCACTGCACGCAAGTCCGACGACCTCGCGCAATTGACCGCACATGGTTGTGAAGCGATGCCTTTAGACGTGAACAATTTGAATGATTGCGCAGGATTGGCTTGGCGCCTAGACGATGAAAAAATCGATGTTGCCATTTTGAATGCGGGTTTGTTTGGCAGCAGAACGAATGGCTTGCAATCGCCACAACAAGAAGAGTTTGATCAGGTCATGCATACCAATGTACTAGCCGCGATGCGTTTGCTGCCTTTGGTATTGCCTATGGTTGAAAACGCAAGCGGTAAATTGGCTGTATTGTCTTCACGCATGGGCTCAATCGGTTTACGCGAAAACAATGTGGCATGGTTGTATCGTGCCAGCAAAGCGGCTTTGAATTCCGTATTGAAAGATGCTTCGCTCAGCACACAAAAAACGACATGTATCGCATTCCATCCGGGTTGGGTACAAACCGACATGGGTGGTGCAGGCGCGGAGATTAGCGTCGATGTCAGCGTGACTGGCATGCGCGAAGTGATTGCAAATAGTAGTCGCGCGCAGAATGGGCAGTTTTTGAGTTATGACGGCGCCCAGTTGGATTGGTGATTTTTTGCCGCAGAGGTCGCAGAAGGCGCAGAGAATAAAGTTTTTTTGTTTTTCTCTGCGATCTCTGCGCCTCTGCGGTTAGATTTTAAAATTTTAGAAACGAGCAAGACATGCAACTAACATCAGAACACGAAATGATCCGCGACGCAGTGCGTAGCTTTGTGCAAGAACGCATCACACCAAACGCGGCGCGTTGGGACAAAGAACATCATTTTCCTGCCGAGGAATTGAAAGAACTCGCAGCGATGGGCGCGTATGGTGTGGCGGTGCCAGAAGAGCTGGGTGGCGCAGGCATGGATTATTTGTCTCTGGCTTTAGTGCTGGAAGAGATCGCTGCCGGTGATGGTGGAACCTCGACGGTCGTATCAGTGAATAACTGCCCAGTCTGCAGCATAGGCATGATGTACGCGAATGCCGCGCAAAAAGAACAATGGCTGCGCCCATTAGCACAAGGCGACATGTTAGGCGCATTTTGTTTAACGGAACCCCATGCGGGCAGTGATGCTTCCGATTTGCGTACTACCGCAAAGAAAGAAGGCGATGAATATGTCTTGAATGGCGTTAAGCAATTCATCACCAGCGGCAAACATGCAGATGTCGCGATCGTGATGGCGGTGACCGATAAAGCCGCAGGCAAAAAAGGAATTAGTGCATTCTGGGTCGATACCAAAACGCCAGGCTATATCGTTGCGAGTCTCGAACATAAGATGGGTCAGCACTCTTCCGATACCGCGCAAATTCTGTTTGAGAATTGCCGCATTCCCGTCGCTAATTTAATCGGCGAAGAAGGCCAAGGGTACAAGATTGCTTTGTCTGGACTAGAAGGTGGCCGTATCGGTATTGCTTCACAAGCCGTCGGTATGGCACGTGCTGCTTTTGAAGCAGCTTTGGCTTACGCCAAAGACCGTCGCACGTTTGGTAAAGCAATTTTTGAACACCAAGCCGTGCAATTCCGTTTGGCCGACATGGCAACACAAATTGAAGCTGCACGCCAATTGATCTGGCACGCGGCAAGCATGAAGGACGCTGGTAAGCCATGCTTGAAAGAAGCAGCGATGGCGAAATTATTTGCTTCTGAAATGGCGGAAAAAGTGTGCTCCGATGCGATCCAAATTCATGGTGGTTATGGGTATGTCAGCGACTTCCCAGTCGAGCGTATCTACCGCGATGTGCGTGTGTGTCAGATCTATGAAGGAAGTTCCGATATTCAGAAGATTTTGATTGGTCGCGGGTTGTTGGATTGAGTTTTTAGACGGCTGTAGTTGATATTTAGCATTTTTAGGTTAGCTGCGAATCAATTAATCGTCATTCCCGCGAAGGCGGGAATCCAGTGGCTTTAGAGCTAGGTTGTCGAATATAAATGTGATTGGTAGCTCGGCGGACGACACTGGATTCCTGCCTGCGCAGGAATGACAAATATGAAAAATGCAGCAAACGGTAGGTCTAACAAGAGGAATATAAATGAACAATCGCATCGAATACTGGTTTGACTACGTGTCACCTTACGCCTATTTGACCACGCAAGTGATAGAAGAACTTGCTGCAAAATATGGTCGCGAGATCGAATGGAAACCGATGTTGTTGGGTGTCGTGTTTAAGACCACCAACTCCAGTCCATTAACAATGCGCCCTCCAATGATGGCCAGCTACCACAAGCAAGATATGCTGCGTTCAGCACGCTATGCGGGTTTGCCATTTGTCTTGCCAGAGCCATTTCCTATCAATACCCAAAACACAGCACGCGTTTGTTTGTGGATGAAAGAAGTCGCACCTGAGCGCGTAGGCGAATTCACGCGTGGGGTGACGAAAGCTTACTTCTCCGGTCCTGCGGGATTGAATGATATTGCGTGGTTAGCAGAGTACGTAAATCAAATGGGCTTAGACGGCGCAGCCGCTGCCGCAGCTTGTAAGGACGAACGATATAAGGCGCAGTTGAATGCGGCTTGTGAAGAAGCCGTGAGCAAAGGTGTGTTCGGCGCACCTTGGGTGATTGTCGATGGCGAACCGTTCTGGGGTAATGATCGTTTACCTCAATTAGAAAAATGGTTAGCGACAGGTGGGTTTTAATTTTTTTGTAGGGCGCGTGCAACCCGCGCCGCCAATACATTGAACCCTTGAGCAGCGCGGGTTGCACCCTCCCTACGAGAACGAACTGACCTAAAAAGCGAGATTGGAAGAGACATGAAAAAAGGCTACAAACAATTAGTCCACGAAGCAAACGCGCAGATCAAAACCTATAGCGTGGCCGAAGCGCAAGCAAAATTGGATGCCCCGCAAGTGCAATTCATCGACGTCCGTGATATTCGTGAGCTCGAAAGAGAAGGCATCATCCCCGGCGCGTTTCACGCACCACGCGGCATGATCGAATTTTGGGTCGACCCTGATTCGCCTTATTTCAAACCAGTATTCGGTGAGAACAAGGAATTCATTCTATTCTGCGCAGCAGGCTGGCGTAGTGCTTTGACGACTAAGACGGTTCAAGACATGGGCTTAGAAAATGTCGCGCACATCGACGGTGGCTTTGGTGCATGGAAAGCAGCAGGGGCGCTTACGGCGGTGAAAGAGAATAAGGTCAAATAGGCAATGTAAGGACTCAGCGCGGGGTGTACCCGTCTTACAAAAAAATGATTAGGTAAAGTGTGAGTAAAACAATCTGCCCCTGTGGCTCAAACAAAGAATTCGAACACTGCTGCCAACGCTACATCAGCGGTGCAGAGTTTGCACCAACAGCAGAAGCCCTGATGCGTTCGCGCTACACCGCTTATACGCTCAACGATGAAGCGTATCTGCGAGCGACTTGGGACGAACGTACTTGCCCCAAAGAGCACATCGTTGATGGTGGTGCATCGAAGTGGTTAGGTTTGGAAGTGAAGAAACATGAAGCACAAGAAAAAGAGGCGATGGTGGAATTTGTCGCCCGTTACAAAATTGGTGGAAAAGCCCATCGCTTGCACGAGAAAAGTCGGTTCGTGAAGTTTGATGGCAAGTGGTTTTATGTTGATGGTATTTATGAATAAAGAACTGGATGGAAACCCCTCAACGCTGAGACGCTGAGGAAGGAGTTAGCTCTTGCAAGAGCTAACCGTTTCACAGGAGCGCAGCAATGCTGCTGAAATTCCCTGCTTCACCAATGAGCAAAACCTTAAAAGAGAGGTTTTCTCTGTTTTTCGATGTTCTCTGCGCCTCTGCGCCTCGGCGTTGAGGGGTTTAAAAAAATGAGCAAAGCCAAATAAGTAATCTGGAAAAATTATGACAACCCTAGAATCCAAATTAAATCCTCGCTCTGAGGACTTCAAAGCCAACGCTGCGGCGATGCAATTGATCGTCGATGACCTCAAAGAAAAGGTCGCCAAAATTGCGCTGGGCGGCGGAGAAGAAGCGCGCCAAAAGCATTTAGGTCGCGGTAAATTATTGCCACGTGATCGTGTGCAAAACTTGCTTGATCCAGGTACGCCTTTCCTTGAGTTTTCTCAACTCGCTGCCTTCAATATGTACAAAGAGAAGAACGATGCCGATGCCGCACCCAGTGCGGGTGTCATCACAGGTATCGGTCGCGTTGCTGGGCAAGAATGCGTGATCGTCTGTAACGATGCGACGGTGAAGGGCGGCACCTATTATCCGCTCACGGTTAAAAAACATTTACGTGCGCAAGAAATCGCTGAGCAAAATAATTTGCCTTGTATTTATTTGGTGGATAGCGGCGGTGCGAATTTGCCGAATCAGGAAGACGTTTTTCCAGACCGTGATCACTTTGGTCGCATCTTCTATAACCAAGCGAATATGTCAGCCAAAGGCATTCCTCAAATCGCCGTGGTGATGGGTTCATGTACTGCCGGTGGTGCGTATGTGCCAGCGATGAGCGATGAGTCCATCATCGTTAAGAACCAAGGCACGATCTTCCTCGGCGGCCCACCATTGGTGAAAGCGGCAACGGGCGAAGTTGTGAGTGCGGAAGACTTGGGTGGTGGCGACGTTCACACGCGTTTGTCGGGTGTGGTCGATCATTTGGCACAAAACGATACGCATGCCCTCGCGATGGCGCGTCAAATTGTGTCGAACTTGAATCGTCAAAAACCACAAACCGTGGTGATGAAAGCTGTGGAAGAACCTAATTATCCTGCGAGTGAATTGTATGGCGTGATTCCGGTCGATACGCGCAAGCCTTTCGATGTGCGCGAAGTGATTGCGCGCGTGGTGGACGGTAGTCATTTCGATGAATTCAAAGCGCGTTATGGCACGACTTTGGTCTGCGGTTTCGCGCATATCCATGGCATGCCAGTCGGCATTATCGCCAATAACGGTATTTTGTTTTCTGAATCCGCATTGAAGGGAACTCACTTTATCGAGCTGTGCTGCCAGCGTAAGATTCCACTGATATTTTTGCAGAACATCACCGGTTTTATGGTTGGGCGTAAATACGAAAACGAAGGTATCGCCCGTAATGGGGCGAAGATGGTGACTGCGGTAGCGACTGCCAACGTACCTAAATTTACCGTGATTATCGGCGGTAGTTTTGGTGCGGGTAACTACGGTATGTGTGGTCGTGCATATTCACCGCGCTTCATGTGGATGTGGCCCAACGCCCGTATTTCTGTGATGGGCGGCGAGCAAGCAGCCAGCGTGTTGGCGACAGTACGTCGTGATGGTATCGAAGGCAAAGGCGGCAGCTGGAGTGCGGAAGAAGAAGCCGCATTCAAACAACCGATTAAAGATCAATACGAACACCAAGGACATCCTTACTATGCGTCTGCACGTTTGTGGGATGATGGGGTGATTGATCCGACGGATACGCGTATGGTGTTGGGATTGGGATTGTCGGCTGCTCTTAATGCGCCGATTCCTGACGCGAAGTTTGGGATATTTAGGATGTAGATTTGAAAACCCCTCAACGCCGAGACGCTGAGGAAAACCTTGAAAGAGAGGTTTTCCTCTCTTTTCGAAGTTCTCTGCGCCTCAGCGTCTCGGCGTTGAGGGGTTTTAAGAAAACGAAGGATGAATTATGTACCAAACCCTAGCCCTAACTCGCGACAACAAAGTCGCAACAGTCACCCTAAATCGCCCTGACGTACGCAATGCGTTTAACGAAACGACGATTGCTGAAATCACGCAGGTGTTTAATGAATTGAGTAGCGATAACAGTATTCGCGCAATCGTGTTGGCGGCGAATGGCCCGGCGTTTTGCGCTGGCGCTGATCTCAATTGGATGAAGAAGATGGCGGACTATACGCACGCTGAAAATCTTGCCGATGCGGGGCAACTAGCAGCGATGTTGGCAGCGATTTATACCTGCAGCAAACCAGTCGTAGCGCAAGTGCAGGGCGATTGCTATGCCGGTGGTATGGGCTTGGTGGCCGCATGTGACGTCATCATCTCAGTCGATACCGCGCAATTTTGTTTGAGCGAGGTCAAGTTGGGATTGATTCCTGCGACGATTTCGCCGTATGTGATTAAGGCCATGGGTGAAAATGCCGCACGTCGTTATTTCCTGACTGCAGAGCGTTTCGACGCGGTGCAAGCCCTGCGCATAGGTTTTGTGCATGAAGTGGTCGGCGCAGATGCGCTAACAGCGAAAGTGGCCGAAATCGTCAAAGCGCTGGTAACCAACAGCCCGAATGCGGTCGCCCAAGCCAAGGTATTAGTGCGTGATGTGGGTGGTCGTGAAATTACACCTGAGTTGATTGCGAATACCGTAGAAGGCATCGCCGTGATCCGCGCCTCCGAAGAGGGGCGTGAGGGAGTGCGATCTTTCCTGGAGAAGCGCAAGCCAAGCTGGCTCAGTTGAGCAAGAATTGATCACGTATAATGGCGGGTTAGGTGATTTTGCTCCCTTCTCCCGCAAGCGGGAGAATGGTTGGGGATGAGGTCGGTCAAGCTTTCTGCAAGGCAAGCGAAGTACCAGCATTGCGGATTTCTGAATCCCCCTCACCCTAACCCTCTCCCGCCTGCGGGAGAGGGGATGAACAGAGAATTCGTAGAGCGGGTGCAACCCGCGCCGCCTGACAGTCGAACAACAGCGCGGGTTGCACCCGCCCTACATGTTAGATATCGCAGTAGTAAGCTCCGTACTATGTAGCAAAGTGAATCATTGAGAAGAATTAGGAACAAAGTTGACCGCAGTGAATACCGAATTGAAAACACCGAGTAAGTCATGGGTAGAGCGTAGCCTGCAAAGCGTGTGGCATCCGTGCACGCAAATGCAGCATCACGAGACCATGCCTTTGATTCCGGTGAGCCATGGCCGTGGTGCCTGGTTGGTCGATATGGATGGCAAGTGCTATTTAGATGGCATCAGTTCGTGGTGGGTGAATCTGTTTGGTCACGCCAACCCGCGCATCAACGCAGCATTAAAAGAGCAGCTCGATCAATTGGAACATGCGATGCTGGCAGGCTTTACGCATGAGCCTGTGATTCGTTTATCAGAAAAACTTTCATCCTTAACGGGCGGTGTACTCGGACATTGTTTTTACGCATCGGATGGTGCTTCGGCGACTGAAATCGCCTTGAAGATGAGTTTTCATTTTTGGCGCAATCAAGGTCAATCTGAAAAACAAGAATTTATTTGTCTCAAAGGCAGTTACCATGGCGAGACCATCGGCGCTTTAGCAGTCACTGATGTCGCATTATTCCGCGATGCCTATGGCCCTATGATACGCAATGCGCATGTCGTGGCGTCGCCCGATGCACGTCAGGCGCTTGATGGCGAAACTGCGATCGATGTCGCACGACGCGCTGCCGCTGATATGGAACGCTGCTTGCAAGAACGCGCAGGCAAAATCGCCGCGGTGATTCTGGAACCATTAGTGCAATGCGCGACCGGTTTTGCGATGCATGATCCTGAATATTTGCGTTTAGTCCGTGCGCTCTGTGATCAATATCAAGTGCATCTGATTGCCGATGAAATCGCAGTCGGTTGTGGTCGCAGCGGTACTTTTTTTGCGTGTGAAAATGCGCAAATTTGGCCTGACTTTGTGTGTCTGTCTAAGGGCATCAGTGGCGGTTACTTGCCCTTATCTTTGGTGATGACACGCGATGACATTTACCAAGGGTTTTATCACACCGATGTGCGTCGTGGATTTTTGCATTCGCATTCCTATACGGGCAATCCTTTAGCTTGCCGTGCAGCCTTGGCGACTTTAGAGATTTTTGAGTCTGACGATGTGTTGGTGCAAAATCGCGTGAAGGCTGAAGCAATCACGCAGACATTGCAACCACTAGCGCAACACGCTCTAGTCAAACATTTCCGCCAACAAGGCATGATGTGGGCTTTCGATGCGGTATTTGATGGAACGAAAGATGAACAGGCGGCGAAGACATTTTCACGCCGTTTCTTCACGCAGGCTTTGCAAGAAGAGCTATTGTTACGCCCAATCGGCAACACGGTGTATTTGATGCCGCCGTATATTTTGAATCAAGAAGAGATAAGTTTAGTTGGCGAGCGCATGTTGAAAGTCTTCAACCAAGTCATGGGAGAAGCGGCGTGATTTTACTCGATCAAATCCAACATGAATTAGCTGCCTTAGATGCGAAGAGTCTGCGTCGTCGACGTCGTCATGCTGAGAGCCCAAGTGCACCGCGTGTCAAAGTCGATGGTCGAGATATGCTAGCCTTTTGTAGCAATGACTATCTCGGTCTGGCAGCACATCCTAAGATCATCGCCGCTTTGCAAGAGGGCGCGAATTTATATGGTGTCGGTAGTGGTGCATCGCATTTAATCAGCGGCCACAGCCGCGCCCATGCTTTGCTTGAAGAGCGTTTGGCTGAGTTTGTCTCGCCGCATCTTCATCATGCACGCGCCTTGTATTTTTGTACCGGCTATATGGCCAATCTTGCTGTGCTTGCAGGACTGGCTGCAGTCTCAGGTAAAGAGACAGAGCTGTTTTCCGAATCGCTGAATCATGCGTCTTTGATCGACGGTGCTAAACTCTCGCGTGCAAAATTGCATGTTTTCCCACACGGTGATGTCGCGCACTTACGAACGCTATTACAAGCATCGACTGCAGCGACCAAGATTGTGGTCAGCGATAGCGTCTTTAGTATGGATGGCAATCTGGCGCCGGTTCCCGAATTACTCGCGGTGTGTGAAGAATTCAATGCGTGGTTAGTGATCGATGATGCTCACGGTTTTGGTGCCTTGGGTGCCAATGGTCGAGGTGTACTTGAACATTTTAATTTGTGTTCTCCAAATATCGTCTATATGGGAACATTGGGCAAATCGGCCGGTGTTGGTGGTGCTTTCGTTGCAGCACATCAAGATGTGATTGAATGGCTGGTCAATAAAGCCCGTCCATATATCTATACGACGGCAGCACCACCGGCTTTGGCACATACTTTACTGACGAGCTTGGATATCATTCAAGGCGAAGAAGGACAGGCGCGTCGCGCTCATTTGCAAGCTTTGATCGCGCAATTACGTCGTGATTTGAAGCTGAAGCGATGGACTTTGATGCCATCGGATACCGCAGTGCAGCCTATCGTGATTGGTGATAATGCCGAAAGCTTACAAGCTGCAGCGACTTTGTACGAGCAAGGATTTTGGGTGCCAGCGATACGACCACCGACAGTGCCAGTAGGAACGGCACGTCTGCGCATTACTTTGTCTGCTGCGCATACTAGTGAAGATTTGGCTTTGTTGATTGATGCTGTGAATGGTTTGGAAGAGTGATGCCGGAATGGTTTGTTGGCAGCCATGTAGGATAGGATTTTTATTCCCTCCCCTTCAAGGGGAGGGGTAGGGTGGGGATGGGTTCTGTCGGTAAGATGTGTGTTCTATCGTTAGAAACCCATCCCCATCCCAGTCTTCCCCTTGAAGGGGAAGGAGCTGAAAAACACGGACAAAAGTAACTACAGCGCAACAAGGTAAGAAATAATTTCGAAAAGAACGAAGTTTAGATGATGCAAAACAGGAAAAACGATTATTTCATCACCGGCACCGACACAGAAATCGGCAAGACCTTCACCACGTCCGCTTTGTTGCGCGCTTTTGCAAAACAGGGCAATTCGACGCTAGGAATGAAACCAATCGCCTCGGGTGCCGAGGAAATCGATGGTGTTTTGCATAATGAAGATGTCGATAGTTTGGTAGCAGCGTCAAGCGTCAAAGCACCACTGGAAATCGTTGTGCCGTATTTAATGCGAACGCCAGCAGCGCCGCATATCGTTGCCGCGATGGAAAATGTGAGGATGGATGTGCAGCACGTTCAACATTGCTACCAACAAGCGCAACAATTTGCAGACGTGGTGTTAGTCGAAGGCGTAGGCGGATTTTGTGTGCCTTTAGATGATGAGACGAGTACCGTCGACTTGGCGCAGCGTTTGGCCTTGCCGGTAATTTTGGTGGTTGGTATGCGTCTCGGTTGCATTAATCATGCATTATTGACGGCACAAGCTATCAACGCGAGTGGTCTACGTTTGGCGGGCTGGGTAGCGAATACGGTTGATACGGATATGAAGTTTTTTGAAGAGAATGTGCAGGCGCTCAAACAGCGTTTAGATGCACCTTGCCTAGCTGTGATGCCTCGTTTAGCTGTCAATGAAATTGAGCAAGCGAGCCAGTATTTAGATTTGAATTTATTGAAGTGAAGGAAATGAACATGGAACACTTGGAACAAACGGTCGATAACGCAAAAGCTAAAGAGACAGTGCAAGGCATACAGTTTCACGCTCCAGTGAAAGCCATCGAAGCGGAAACCTGGCCGGTTGACGATGTGATGGCATTGTTTGATTTGCCTTTCAATGATTTGATGTTCAAGGCACAGGTTCTGCATAGAGAAAATTTTCCGAATGCCGATGTTGAACTGGCGACTTTGTTGTCGATTAAGACCGGTGGCTGCGAAGAAGATTGCGGCTATTGCCCACAAGCAGCGCGCTACGATACTGGCGTTGAAGCGAAGAAATTGATGGATGTCCGTGAAGTCTTGAGTGCAGCCAAAGCCGCCCGCGAAAGTGGCGCAACCCGTTTCTGCATGGGCGCAGCATGGCGTTCGCCAAAAGATCGTGACATGGAAAAAGTCGAAACCATGGTGCGTGAAGTCAAAGCCATGGGCTTAGAAACTTGCGCGACCTTGGGCATGCTCAAAGAAGAGCAAGCGCAGCGTTTGAAAGATGCTGGCCTCGATTACTACAACCACAATCTCGATACCGCACCTGAGTTTTACGACAACGTCATTTCCACACGCGACTATCAAGATCGTCTCGATACGTTGGGCCACGTGCGTACTGCGGGCTTAAAAGTATGCTGCGGTGGCATCGTAGGTATGGGCGAAACGCGTCGTCAACGTGCTGGCTTGATCGCGCAACTGGCTAACTTAAACCCTTACCCAGAATCAGTACCGGTGAATCATTTGGTGCAAGTAGCAGGTACACCTTTGCATGGCCTTGACCCACTAGATCCATTGGAATTCGTACGTACCATCGCCGTCGCACGTATCACGATGCCGAAAGCACGTGTGCGATTATCCGCAGGTCGTCGCCAGATGGGCGAAGCCGTTCAAGCAATGTGTTTCTTGGCTGGTGCGAATTCAATTTTCTACGGCGATAAATTGTTGACGACGGATAATCCAGAAGCTGAAGACGACAAAGTTTTGTTGGAGAAACTGGGTTTGAAGACGCGTGGTGTGGTGGAGAAAAAAGCTGGTAGTTGTGGTTAGTAGAGTTGAATGAAAACCCCTCAACGCCGAGGCGCGGAGACGCTGAGGAAAACCTTAGAAGAGAGGTTTTTGTGTTGACGAGTGTTCTTTCTGTGCTTCAGAGGCTTCATTTTTTCGACATTTGTGTTGAACTTGCTTCCTCTGTTTTCGTTGTTCTCAGCGTCTCTGCGCCTCGGCGTTGAGGGGTTTTAAGATTTTAAAATCGGATTGATAAAGAAAGACAAAAATCATGTTTAGCAAAATCCTCATCGCCAATCGTGGCGAAATTGCTTGCCGTGTTGCGGCGACTGCTCGTCGCATGGGTATTAAAACGGTGGCGGTGTATTCCGAAGCCGATGCTAATGCCAAGCATGTGGCGGTGTGTGATGAAGCGGTCTTGATTGGCCCCGCGCCAGCGAAAGAGAGTTATCTGCGCGCCGATAAAATTATCGAAGTCGCGTTGGCGACTGGCGCGCAAGCGATTCATCCTGGCTATGGCTTCTTGTCTGAGAACAGTGAATTTGCGAACGCCTGCGCCAAAGCGGGTATCGCTTTCATTGGCCCACCAGCGTCTGCGATTGAAGCGATGGGTAGTAAGTCAGCGGCGAAATCCTTGATGGAAAAAGCCAATGTGCCTTTAGTGCCAGGCTATCACGGCGACAATCAAGATCCTGATTTCTTACAAACGGAAGCAGATCGCATCGGTTATCCCGTATTGTTAAAAGCCAGCGCGGGTGGTGGTGGTAAAGGCATGCGCGTTATTGAAAAATCGGCGGACTTTAAAGATGGTTTGGCCTCTTGCAAACGTGAAGCGATCAATTCTTTTGGTGACGATAAAGTCCTTGCTGAAAAATATCTGCAACGCCCACGTCATATCGAGATTCAAGTATTTGCAGATGCGCATGGTAATTGCGTCTACCTGTTTGAGCGTGATTGCTCAGTACAGCGTCGTCATCAAAAAGTATTGGAAGAAGCCCCAGCGCCAGGCATGACGGCTGAACGTCGCGCAGCGATGGGTGAGGCCGCGGTCGCAGCAGCAAAAGCAGTTGGTTATGTTGGTGCAGGCACGGTGGAGTTCATCGCCAATCAAGACGGTTCTTTCTACTTCATGGAAATGAATACGCGCTTGCAGGTTGAGCATCCAGTGACTGAAATGATCACCGGTACCGATCTGGTCGAATGGCAATTGCGCGTCGCCGCTGGCGAACAATTACCTTTGCAACAATCTGAATTGCAAATTCACGGACACGCTATCGAAGCACGTGTGTATGCAGAGAATCCAGAAAAAGGTTTCTTGCCTTCGATTGGTACTTTGCGTCATGCACGCACACCAAGCGCCGTCAATTTCGAATTGGGTGGTTCACCAGATCCAGCATCATTCAGGATCGATAGTGGCGTACGCGAAGGCGATACGATTTCCCCATTCTACGATCCGATGATCGCGAAGATGATCGTGTGGGGCAAAGACAGAACAGAAGCCTTGGCGCGCATGGCACAGGCTTTGTCGCAGTACCAAATTGTGGGCTTGCATTCCAACATCGCTTTCTTATCGCGCTTGATTACTAGCCAAGCCTTCTCGACTGCGGATTTGGATACCGGTTTGATTGAACGCAATCAAGACGCTTTGTTCCCGACGCCAGCACCAGCGAATTTGCATGCGCTATCTTTCGCCGCAGTGGCATTGATTAGTGCAGAAAATACTGGTGGCAGCGATCCTTGGCAAAGCAACCAAGGCTGGCGTATGAATACGCAAATGCAACGTGGTTTGCAATTTGTGGAAGAACATCAAACGCACGCAGTTCAAGTAACTTACACGAATGATGCATGGGTAATTGCAGCGAATGGTAATAGCCAATCGGTACGACTTGTGCGTCAGCAAGCAAATGACTATGTGTTGGCAATAGCAGATCAAACTGTGACTGCCACGGTAGTGCGCGATGGCGAACATTTCCACATCTTCAGCCAAGGTGTGCATACCGATTTGCATTACAACGACGTTTTGGCGCATGCTGGTGAGGCCGAAGCGGAAGGTGGACGTTTGACAGCACCGATGCCAGGCAAGATCGTTGCCGTAGTCGTCAAGAATGGTCAGGAAGTAAAAAAAGGCGAAGCGCTATTGATCATGGAAGCGATGAAGATGGAGCATACGATTTCTGCGCCGCATGATGGTGTAGTGGACGAAGTCTTATATGCGGTGGGTGATCAAGTGACCGAAGGTGCACCGTTGTTGAATTTTAAGCAGTAGGTTTAAATACCCCTCGCCCGCAAGCGGGAGAATGGCGGTGCAATACTCCTTCCCCTTCAAGGGGAAGGTTGGGATGGGGATGGGTTACCTTTGAGAACAGAGTGTGTCGTCGTAAGACGGGTGCAACCCGCGCTGCTCAGGTGCTCGAAAGTTTGGCGGCGCGGGTTTCACCCGCCCTACAATTTGGTTTAATCGTTCAATTATTTCTCCAAACTGGTAAATGAAAATATGAACATAGTCTATTACGCAGCAGGGGCCAATCCTGAAGTTTGGTTGAACGCTTTCCACCACTATCTTCCCGAGGCGACTATTCGAATTTGGGAGGAAGGCGATAATGCGCCAGCCGACTATGCGCTGGTGTGGAAACCACCTGCAGCCATGTTGCGCGGGCGTACCGATCTGAAAGCGATTTTCAATCTGGGTGCTGGAGTCGATGCGATTTTGCAGCTGGGTGATAATTTACCGCAAGGTGTACCCTTGATCCGTGTGGATGATGCTGGCATGGGTGTGCAGATGGCGGAATATGTTAGTCATGCGGTGCTGCGTCATTTCCGCCGCTTTGATGAATATGATGCGCTGCAAGCGGACACGCAATGGCGACCTTTGCCACCGCATCGTAAAGAAGATTTTAGTATCGGTATTTTAGGACTTGGTGTTCTCGGACATTGCATCATTGATGGCTTGCGTAGTTTCGGTTTTCCTCTGCTTGGTTGGAGTCGCTCGGCAAAACAGATTGAAGGCGTGCAGTGTTTTCATGGCGAAGATGGTTTGGATACTTTTTTAAGCCAAACCAAAGTCTTGATTTTGATTTTGCCGCTGACCCAAGAGACCGAAAATCTCATGGATAAAGTGAAGCTGGCTAAGTTAAAACAGGGCGCGTATATCGTGAATGTCGCCCGTGGTGCGCATATTGTAGAAGACGATTTATTGGCGTTGATACGGCAAGGTCACATCGCTGGCGCTACGCTCGACGTGTTTCGCGAAGAACCATTGCCGCCTACGCATCCATTTTGGAATGAAAAGCGCATCCACATCACGCCACACATTTCTGCACTGACGGTGCGCGAGGAAAGTGCGAAACAGATCTCCAATAAAATTGCCGCTTTGCAGCGCGGAGAATCCGTCGTCGGCGTGGTTGATCAAAGTAAGGGATATTAAGAATGAGCACACCAATGAACACACAAACAAGCTTACCTAAACAAGTCAAAATCGTCGAAGTCGGCCCCCGTGATGGATTGCAAAACGAAAAAGAAACGATTTCTGCGGAAGTTAAAATTGAGCTGGTGAATCGTTTGACTCAAGCTGGTTTTGTGAACATCGAAGCGGCCTCCTTTGTCTCGCCGAAGTGGGTACCGCAAATGGCAACCTCGACCGAAGTGATGGCAGGCATTGCGCGTAAAGCAGGCGTCATCTATTCCGCTTTGACGCCGAATATGAAGGGCTTTGAAGCGGCCTTGGCTGCAGGTGCAGATGAAGTCGTGATTTTTAGTTCGGCGTCCGAAGCCTTTGCACAAAAGAATATCAATTGCTCGATCGCGGAATCGATAGAGCGTTTTCGCGATGTTGCAGCGGCAGCCAAACAACATGGCATTCGGTTGCGCGGCAGTATTAGTTGCGCCTTTGGTTGCCCTTATCAAGGTGAAGTCACGCCAGAGCAAGTCGCCGATGTAGTAAAGCTCATGCGCGATCTCGGCTGTGATGAGATCGATATCGCTGATACGATAGGCGTCGGCACTCCACGTCATGTACAAACCGTGATGCAACGCGTTGCGCAGGAATTTCCTATCTCGCAAATTTCTGGCCATTTTCATGATACCTATGGTCAGGCATTGGCGAACATTTATGCCAGCATGGAAGTCGGTGTCAGTATTTTCCATTCTTCGGTGGCTGGTCTCGGTGGCTGTCCGTATGCCAAAGGTGCTACTGGCAATGTCTCGACAGAAGATGTTCTATTCATGATGCAAGGTCTGGGCGTGGAAACAGGCATTGATCTCAATGCCGTGGTCGATGCAGGTCAATTCATTTCTCAACATCTGGGACGCAAAGCTGTGAGTCGTGCAGGGAATGCGATCGCGGCGAAACGGCTTGCCTAAAATTTGATGTGCTGAAGCTACTTTCTTCTTCTCCTACGCTGGGTGAACTCGCAGTCGGTAAAGACAATAATTTCAATTTATTGCGCTTGCTGGCAGCGTTTGCCGTTTTAATCAGCCATAGCTTTGCCATGCTCGCTCACCCCGAACCTTTTGCTGCGAGTGTTGGTAAGAATTTGGGCGCGATGGCGGTTGACGTATTCTTTGTGACCAGCGGGTTTTTAGTCTGTGCGAGTTTGATGCGTAGCCGAAATCCACTGGATTATTTACGGGCGCGCGCGTTTCGAATCTTCCCTGCCTTGTGGGTCATGCTGGTGTTCAGCGTTTTTGTATTGGGCGCTTGTTTTAGTCGTCTTGATTTTGCTAGCTATCTGCACGAGACCCAGACTTGGCGTTATTTTTTAAAAAATGCGGTCTTGATGGGCGGCGTGGAATTCTACTTGCCAGGTATGTTTGAACAAAATCAGCTGGCTGGCATAGTAAATGGTTCTTTGTGGAGCATGATCTATGAGTTGAGCATGTATGTTTTGTTGCTGCTTACTTGCTCAGCCTATTTCTATGTGGCGAAATTTCGCTCGCATGCTTGGGCTTTAACCGTCTCATTTGCAGTGTTTTTGTGTGCTTGGTTTGTGTCGGATCGCTTTTATTTGTTGGAACATTTTCAGTTCCTGCGCTTTGTCTGGTTCTTTTTTATTGCCAGTACTTTTTATTGGATTCGTTATCGTTTGCCGATGTCGGGAAAGATTGTCGCCTGCATAATCGCTGCTGGCTTGATTGCATTGTTTATCAGTGGTCATGCGTTCTTGATTGTGTATTACCTGGCTTTACCCTATGTGATTTTCTATTTGGCCTATATGCCCTCTGGAAAAATCCGAGCATTTAATCGCTTCGGCGATTATTCTTATGGCGTGTATTTATACGCATTCCCTCTGCAACAAGCTTTGCTTGTTAGTTACTCTGGCTGGACTGTTGCCACGCTTGCCATCAGCGCTGGCGTCCTGACTTTGATGTGTGCGATATGTTCTTGGCACTGGATAGAACAACCCGTACTGGCTTTACGCTCACGTTCTCGTTGAGTTTTCCTGCGCGGTATTCATAGAAAATTTTTACCGGAAAAATATTGTAAAACCTTAGAAGATTCTGGTTAAAATGCACAGAACTTTCTGCAATCGTACTGATTTTTAGCGGAATTTCTTAATCAATCATAGAGGGACTCATCATGGCAATGGATGTAATCGATTATCAAATCTTTGGCGACGACATGCAATTCGTAGAGATCGAACTCGATCCGCGTGAAGCTGTGGTTGGTGAAGCTGGTTCTATGTTTTACATGGAAGATCAGATTCAGATGGAAACCATTTTTGGTGATGGTTCCGCTTCGCAGGGTGGCATTTTAGGTTCTTTGTTAGGCGCAGGAAAACGACTGGTCACGGGTGAATCTTTGTTCACCACGGTGTATACAAATGAAGGCAATGTTAAGCGCAAGGTCGCGTTTGGCGCACCTTATCCAGGCCGAATTATTCCTATGCATTTGGATCAATTAGGCGGTACCTTGTTGTGTCAAAAAGATGCCTTTTTATGCGCCGCAAAAGGTGTCTCACTAGGTATCGCATTTCAAAAACGCCTTGGCGCTGGCTTCTTTGGTGGCGAAGGTTTCATCTTGCAAAAATTAGAGGGCGATGGACTTGCCTTTGTACATGCTGGTGGCGCATTGATCGCCAAAGATTTGCAGCCTGGTGAAACTTTGCGCGTCGATACTGGTTGCGTGGTCGCATTCACAAGTAATGTGGATTACGATATTCAATTTGTTGGCGGCGTAAAGACCGCTCTGTTTGGAGGTGAAGGTATTTTCTTCACGACATTACGCGGTCCCGGCAGAGTCTGGCTGCAGTCTTTACCGTTAGCGCGCATGGCGAACAGAATAGTGGGCGCTTCGAAAATCGGCGGTAGTCGTGGAGGTGAAGAAGGCTCTGTGTTAGGTGGTTTGGGGAATTTGTTTGAGCGAAACTAAAATTGATGTGTAATATTATTGCGATGTAAGGCATTTTCCCGTCAAGGAATTAAGCTTCAACTTTCTTATTTGGCCGTACTCTTCACAGCCGGATTGTTCATAGCAGTCCGGTTTTTTTCGTTGTTTTTGTGGGGATTGCTTTTCCTAAGCGCGCAAAAAAAGTAGTGCCCTTGGTTCCGTGCTGTTAAACTTAAAAATTGCTATTTGGCCATCTACTGACCGAATTTTGTTCAATTCGGCGTGAGTGACCTTAATGTCATTGTTCGTTGAGCAGTTAATTGGTGATAAGTATAAAAACGGAAACAATAATGAATCAAATAAAATTAAGTCGCTTAGCGCAAATTTTCGGTTGGCTATGCCTCATACAGTTGAGCGCGTGTGGCGGTAACGAAAATCAAGGTATAAATACAACTAGTACTGCGCTAGCAGGCGCTCCTATGCAAGCCGCACCTGCAGCTGGCGACGTGCAGGTATTTCCTGGTGTGCGTGCCAATTACAGCATTACCATTTTAAGCGTTGGTTATATCGTCACCGATATCTTAGGTAATGGCGGCAGCGTGACGGTCAAAGATAAAAAGGTATTGAAGTTCGCAGATGTCACCATGAATCTGGAAATCGCTGATCTTGCCAATTCTATTGCATACAGTGATTTGACCGCATTAATTGATTTGTACACGGCATTTTTTAATCGAGTGCCGGACGCTGATGGACTCTCTTATTGGATTAAACAATACAAAGCCGGTGTTAGCGTAGATCAAATATCCAATAGTTTTTATGCCGCAGCTATTCAGTATTCGGCGCAAACAGGCTACTCGAGTACGATGACGCCACAGGAGTTTGTGCTAGTGATATATAAAAATGTGCTCGGGCGCTCAGGTTCAACCGCACCACCGAATGAGGATGTCAACTATTGGGTCGATCAACTCGCCAAGGGGACTTCAAAAGGTGCGATGATACGCAGCATGTTGACCGCCGCACGTGGTTTTTATAATGACACGAAATGGAGCTGGGTGCCTTACCTGCTCGACAATAAGATGCGTGTTGGACAAACGTTCGCAGTAAACCAAGGCTTAAATTATATTAGTCCAGATGAATCTATCATACGAACGATGGCAATCGCAGCTGCAGTAACACCATCGAGCAAAACAAAAGCTGAAAGTATGATTCCCGTCAAAGATTTAAAATTCACTTTAAACTCGCCACCGTCCTATGCAAACATGGCGGGTATTTGCACTCCAGATACAGAAAAAAATTGGGCTCGCGGTCATTTAGATGATGTCTACCTTTGGTATAACCAAATTGCCGAAGTACCTCCGAGTTCCT
This sequence comes from uncultured Undibacterium sp., assembly GCA_963512475.1. Classification (GTDB taxonomy): domain Bacteria; phylum Pseudomonadota; class Gammaproteobacteria; order Burkholderiales; family Burkholderiaceae_D; genus Undibacterium. The sequence goes on from CAUPNA010000072.1 coordinate 20,691, forward strand.
ATCCAAATGCGCAAACCTACTTTGATGCTTTGTTATTACGCAGCAAAGATCGCTTTAGTTTTACCTCGGCGCAAGGTGGGATCGATGATTTTTTTCAGTCAGGTGTTAGCTTTAGTTATGGGTACACATTGCAGCGTTATGGTACAAGACTTCGCGTGTTATTTGTAGAGCCCGGCTCTCCTGCTGATAAAGCAGGGATTAAACGTGGAACGACCCTTGCAAAAATAGATAATACCTCACTTGAACAATCTGCCAATGATGTGCAGTATCAGGCTCTATATCCTAGCAAAGTTGAAACGCATACTTTTGAATTGGTGGACGTAGGTGCCGCAGCACCACGCACAGTTGCCATGACCTCTGCATCGATCGTTCAGTCACCAGTATTGACTTCCCAAGTGTTGACTGACGGCGGGAAAAAATTTGGCTATCTGGTGTTTAATGATCACATTCGTACTGCGGAACAGCCATTAATTGATGCGATGAATTCCTTTAAACAGGCCAATGTCGATGAATTGGTCTTGGATGTGCGCTATAACGGCGGAGGCTATTTGTATATCGCTAACGAGCTGGCATCTATGATAGGTGGCCAAAAAACCGCGGGCAGTGTATTTGAAAAATTGTTATACAACGATAAATATCCAGCAAGAACCGAAGCGTCAACTTCATGGTTCTATCAATATAGTACGACCAGCCGTTTGTTGCCGCAGTTAAATCTGAAGCGAGTATTCGTATTGACCAGCGGTCGCACCTGTTCCGCAAGTGAATCGATTATTAATGGCCTCTCACCTTTCTTAGAAGTCATTTTGATTGGTGAAAATACTTGTGGCAAACCGTATGGTTTTCTGCAAACTAATAATTGCAATACGGCCTATTTTGCGATTTCATTCTCTGGTGTGAATGCTAAAGGTGAGGGGGATTATGTAAATGGATTTGCGCCTCAGTGTAAAGTAGCCGATGATCTCGAACACTACTTAGGTGATTTGGGCGAGAAGCGATTGGCTGCAGCAATTAGTTATTCGAAGACGGGCAAGTGTCCAGCTGAAATAGGATTTTCGAAAATGCCACTGGCACCGCCGGTACCTACGGAGCGCGACCCTTATCCATGGCGCAGCATACGTATTGTGAACTAATGGATCGAGAATTACGAAAATTAAAAAAGCCAGTGAAAAATGATCTGACCCCAAAAAGTTGGACAGTTTGTTAGTTAGGCATGTAAGGGCTGATTTCTGTATTGCACAGGACTCAGCCCTTTTAGTTTAAGTTTGATTCTGTCGTGATTATAGTAGCGAATGTATTCTTTGATGCCATG
>CAUPNA010000073.1:0-21966 GCA_963512475.1 uncultured Undibacterium sp.
CTTGCCACCAATAGGTTCGTTTGGTTATTATCGTATTCAATCGTCTGGTGGCAATATTCGTTATGGCGTGCCATTTTCTGAACTTGATACCGTGTTTTTTGGTATTGGTCTAGAACGCTCTAAGATTGATACTTACACCGACAGTCCATACCGCTACTTAAAATATGTAGCCGACGTTGGTGGTAAAGATGTGATTAAAGATACGACCAATCCTTTATGGGGTGTTGGTACCGCGACGAATAATTCAATCCCTTTATCTGTTGCTTGGCAGCGTGACAGTCGTGATAATGTTTTGACACCGTCAATTGGTCGCTATCAAAGAATTAACTTTGAAGTATCGGCTATCGGTGAATTCAAATACTATCGAGCCATTTATAAGCATGAGTATTTCAAACCAATTTATCGTTCAGTGATTTTGGCGATGAATGGTGAGATAAATTACGGTCACGGCTTGTCTGGAAAACCGTATCCTGTGTTTAAGAATTTCTATGCCGGTGGTATTGGTTCCGTCCGTGGCTATGAGCCGGGATCTTTAGGTACTAAGGATCCGCGTGGTGATACTTTGGGTGGTGCAACACGTCTGGTTGGCAATGTAGAATTGCAGATTCCATTCCCGGGTGCGGATAAGTCTTTACGTTGGTTTACCTTCTTTGACATTGGTAACGTATTTGATGAAGGTCAAAAAATCCGAGCACAAGATTTAAGGACTTCAGTGGGTATGGGTATTAGTTGGATTTCTCCAATGGGGCCATTAAAATTGAGTTTTGGTAAGGCCTTAAATGCCAAGCCAGAAGATAGACGTCAGGGCTTCCAGTTTACAATGGGTACGGGTTTCTAATTGTTATCGACTTGCATTGCTTGTCTGGTTCAAGTTCGTCTAATTTGTAGTTCGCAATTTCGAAGTTTGTAATGTGGAGAATATTTTGAATCAAATATCTAATCCGTCCAAATTCTTACGCCGCAGTTTGCTCGCGGTGGTTTCTCTGGTGGCGATGGCTCAGGTGCAGGCACAGGATTTTCGCGTTGCTTTCTTCGATGGTCAGCGTGTTTTGAATGAATCTTTGCCAGCCAAAGTGGCAACTTCGAAGATTGAGCAAGAATTTTCCCGCCGAAAAAAAGAGCTGGATGAAATTAACGAGCGTTGGCGCGGCTTGGTTCGTCGTTTCGAGAAAGATGCTCCAGGTTTGTCGGATTCAGATCGTATTAAGCGTCAGCGCGAGTTGACCGATCTCGATCAAGAATTTAATCGCAAGCAGCGTATCTTTAATGAAGACTTAGGTCAGCGCAAGCAAGAAGAATTAAATGCTTTAGCGGAACGTGCACTGAGAGTCGTCAAACAAATTGCCGAAGCAGAGAAGATTGATCTGGTGGTGCAAGATGCAGCCTATATTAATCCTCGTATCGACATCACTGATAAAGTACTTAAAGCACTTTCCAAATAAAAATGACAGATATAAGCATTCGACTAGGGGAGTTAGTCGATCGCTTCGGTGGTCAGTTAATTGGTAATCCTGATATTCAGGTCGTCGGCATTGCCCCATTAAGTGATGCGAGCGATCGTCATATCACCTTCCTTTCTAATTCTAAATTCAGATCGCAAGCGGAAAAAACGCAGGCGATCGCTTTGATTTTGTCTGAACCAGATCATCAGCAGATCGCCGATGCCTATCAAGGTGCGCGCATCATCACAGCAAATCCCTATGTATATTTTGCTAAAGCTGCTCAGTATTTTTTTGAATTAAATTCCAAGAGTGCCGTGCAAGGTATTCATCCTTCAGCATGGGTGAGTCCGCAAGCTGAAATTGCTACATCAGCGAGTATTGCTGCCCATGTCTCAATCGAAGCAGGCGCTGTTATCGGTGAGGGCGTCGTTATCTCTGCTGGCGTATCAATAGGACGTGGTGTGGCGATAGGTGACAACAGTCAACTTAATGCGAATGTCAGTATTTATAATGACTGCATTATCGGTCAGCGCTGCATTATTCATTCTGGCGCCGTCATTGGTGCCGATGGTTTTGGCTTTGCTAACGAAAAAGGCAAATGGATTAAGATTCCGCAAACCGGTCGTGTGGTGATTGGTGATGATGTTGAAATTGGTGCCAATACCAGTATAGATCGCGGTGCATTGGCCGATACCATTATCGAGAATGGTGTCAAGCTCGACAATCAAATTCAAATCGGTCATAACTGCCATATTGGCGAAAACACTGCTATGGCTGGCTGTGTCGGCGTAGCAGGTAGCGCAAAAATAGGTAAAAACTGCACGTTTGGCGGCGCAGCAATGGTCCTTGGGCATTTAACGATTGTCGACAACGTCCATATTTCATCAGGCAGTATGGTCTCGCGTTCTATCTTGGAACCTGGTCAGTACACAGGGTTTTATCCATTGGCCAAGAATGCCGATTGGGAGAAAACGGCTGTGATCGTACGTAATCTCGACAGCATGCGCAACAAACTTAAACAATTGGAGAAGACTGTTAAAACACAGGCCTCCATATTGGAATCAACAAATTTAAATAACTTAAATTCAGAAGAATAGTATGGAAAACATCGATAAAACTTTGGACATTAATCAGATTAAGCAGTATTTGCCACATCGTTATCCTATGTTGTTGGTGGATCGTGTCCTGACATGGGAAAGTGGTAAAACTATTACTGCGATTAAGAACGTCACCGCCAATGAAGAGTTTTTCAATGGACATTTTCCTAACAAACCTGTTATGCCTGGTGTGTTGATGGTCGAAGCGATGGCGCAAACCGCAGCGATTCTGTCATTTTTGACGATGGGCAAAAAACCGGATGAAAATACGATTGTTTATTTTGTCGGTATCGACAATGTTCGTTTTAAGCGTCCGGTTGGCCCTGGCGATCAATTAAAGATGGATGTCGAAATTTTGCGCGTGGCTCGTGGAATTTGGAAGTATAAGGCTGTTGCAACTGTCGATGGTCAGTTAGCGTTAGAAGCCGACTTGATGTGTACTTTGCGTAGTACTGACGACGCAAAAGCAACCGCTACTGCGGTAGAAACACCTAGCGAAACTCCCGCAGGAGCATAAACATGGTTATTCATTCCACTGCAATCATCGATCCTAAAGCGCAGCTCGATTCCAGTGTGGAAGTCGGCGCTTATTCAATTATCGGCCCCAATGTCCGTATCGACGCGGGTACCAAAATTGGTCCGCATGTGGTAATTGAAGGTCATACTACGATCGGTAAAGATAATCAGTTCTTCCAGTTTTCCTCAATCGGTGCCGCGCCTCAGGATAAGAAATATGCGGGCGAGCCGACATTGTTGACGATTGGTGATCGCAATGTGGTCCGTGAATTTTGCACCTTTAATTTAGGCACGGTGCAAGACGGCGGCGTGACCCGTATTGGTGACGATAACTGGATCATGGCTTATGTGCATATTGCGCATGACTGCCACGTCGGCAATCGCACTATATTTGCGAATAATGCGGCCTTAGCAGGACATGTGGAGATCGGTGACTGGGTCATTCTCGGTGGTTTTTCTAACGTCCATCAATTCTGTAAAATTGGCGCACACGCAATGGTCGGGATGAGTACCAGCTTGACGCAAGACGTACCACCGTTTGTTATTTTGAATGGCAATCCGGCGGCAGCGCATGGTATTAATATCGAAGGATTAAAGCGTCGTGGCTTTAGTCGCGATCAGATTTCAGCAATTCGTCAGGCATACAAAACTTTGTACAAATCTGGTTTGACTTTGGATGAGGCAAAAACCGAGTTGGATAAGGAAATCGCCGCACAAACGCCCGAAATTGCAGAGCATATCTTGTCTTTCCGTAGCTTCCTCGATACGTCTACGCGCGGCATCGTGCGTTAATCATTGTGTATCAATTATTGTGACTCGTCCCATCATCTCTATGGTCGCTGGAGAAACCTCTGGCGATATGTTGGCAGCCCGTCTGTTGTCGGGCTTGCGTCCGCAATTGCCCGACGCCCTGATGCACGGCATAGGTGGCAAGCACATGGCAGAATATGGCTTTCAGTCTGACTTCCCTATGGAAAAGTTGTCGGTTCGCGGTCTGTTTGAAGTCTTAAGGCATTACCGTGAAATTTCTGGTATTCGCAAACAATTGATTTCGCAGTTATTGGATGAAAAGCCAGATGTTTTTATAGGTGTTGATGCGCCTGATTTTAATCTGGATATGGAAATCCAATTGAAGCAGGCTGGAATACCGACCATGCACTACATCAGTCCATCGATTTGGGCTTGGCGTGGTGGTCGTATAAAAAAAATCGCTGAAGCTGTCAATCATATGCTGGTTATTTTTCCTTTTGAAGAAGAAATCTACCGTAAGGCAGGTATTCCCGCCACGTATGTCGGGCATCCACTGGCGCAAGTCATTCCTATGGAGCCTGATGTCGAAGCGGCGCGTGAAGAACTGGGTTTGGAACTCGATGCACGTATCGTGACCATTCTGCCTGGTAGCCGTTTATCCGAGATTAAATACAATACCGCGGCATTTGTGGCGACTGCGAAGTTGCTCCTTCAACGTGATCCACACTTGCAATTCCTAGTGCCGATGGTTGGGCCGAAGCAACGTGCTCACTACATTGAATTAGTGGTCGCCGCGAAGTTGGAAGATGTGCCTATCCTGTTAATGGATGGTAAATCGCATACAGCGATCGCTGCAGCTGATGTGGTTCTCGTGGCTTCTGGCACCGCCTCATTAGAGGTTGCGCTTTTTAAAAAGCCTATGGTCATTGCATATAAGATGATGGCCGCTTCCTGGCATGTGTTAAAACATATGGGGTATCAGCCTTGGATAGGTCTGCCGAATATCATGGCAGAGGAATTTTTGGTACCCGAGTTTTTGCAGTCGGCTGCAACGCCGCAAAATATGGCGGATGCGCTATGGCAGCAACTCAATGACGTGGCGTTGCAAAAGCGATTGAAGCAAAGATTTACCGATATGCATCATGAATTATTGCGAGACACAGCCCGTATTTCAGCGCAAGCCGTGCTGGACGTGATTGCCGCCAATCGAGTTATTCGTTAATTTTTTGATCTATTCGTTTTTAATTCAAGCCAGGTTATTTCAGCATGTACATCGATTCACATTGTCATATTAACTTTCCAGAACTCGCAGAACGCATGCCTGAATTGCTACAGCGTATGCAAGACAATGGCGTTACCCATGCTTTATGTGTTTCAGTCGATCTGCCTGATTTTCCTCAGGTGCTGGCGCTGGCGGAGCAATATCCGCATATCTATGCTTCGGTTGGGGTTCACCCTGATTACGAAGAGACGGAAGAGCCAAGTGCTGAACAATTGTTTCAACTTTCTCAGCATCCTAAAATTATTGCGATTGGTGAAACAGGATTAGATTACTTCAGGCTCAAAGGCGATTTGGAGTGGCAACGCGAACGTTTTCGTCAGCATATTCGTGCTTCACGCTTGAGTCGCAAACCCTTGATTATTCACACTCGGGCTGCAGCGGAAGATACCATAAGGATTTTGCGAGAAGAGGGAGCGGGAGTTGATCAAGGCGGCGTGGCTGGTGTTATGCACTGTTTTACCGAGTCGCTAGAAGTTGCGCAAGCTGCGGTGGAAATGGGATTTTATATTTCTTTCTCCGGTATTTTGACCTTTAAGAGCGCTAAAGACTTGCAAGCAGTAGCGAAGGCGTTGCCGATAGAGAGAATTTTAATAGAAACCGATTCGCCTTACCTGGCACCGGCGCCGCATCGTGGCAAAACGAATGAGCCTGCCTTCGTCAAACATGTAGGTGAGTTCTTGGCGGACTTAAAGGAATTGCCGCTTCAGCAGGTGCAGGAGCAGACCTCAAAAAACTTCTTCGATTTGTTTCGTTTCGCCTAATAGCAGTTTTGGAAAATCAGTAAAATCAGGAGAGTAAGGTGAATCAGCGTTTAAGTTCTAAGCTCGCATTGTTGATCCTGAGTTGGCTGATCTTGTTCCCGACAACTCACGCGCATGCAGAAACAATCGAAAAAGCATTAGCCGAAAAAATCATCCACGCTACGCGTTTCGACGATATTCAGACTCTCAAGCAATTTGCGCAGCAGGGAGGTGATGTCAATCTGGCGGAACCTGACCGTGGTGAATCATTGCTGATGATTTGTATCCGCGAAAACTCAGCTAAAGTTTTCGAGTTCTTACTTCAACACCCCAAAATTAATTTGGATAACCGTGCAATAAATGGCGATACCGCTTTGATGCTTGCAGCCTATCTCGAACAAAAAGACTTGGCGCAACGATTGATTAAATCGGGAGCGCAGGTCAATCAAACGGGCTGGACCGCATTGCATTACGCTGCTGTCGTCGGCAACCATCAAATCATGACGCTACTGCTTGAGCATCACGCCTATATCGATGCTGAAACACCGAATAAGACGACACCACTTATGCTGGCAGCACGGCGCGGTGAAATGATACTCGTTAAGTTATTGATAGAGGAAGGTGCTGATATCGCCTTGAAAAATATGCTGGGATGGAGCGCTTACGACTTTGCAGTTGAGGCAGAGCGACGTGATATTACCGCTCTATTGCGAGAACTCATGCAAGCCAAAAATAGGGAAAGCAAGTAATTTTTGCTGATAGCGATGAAACCAGGGCTACTTAGACTTTTGTTGATCTGCACTGCGCTATTAGCGGCTTGTGGTGCTCCAACGACCGATCCTATCAAACCAGGCAGTGCTACAGAAAAGCCAAAGATGCCAGAAAAATCAGTCGATAAGCCAGAACAAAAAATCCCCGCAAAATCAAATGCGAAAACCAATGTCGAGTATCAACATGAGTTGGCGTTGCACCTGTCACGTGTAAATGCACCAAAGATTTACACCACTAATCCACAGGCTTTGCTACGTTCAGTGGTCGTGTTGAGATTCACTTTGAACGCACAAGGTAACTTGCTTAGTAAAGCGATCGTGCGCAGTAATAAAGACAAAGAAACTGAAGCCACCGCGCTGTCTAGCTTGGTCAGCGCCCAGCCATTCCCAATACCGCCAACACTACTTTTGAAGCAAGGAAAACTCGACATGGTCGAGACTTGGTTGTTCAACAAAGATGGGCGTTTTCAATTGCGCACGATTGCTTTACCTCAAGCCAATCAATAAATAGCTGTGCATGGCGGTTTAAATTTGAATTTCCATCAAATCGCTACCAACAATAATTTCTCCATCAAAATAGGGACGCACAGCATCTAGCCATACCCTATCTTCCAAGTAGGGATAACCACCAGGCACAAAATGGGATAACACCAGCTTTTTCACTTTGGCTTGGGTTGCTACTCGTCCGACCTGTTCAGCGGTGCTATGACTGGCCAGTAAGTGTTCTTTCAAACGAGTGGCGTTGGGCTCAGTTGCCAGCAATTGATCTAAGGACGGCGTGTGCATAATTTCATGTACTAAGACATCAGCTCCTTGGGCTAAGCGCACGAGATTTTCTGAGTAAGTGGTGTCGCCAGAGATCACGATAGATTTACCTTGATGATCAAACCGATACGCAAACGCCGGTGTTACAGGCGGATGCACGACGCGTGCGGCGCTCACTTTTACATGATCGTTTTGCATGACAATCCCATCATGTTGAAATTCATGCGGGTAAATCAATTGTTTGAGTGGACGACGCCCTTCATCATGTATACGGGTTTTAATATCGTAATCGTTTAACGCCAAAAATTGCTGCGTCATTCGCTTTAGAGGTGGCGGGCCGTAAGTATCGATGCGATGGCTTAAGTCTGCAGCCCAGGCCAATAGCATTAAGTTGCCATAATCTGCATTATGATCGGAGTGATGATGCGTCAAAAAAACATGACGTATAGCTGATAATTTAATACCCGCTTTAACCACTTGTTGGGCTACGCCATTGCCGCAATCAATGAGGTAGGCTTCATCATTGATCAAGATTATCTGTGCTGGTGCGGCACGATTCTTCTTAGGCGTAGGACCGCCGGCAGTGCCAAGTAAAATCAAACGCATGGCATTTCTGGTTTTTTCTTTTGCCAATGCACTGGATAGTCCAACTGAAGTCGTTAAACTAGCTAGAGCAGTTTGTTGCAAAAAGTGGCGGCGACTTGGTTTCATGTGGATGATAGGTAGGTGAGTATTTGAACACTATTCTGTGTGGCAGTTTAACTTGACGGTTATTAAAGTCAAATAAATCAGGCATTCCTACACCCTAAATTTTCGGTTTTATCTCTATTTTTCGTCTTTCATCGGATAATACGAGTGCGTTCAATGTAGGTCCTCTATTCTTCATTTATTGCAGCTGTTGTGGCAGATGTCGGATCAATAAGAATGATCAGATTTATTGAACTAATAGAATTTTTCAGGAGAATAAAATGTGGAGTAGCTTAGTGTTGGTTGCGCGGACGAGCGTGGCGTGGGGTGGGCTTGGTTTGTTGATTGTGTTATTCGTCTTCGAAGGCATGTTTAGAAGTAGCCCCCCCAATATCGTTCCCTTCGTTTTGATGTTAGGCACTTTTTTTGCCGCAATGACGGCTTTTTCACACATTCATCGAGTACGTTTGATCGACCAACCAGTGAGTTCAACCACACTGGCAAATCGTCATCGTCGCCAAATCGAATTACCATTGGATGCGAACGCAGCATTTGCTTTGATTGAGGCATCCATTCGAGAATTGCCAGGTGCGGAACGGGTCGATAGTGCTGCTGATAGCCTGCAAGTTCGCGCTAAGATCAATCGTATCGCACCATTTCAAGATGAATTTTGGAGTAAATGGCCAGTTGCAAAATGGCTTACTGGTGGTGATAACCAAATCTATGCCACTGTTTCACCTGGTGTTGATGCTTGTAGTGTCATGATGATTTGTGAACCAACTCGTGCTGGCTGGACTGATTGGTTTATCTTAGATAGTGGGGTTAATTTAGAAAATGCTTTAGCCCTGGGTCGAGCGATTTCGCGCCGCGTTGCTGAATTACGTAAGAATGAAAAAGCCGTAACAAAGCAAACGGTGACAGAGAAGGAATTGACGGTCGCCAAGTTAAATCTTTTACATGCACAAGTTGAACCCCATTTTTTGTATAACACCTTGGCGAGCGCCCAAATTTTGACGCGCTCTGATCCTGCAAGCGCTGATCAAATGTTAGGCAATTTAATTACTTATTTGCGCCACTCTTTACCAAAAACTGAAGACTCACCATCCACCATAGGCGTGGAATTGGAAAGAACACGTGCCTATCTCGATATTATGAAAATTCGTATGGGATCGCGTTTGCAGGTTCAAATCGAAGTGCCAGATTATCTAAAGCCAGTTTTATTCCCCAGCATGATGCTGCAAACGCTAGTGGAAAATGCGATCAAACACGGTTTAGAACCGCAAACAGGCGGCGGCACTATTTGGATTTTGGCGCGGGCACATGAAAATAATGTGGCATTAACTGTGGCAGATGATGGACGCGGCTTTAGCGTGGAAGGTGCGGGTACCGGTATCGGTTTGCGTAATGTGCGTGAGCGTTTACGACTCGCTTACGGCAATACAGCTAGCTTTGGTATCGTCGCAAACTTCCCGAACGGTGTTGCCGCCACAATTAATGTGCCGACCACCTTTATCCAGGGAGAGCATCATGCCTAAATGTGTCGTCGCCGAAGATGAAAGCTTATTACGAGAAGCTCTCTTAGAGCAGCTGGGCAAAGTATGGCCGGGCTTAGAAATCGTAGCCGCTTGTGATGACGGTGCCAGTGCTCTTGAAGCGATTATCGAAAGCCAGCCAGATGTTGCCTTCTTAGATATTCGTATGCCAGGTTTGAGTGGCATAGACATTGCTGAAGCGATGAAAGACCATAGTCCGCACACGCAAATAGTCTTTGTTACTGCATATGATCAATATGCGATAGACGCGTTTGAAAAAGGTGCGGTCGATTACTTGTTAAAACCTGTCACCTACGATCGCCTTTCTGCCACTGTACAACGTTTGCAAAATCGTGCTGAGAAAGAATTAAACGCAGTGGCGGGCTTGTTGCAACAGCTCAATATCGGAAACAGCCGAAATATTGCAGCATTTCAAGGCACTCAAAAAAATGAACCACTAGTTTGGCTCACCGCCAGTTCTGGGAGTGAAACCAAATTGATTATGGTCGATGATGTCGCCTACTTTAAAGCAGATAACAAATACACCGTTGTTATGACTGCGGAGGGGGAATCCTTGTTACGTAAACCTATACGCGAACTGCTTGAAGTACTCGATGCGAATATTTTTAAACAAATTCATCGCTCCACTATCGTTAATCTGAAAGCGATCGCCTCAATTGCGCGCGACGATACTGGTAAGGGTATCGTCAAGCTAAAAACACGACCTGAGACTTTAACAGTCAGCCAGCCTTTCATGGTTTTATTCCGCAATATGTGAGGTCAACATGCATGCTTCAGTAAAGTCTGCTCCTACCTCTAATGGTGGGCAGTGGCGGCGCGCCGCCTTGAGTTTTCTTGCTTTATCCGCCGCAGTGCCATTGGAGGTGTTGGAAGAGCGTGATCAGCAGGGCGCTTATCGCTTTAACCGCGGTCGACATAAGTACTATGGCATCGGTTCGCTGGTGATTTTCTTTGCGATTTTTTCTGGCTATGGCATGGGACACATGCTCGCGACTATGAGCACGATCTCTGCTTGGGGAGCCTTTCTTGCAGGTGCTATTTGGGCAGCATTTCAATGGTGCTTGGAACGACAAATGCTTATCAGTATCCGAGCTGATGCCGTTTGGTGGACGAAGTTATTAGGCTTGAGCTGGCGCGGAATGTTAGCGTTGTTGTCGGCTTCGACCATGGTGTACCCCTTCTTTGTGGAAAGTAATCGTGCAGAGATAGATGTCAAAGTGGGCGAGATGGCACGGACGCGTTTGATTGATAATGTGCAGTCGGCGCAATTAGCTGTTGGTTTGCCAGCCTTGCGCAATGATGCGACGCGTGTGGACGGCGCTATTAAACAAGTCGATTTACTACTTGCCACTGATCCTCCTGATTTGGCCGCATATCGACAAAGAGCCAAAGTGTGCTGGCAAGCTTTTGCTAAAACAGATATTGCCGTGCAACGCCAATTGCGTCCCTTGTTGGTGCAGAAGAACATCAACTCAGCAGATGCCTCATTAGACGCGAAGATCGAGGTCTTAAATCAAAAGTTGAATGCGGCTAAAGCACCATGTCAAAGCGCGGACAGTGTCGTGATGTCTAAGTTGTTGGAGTGGAAGCAACAGAAAAACAGTGAGAAGAAAGTACTGCTCACTGAGCAAAAACAAGTACAAACCCATATAAGCGAGGCAAAGCAAAAAGAGCTTGCACTGAGCGAGTTGCAAGAGAAAAAAATTACTCTCGCTGCGCAATCGGGTTTCGCTGCTGATTTTGCCGCCGTGGCTGATTTAATTCGCAATGACGCAAATCGGCGTTTTCAATTGATCTGGTGGTTGACCTGGTTTTTTGCGATTGAAATGGTAGCGATTTTGGTAAAGTTTACTTCGACCACCGATGTTGATTTGCAATTCAATAGTATGGAGATAGCAACGCAAGATCAGATCAACGCGCAACTGCAAACCCAACAAGAGCAAATCGCGACTAGTCGCTTGCAAGCAAGTATGCAAGCAAAAGGGGAGCAGGCGGTATGGCTGTCAGACGATGGTCAAATGGCGCAAGCACGGGTTCGTTTGGAACAAGAGTTGGAAACCCAATTGCATAGAAAGCTAAAAGAACTTGATGTTGATTTGCGCTTGAATTTTGAGGCATTGAAACTGCATTTGTTGCAGCTAGAGGTGGTTCAGCAATTGAAGATGGAGTCTACTATTTTGAACGCTGGAGGAGTTGATCCTCGAATAGAAAATATGGTGCAAGAAACGATCGCGAAGATCGTGGATAGCCTATCTGGCTTGCAGCGATCAAGAATATAAATTTGTGGATCCTAGCTTATGCAATTTGCCATTCTCTTGAAAGCAGGACTCCGGTGACTTTACCTTGAACCGATCTACGACACTGGGTTCCCGCCTACGCGGGAACAACAGGGAAATTTAATCTGAATAATGAATCAGGATCTAATTCTTCATAAAACTATACAAAGCATCAAGCACCGCATCAGCTTGCTCACTCATCATAGAATGTCCACAATTTTCTATGATGTGAATTTGCTTGTTGCTAATCGTATTCGATAGCAAAGCACTGGCTTTGACTGGCGTCATCATGTCCTGATGAGCTAATAAGAACAGCGTTGGGCATTGCACTTTTTTCGCTGCCTCTTCGCCGTTTAAATAGGTATTGCAAGCGGTGAAGTCATTGAAGAAAACTTGGTCTGGATTGATGGCGGAAATTCTTTGCATCAAGCGCATACTGCCATTCATCACCGAGAATCCAGGTCCAGGGCAAGACGGTTTATGCGCCATGCTACTGTGGGAGAAAATATTGACCATATCAATCGCTGATTGTTCATCGTGTTGCGCTGAAAATAGCAAAGCGTCCGAGACCTTCATAGGGAAAGCGGTGCCTAGCAGGGCGAGTTTTTGTATACGCTCAGGCGCCATGCTAGCCGCCTCCAATGCGATTAACGAACCCATGCTGTGGCCTGCCGCGTAGGCTTGTTGCACGCCACTGAGCTCGATTAATTCCAATAACCAACTTGCCAGTTTTTCGATGCTAATTAAAGCGGGACCAGCACTACGACCATGGCCGGGCAGATCAACCGCCAACACGCTAAAACCATGATGCGCTAAATAGCGGGACTGCAAAGCCCAGACTGAATGATCGTTTTGTGCACCATGAACCAAGATGATGGTTGGCAAATTAGGGTTAAAGGCTTTGCCACCCGTGTACGCGTAAACTTCTTTGTTTTGTATCGTTAGGTGCATCTTATTTACCTTTCTGAGACATCTTCAAGCCACGTGCCAGATCTTCGATCAAGTCGTCGACGCTCTCTAAACCGACTGAAAGACGGATCGTACCTTCGCTAATACCGGATGCCGCCAACTGTTCGGCTGGCACACGGAAGTGCGTTGTGGAAGCAGGGTGTATCACTAAGGATTTTGCGTCTCCGACATTGGCGAGATGGGAAAAGACTTTCAGGGACTCGACAAAACGTTGGCCTGCAGCTCGATCACCTTTGATATTGAAAGAAAAGACGGAACCACAGCCTTTGGGTAGTAAAGTCTTGGCGAGTTCATAATCGGGATGCGTATCTAATTCAGGAAAGGCGATCGTATCTACAGCAGGATGCGAGGATAAAAATTCAACGACTTTGCGTGCATTTGCCACGTGTCTGTCCATACGCAATCCCAACGTCTCTATTCCCTGCAAAATAGCGAAGGCATTGTGCGGGCTCATGCAAGCACCGAAGTCGCGCAAACCTTCACGACGGGCGCGTAATGAGAACGCACCGACAGTCGATTCCTCGCTAAATACCATACCGTGAAAACCCTCATAAGGTTCACAAAGCTCAGCGAAACGGCCAGTTTTTTCATAGGCTGCTTGCCAGTCAAATGTGCCACCATCAACTAATACGCCGCCTATTGCTGTACCGTGGCCGCATAAGAATTTGGTCGCGGAGTGATAAACGAGATCTGCGCCATGTTCAAACGGGCGCAATAAATACGGCGTGGTGAAGGTGGAGTCCAACATTAATGGCAAATGATTGTCGTGTGCGATTTCTGCGATGGCAGGAATATTAAAAACATCCAGACCTGGATTGCCCAAGGTTTCACCGAACAACACTTTGGTATTTGGACGTATTGCATTGCGCCAGGCATCGAGATCACGTGGATCAACGAAAGTGGTTTCAATTCCAAAGCGTTTCATTGTGTAGGCCAGCAAATTGTGCGAACCACCGTATAACGCTCGTGACGCCACAATATGCGAACCAGCGCCCGCTATTGTGGATAAACCTAAATGCAATGCCGCCTGACCACTGGCAACTGCAATACCCGCGACGCCGCCTTCCAGTGCTGCTATGCGTTCTTCGAGTACCGCATTGGTTGGGTTAGTAATGCGGCTATAGACATGGCCTGCACGTTCCATATTGAAAAGGGATGCGGCATGATCCGAATCTTTAAATTCAAATGAGGACGTAAAGTAAATCGGGGTAGCACGTGCGCCGGTAGCCGGATCGGCTATGGCACCGGCATGCAATGACAAAGTGTCAAAGCCTGGGTATTTTGGACCGCTCATAAACTGGTATTCTCCCTATTTGGATGACCACATCCTACGCATTTACCTTGTTTTTGAAAAGACTTGACGTGAGCTTCATTTATGGTAAGAGCATGGATAATGTGCAAAATCAAAAATACTTGTTCCTAATCACTAGATTTTTCCGAATGCTTGCGATACATTAGATGAAAGAAAGCAAAGACTGTGATTGTTCTTGTTAAGTGTTTGTCTGTCAGCATGTTTGTCAGAACCTCAGCCTTTATTGCGGGAAAGCATATAAAGCACCTCTGATCGGAGAAATAAAATGAAGGTTTCAGAAATTCTGCAGGTAAAAGGAAATATTCTTTTTACGATTACCCCTGATACACCGATGACAGAAGCGGTGAGCTTCATGGAAGAGAAAGATATTGGTTCTCTGATTGTGATGGAGTATGGCGATCTGGTTGGTATGCTGACCTTTCGAGAAGTAATTCGTGCAGTGCACAAGAATGGTGGTGCTTTGGGCGAGGGGACGGTACGTAAATACATGGATGATCATCCAATGACGGTTACGCCTGATACGGAAGTCAATGAAGTACGTCGTATGATGCTGGAAAAACATTCACGTTATTTACCTGTCATGAATGCCAAAACTTTGATGGGTGTGATTTCCTTTTATGACGTTGCACGTGCTGTATTAGAAGCACAAAGCTTTGAAAATAAGATGTTGAAGGCGTACATCCGCGATTGGCCAGTTGAAGACGAAAAAGAACAGTAATAGTGCGAAACCCACGATGCGAATTGTGGGTTTTTTTTTGTCTGATGTTTTTGAATTTGTTGAAGTGTAATACCTGTCATTTGAGTTTTGTGTTGGATGAAAGTTTGATTGAAATTCGATAAAAATAAGGAGATTAGTATGCATGTAGCCATCATCGGTGCAGGTTTAGCTGGTTTAACCGCCGCCCGTCAATGTCAGGCGCAGGGACATCATGTCACTGTGTATGAAAAAAGTCGTGGTGTGAGCGGACGTATGAGTACAAGACAAACCGAACTCGGTGGCTTTGATCATGGCGCGCAATATTTTACGGCGAGCTCAGATCGATTCAAAAAAGAAATCGCAGATTGGCGTAAATTAGAATGGGTAGTGCCGTGGGATAGTAAGTTGGTGAATCTCGATCATGGCACAATCAGTGCAGCGGGAAACGATACCCAACGTTATGTGCCCGTGCCAGGTATGAGTTCATTAGGCAAGCAATTAGCACACGGTTTGGATGTGCGTTTAGAACAGCAGGTAGTCGCCTTGGAAGCGCATGGGGAACAGTGGATTTTGTCAGTAAAAACAGAAGAAGTACCGGTACCTGCATCGGCAGGGCCATTTGATGCAGTGATAATGGCAATTCCACCTGAACAAGCCACCGTGCTCTTGAAAGACCATGTGAGCTTTACTAAGAAAGTAGCGGATACACATTTGCAACCTTGCTGGGTATTGATGTTAGGCTTTCAGCATCCGTTAAACTTGGATTACGACGGTGCTTGGGTGTCAAATTCACGCTTAGGTTGGATTGCTCGCGATACTTCTAAACCCGACCATCGTGCTGGCGAACGCTGGGTCTGTCATGCGACGACTGCATGGAGTGTTGAGCATTTGGAAGATGATCATGAGCGCGCTAAAGAGAAGTTATCGAAGGCATTTCATGAAGCGACTGGATCTCCGATTCAAGCAATTCATGCGGTGACACATCGCTGGCTTTATTCTCAGGCCGGTTCGCCTTTAGCGGAGTCTTTTTTGTGGGATGCTAAGGCGAAGATTGGTGTTTGTGGGGATTGGTTTGCTGCTGGTTTGGAGGGTGGTGGACGAGTTGAAAATGCGTTTTTGAGTGGTTTGGGATTGGCGCAGGAAATTGGTTGATTTTTGTTAGTGTTGAGTTTTAATTTTAAGAGGTGAGTTCGCGATTGTGGAACTTACCTCTTTTGTTTTGTGTCACGTTATTGTTTCGTTTTAAATTTGGTTGAAAATTGTCTTTGCACCTGCTCGGTTTTTACAGGTCGGGTGTGGCCCGACAGCCAATCACCTTTTTTGCTTCGCAAAAAAAGGTAATCCAAAAAAGGCGACCGTAGACTCACCCTGCGGGTGCTTACGCTTCGCTTCAGCATAATTTGTGCATCACAAAAAATGGGAAAGTGTTGAAACTCGCCTGCGGCTCAAACAGCAACACTTTCTTATCCATTTTCTGTGAAGCACAAATTACATCGTCTCAAACGGGGGTAGGTCAAAATCAAAGGCAATAGCAAAACACTCGATCTCGACCGCAATTTATTTTCTATTGGCAGTTGTAAGTCGTTGTCTTTGACCTTGTTTTTGAATTGGTTTTTACCGCATGTGACACTGCCAATTGTGCGAGGCAGAAATGGGAAAAAGAGAGGCAGCTGTTTGAGCGTAGCGAGTTTCTGACTCTCCCCATTTTTGTCTTGCACAATTGGGAACCCGAAGGGCAGTGGCGCCTGCGTCGCCTTCTTTTGCTTACTTTTCTTGGCGAAGCAAGAAAAGTGAGTGGCTGTCGGGCCACCCCCGACCAGCAAAGGTCAATTAACAATCGAACATAAAAAAGGAGGAAATAAAAAATATCCCCTCCTTTTATTGCTTTTGAATGATTATTGCCTAAAACGCAATAATTTATTCCTCACGACGCAAATGCGGAAACAAAATCACATCCCGAATATTCGGTGAATCCGTAATCAACATCATCAAACGATCAATCCCGATACCGCAACCACCAGTCGGTGGCAAACCGTATTCCAAAGCACGGATGTAATCGGCGTCGTAGTACATGGCTTCTTCATCGCCAGCATCTTTGGCGGCAACTTGCGCCATGAAACGCGCTGCTTGATCTTCCGCATCGTTCAACTCAGAAAAACCATTCGCAATTTCACGACCAGTCATGAACAGCTCAAAACGTTCTGTAATACCAGGAACCGTGTCAGAAGCACGTGCTAAAGGTGAAACTTCAGCGGGGTAGTCGATAATGTATGTCGGTTCCCACAACTGCGCTTCGGCAGTTTCTTCGAACAAAGCCAATTGCAATGCACCTAAGCCAGCCGTGGCGAATGGTTTAACGCCAAATTTCTTCAATTCTGCTTTGATAAATTCCGCGTCGCCCAGCTGCTCAGCTGTGTAGTGTGGTGCGTATTTATTGATAGCGCCGACGATGGTTAGACGTTGGAAAGGCTTAGATAAATCCAGCTCTTTACCTTGGTAAGTCAATACGGCAGTACCGTGCGCATCGACTGCTGCCTTGCGAATGACTTCTTCTGTAAAGTCCATCAACCATTTGTAATCCACATACGCAGCATAGAATTCCATCATCGTGAATTCTGGATTGTGACGTGGTGAAACACCTTCGTTGCGGAAGTTGCGATTGACTTCAAACACGCGATCAAAGCCGCCGACAACCAAGCGCTTCAAATACAATTCTGGTGCGATACGCAGATACATTTCCATGTCGAGCGCATTGTGATGGGTGATAAATGGTTTCGCTGCTGCACCGCCGGGAATGACGTGCAACATCGGCGTTTCAACTTCCATGAAATCATGGCTATTCATGAAACTACGAATGGAGTTCATCGCAGCGGTACGAGCCTTGAATGTGCGACGTGTTTCTTCGCTCATAATCAGATCGACATAGCGCTGACGGTATTTAGTTTCTTGATTGGAGAGACCGTGGAACTTGTCTGGAAGAGGGCGCAGAGACTTTGTCAATAAACGCAATTTCGTTACCTTGACAGTCAGTTCATCAGTTTTTGTTTTGAACAACACACCTTCAATGCCAAGAATGTCGCCTAAATCGTAATGACGGAAGGCTTCCATTTCTGCTTCGCCGGTTTTGTCTGTCGTAACGTATAACTGAATACGGCCATCCGCTTTCAAACCAGATGCATCTTGCAAAGTCGCGAATGCTGCTTTCTTACCAGCTTCACGCTTGAGCATCATACGACCAGCAACAACGACTTCTATATTTTGAATTTCTAAGTCTTCACGGCTGATATCACCGTACTGCGCTTGCAGATCAGCAGCCTTATGTTGTGGACGAAAATCATTAGGAAACGCAATACCATTCGCGCGGATGGCATTCAGCTTTGCACGACGTTCAGCGATGATCGAATTTTCGTCTTGTGGCAATTCTGCTGCTGTATTTTGTTGGTCGGACATGATTATTCTCTAAAATTGAAATTGAATTTGTATCGTTAGCTTGCGTAGTCTAGACTAGACACCTTGCTTGAGCGACGCTGCAATGAATCCATCTAAGTCGCCATCCAATACCGCTTTGGTATTACCCATTTCGTAATTGGTGCGCAAATCTTTAATACGAGATTGATCGAGGACATACGAACGAATCTGATGACCCCAGCCGACATCCGTTTTGGTGTCTTCCAGATTTTGTTTTTCGCTCATACGCTTGCGCAACTCAAGTTCGAATAATTTCGCTTTCAACATTTCCCACGCTTCAGCACGATTCCGATGTTGACTACGATCGTTTTGACATTGCACCACTATGCCCGATGGTGCATGCGTTAAACGTACTGCAGAATCGGTTTTATTAATATGCTGACCACCAGCACCCGATGCGCGATAAGTATCAACGCGCACATCAGCAGGGTTGATATCGATTTCAAACGATTCATCGACTTCTGGATACACAAATAAACTGGAGAACGAGGTATGACGTCCGTTGGCAGAATCAAACGGCGATTTACGCACTAGGCGATGTACACCAGTCTCTGTTCTTAGGAAACCATAGGCGTATTCGCCTTCGACTTTCAGCGTTGCGGTCTTAATGCCAGCGACTTCGCCATCAGATTGTTCAAGGATGTCAACTTTGAAACCCTTACGTTCGCAATAACGCAAATATTGGCGCAGCAACATCGAAGCCCAATCTTGCGCTTCAGTCCCGCCAGCGCCAGCTTGAATATCGATAAAGCAGTTATTCGCGTCCATAGGATTATTAAACATCCGGCGAAATTCCATGCCTTCGACTAATTCTTTTAGCTGCGCAGCATCGGCTTCGATGGCTTCCAGTGTGTCTTCGTCGTCTTCTTCACGCGCCATCGCAAAAATTTCGTTGGCGTCTTTCAGATCGGCATCGATCTTAATGAGGGTGTGAACGATGGCTTCTAAGGATTTCTTTTCCTTGCCAAGCTCTTGTGCGCGTTTAGGTTCTTCCCAAACTTTAGGATCTTCTAATTCACCGTTAACTTGTTCGAGTTTCTCTGACTTGATATCGAAGTCAAAGATACCTCCGAAGTTCGGCTTCACGACTGGTTAAGTCGATGAGCAGGTTGGCAATACTATTGAGGCGTTCGGCTTCCATTTGGGCTTCTTTAGGTGAGATAAATAAACCCTAAATTATACCCGAGTGAAGCACCGCTTGACGTAAATCGCTGGTTAGTGCCACTTGAAATCCTAAATTAGATGTCGTTTAGGCGAATTTCAGCATATTGCCAAGCTAAATTCACCTAGTCATTTGAAGAAATTATCGGCTGCCCGCTTTGGTCACTGATTTCTTCGGTTTGGCTGAATTGTAAGATAAACCAGTTTTGACAGTACTGGGTGCCACTTTGGATGCCAGTCTATTCGCCGAATTTCTACCGAAAGTATTTAACTTGGGTGCTGCGCCGCGTTTAATGGGAACTGTTCCAGCATTCACTAAACTCGCTACCACGGGTGCTCGTGATGGGATCAGATGGCGTTCGTTGCTACCAATCAAATCCCCACGTCCCATGCGTAGTAAACCTTCTTTGACGACTTCGTAATTTTCCGGCGCGTGATAGCGTAACAATGCTTTGTGGAATTTTCGGATTTTGCCAGAGCGAGCGGTTTCTACCACTTCGGAATCCGCTGTGATTTTTTTCAGCGGATTTTTGCGGGTGTGGTACATCGTCGTGGCCAGCGCCATAGGCGTAGGCATAAATGTCTGTACTTGATCTAGTTTGAAGTCATTTTTCTTCAACCACAAAGCCAGATTCACCATATCATCATCGGTTGTGCCAGGATGTGCCGCGATAAAGTAGGGGATTAAATACTGTTCTTTGCCCGCTTCTTTGGAATATTTATGGAACATCGCTTTAAATTCATCATAAGCGCCGATACCAGGCTTCATCATCTTCGACAAAGTATTGGTTTCAGTATGTTCCGGCGCGATCTTCAACAGACCTCCCACGTGATGTGTCACCAACTCTTTCACATATTCTGGTGAGCGCACTGCAAGGTCATAACGCAAGCCTGAACTGATGAGGATTTTCTTCACACCAGGGATCGCACGTGCTTTGCGATAGAGAGAGATCAGCTTACTGTGATCAGTATTTAGATTGCTACAAATGCCGGGATAAACACAGGACAAACGACGGCAAGATTCTTCAATTTTTTTATCTTTGCAAGCGAGGCGATACATGTTTGCCGTTGGTCCACCAAGATCGGAAATGGTGCCAGTAAATCCTTTGGTTTTATCGCGAATTTCTTCAATTTCACGCAAGATCGATGGTTCAGAACGACTCTGAATAATCCGGCCTTCATGTTCGGTAATCGAACAGAAAGTACAGCCACCAAAACAGCCGCGCATAATATTGACTGAAAAACGTATCATCTCCCAAGCAGGGATGCGCGCTTTGCCGTAACTAGGATGCGGTGCGCGCGCATAAGCACGATCATAAACACCATCCATTTCATCCATAGCCAAAGGCAATGGTGGCGGATTGATCCATACATCACGCTCACCGTGCGCTTGTGAAAGTGCTTTCGCATTGCCAGGATTAGCTTCCAGATGGAATACCCGAGATGCATGGGCATACATTACTGGATCATCTTTAATTGCATCAAAAGACGGCAAGCGAATTACGGACTTATTGTGTTTGTCACGCAGCATCGCTTGACGCTCCTCGCGACTCATGATGCGGATCGCTTGCTGCTTGATAGCATCTGGCGCGGGGACTTGAGTCGCAATATTATTAATGCCAGCGTTTGCATCCACCGAACCAGTGGAACACTTGGCATCTTTCTCCGGCATCATTTCGTACGGGTTGGTATGTACTTCTATCTTGCCAGGCGTATCTACCTTGATTGATTGAATTTCAGTCCAGTCTGTATCTGGCAACCAATTCGTTGGTGTCATGAATGCGGTGCCGCGCAAATCACGGATTGCTTTGATTGGTTCACCGGCGGCGAGTCTGTGCGTCAGGTCGACAATTGCGCGTTCGGCATTGCCAAATAACAGAAGGTCGGCTTTGGAGTCAGGCAACACGGAACGTTTTACCTTATCCGACCAATAATCGTAGTGCGCAATACGGCGCAAACTGGCTTCGATACTGCCAATTACGACGTTCACTTCAGGGAAGGCTTCACGTGCTCTTTGTGCATAAACAACGACAGCGCGATCAGGGCGCTTATTCGGATCACCATCCGGCGTATAAGCGTCTTCAGAACGAATTTTACGATCTGCCGTGTAGCGATTCACCATAGAATCCATATTGCCAGCAGTAATGCCAAAATACAGATTGGGACGGCCTAATGCTCGAAAATCTTGAGCAGAATGCCAATCAGGCTGACTGATAATCCCAACGCGGAAACCTTGCTGCTCCAGCAAGCGGCCGATTAAAGCCATGCCGAAACTAGGGTGATCAATATAGGCATCGCCTGTGATTAAGATGACGTCGCAACTATCCCATCCCAGCGCATCCATTTCGGCACGTGACATAGGGAGGAAAGGCGCGGCATTTTTTCCGCCGACATCGGGGCGGTGACGCGGGGAAGCAAATAGATTTTTCGGTGCAGGATTCATGGGCGCGATTTTACCTGAATCTGAAAGTCTCCGCCTGC
>CAUPNA010000074.1:0-21602 GCA_963512475.1 uncultured Undibacterium sp.
TGATCGATCTTTGTGCGGCGCGGGTTGCACCCGCCCAACAGAAAATACATTTTCGCCACAAATTCGATCTATCAACGATGACGCTTGGTCAAAGCCTTTAGCAAACCCTTAGTCGAACTATCGTATTCTTCTTTCACTGCCGCTGGATCGAGACTGATCAATTGTTGAGCGAGTGATTTTCCTAGCTCCACACCCCATTGATCAAATGCATTGATATCCCAGATCACCGACTGCACAAACACTTTATGTTCGTAAAGCGCTATCAAAGCGCCGAGTGAGCGTGGCGTTAAAGAATCGAGTAACAAGGTGGACGTTGGACGATTGCCTTCAAAGACTCGCGGTGCCAACATTTTTTCTGGTAAATCACCCAGCTCTGCACGAACTTCGTCAATATTTTTGCCCCAAGCCATCGCCTTAGACTGCGCGAAGCAGTTCGCCAGCAAAGCTTGATTGTGGCCGGGCAAACCAGCATCATCATCGGCCACCACGATAAAGTCGGTCGGAATAATTGTCGCGCCTTGATGCAGCAATTGGAAATAAGCATGCTGACCATTGGTACCCGCTTCACCAAACAAAATCGGTGACGTCGTGTAATCAACTCGCTGACCTTCGCGTGTCACTGACTTGCCGTTGCTTTCCATTTCCAGCTGCTGCAAGTAGGCTGGCAATCGTGTCATACGCTGGTGATAAGGCGCAATCGACAAAGCTTGCAAGCCGAGGAAATTAATATTCCAAACGCCGATCAATGCCATCAAAACTGGTAAATTTTGCTCCAACGGTGCTTGTGCAAAATGTAAATCCATCTCGTGCGCGCCCGCCAGCATTTCTTCGAAACGATCAGCGCCAACGTACAAAGCAATCGACAAACCGATCGCACTCCACATCGAGTAACGACCACCAGCCCAGTTCCAGAATGGGAATACGTTTTCTTCCGCGATACCAAATGCGCTTGCCGCTTTGACGTTGGTACTTAGTGCGACGAAATGTTGACGAATTTGATCTTCAGGACAACCATGATTCAACATCCATTCACGTGCAGTGCGTGCGTTCGTCAAAGTTTCCATCGTCGTGAAAGTCTTTGAAGCAACCACAATTAGTGTCGTTTCTGGATCAGCATTTTCTAAAGAATCAGCGACGTGACGACCATCGACATTCGAAACGAAATGCAGGGATAGATTTTTTTGCGACCACGGTGCCAAAGCGATACATGCCATTTGTGGTCCGAGATCAGAACCACCGATGCCGATATTGATAATCGTGCGAATCGGTTTGCCCGTATAACCTAACCAACGACCTTCGCGCACCGCATCGCTAAAGCTACGCATTTGCGCTAAGACACTGTGAACATCAGCCGCGATATTCTCACCGTTGAGCATGAACTTTTCGCCCTTTGGTAGGCGCAATACGGTATGTAAGACCGCACGATTTTCTGTGTTGTTAATCGCTTCACCGCGCAACATCGCATCACGGCGTGATTCGACTTCTTGCTGACGCGCCAGTGCTAATAGATTGAGTTTCGCCGTGGTATCCATGCGCTGCTTGGAATAGTCCAACAACATGCCGCAAGCAGAAGCAGAAAAGTGCGTAAAGCGCTGCGGATCAGCGCGAAACAACTCTTTTAAGCTCGGCATATTATTTGCGCGTTGCTGTAACAAACACCACAATGGGGTACGAGAAACTGAGATAGCCATGATCAAACAACCTGAGAAAAAATAATTGAAAACCAAACTACAGAAATTTACTTACCTGCGGCCGCTGCCTGTACAGCCAATTGCCCAATTGCCGTCCAATCATTGCTACTGATCAAATTCGCAGGACACATCCAAGAGCCGCCCACACACAAGACATTTGATTGCTGTAGCAAAGTCGGCGTCGATTCTACGGTGACGCCTCCGGTCAAACAAAATTTCACATCAGGGAACGGACCGCCGAGAGCCTTTGCCATTTTGATGCTACCGACAATATCCGAAGGAAACAATTTGACGACGTTAAATCCATGCTCCAGTGCCAGCATCAAATCACTCGCGCCACCGACACCAGGAAAATACGGTAGGCCTGATTCGGCGGCTGCTTTTGCCAATACTGGGGTAATGCCAGGACTGATACCGAACGCAGCACCGGTATTGCGCACAGCATCCAATTGCGCTGGCGTCAAAATCGTGCCTGCACCAACGGTCACCGTTGGGCAAGCTTTCACGACTTCACGTAAGACCGTCAACGCATTCGGTGTGCGCAGCGTAATTTCAACCGCTGGCAAACCATTTTCAGCCAGAGTCGTCACGCAACGAATCGCTTGATCCACGTCGTCCGTTACCAAGATAGGCAGCACACGTACCTGTGCTAGTTGAGAAATAATCGCTGCTGTCGTCATAGTCATCTTGGTCTCACTTCAAAACGGTAAATTATTAAATTCAAAATTACGATGGATTTTCTTAAAATCAAACAAACAAGGTAGAAGCACCGTGCTCTGGCGAAGTCACGACGCGACGTTGCGCGACAAATAAATCTCGTCCATAGCCATAACTGCTATCGATACTCACTGTCGGATTGCTACGTGTCGCCCAAATTGCTTCATCAACCAAAGCACGTAACTCACCGGTATGTACATTCAATTCGATCATGTCGCCATCGCGTACTTTGCCGAGCGGTCCACCTTGTGCAACTTCTGGACTCACATGCAAAGCAGCCGGAACTTTGCCGGAAGCGCCTGACATGCGGCCATCGGTTACCAAGGCAACTTTGTAGCCAGCCGACATCAAGCTTCCAAGCACAGGGGTGAAATGATGCAGCTCTGGCATACCATTCGCCTGTGGTCCTTGGAAGATCACGACCGCGACGAAATCTTGATTCAATTGCCCTGCTTTGTAAGCACCCACTAAGGCGTCTTGCGATTCAAAAACTTTGGCTGGTGCGCGCACGATCCATGCATCTTCTGGCACAGCAGATGCTTTAACAATCGCGCGGCCTAAATTGCCTTGCAACAAACGCAGGCCACCCGTTGCGGCAAAAGGCTCATCCACATTGCGTACGACCGTTGGATCACTGGATCTCTCTGGATGCGGAACGAACGCGACTTTGCCATCTTGTAATTCTGGACGTGTCGTATGCGATGCCAAACCTTGATTACCGAATACAGTCATCACATCTGCATGCATCAAACCTTGCGACAATAATTCACGCATCACGAATGTCGGCCCACCCGCCTCTTCAAACGCATTCACGTCTGCAGTGCCGTTTGGATACACGCGTGTTAATAATGGAATAACAGAAGATAACTCATCAAAATCTCGCCAATCGATGATGATGCCAGCGGCACGTGCAACGGCGATCCAGTGGATTGTATGATTGGTAGAACCGCCGGTCGCCAACAAGGCAATCACCGCATTCACGATGGTTTTTTCATTCACCACGTGGCCGATAGGACGATAATCGCCACCGGCTTCAGTCAATTTTAAGACTTGTTCCACAGCAGCATCCGTCAAAGCATGACGTAGCGGATCGGAAGGATGCACGAACGAGGAGCCTGGCAAATGCAAGCCCATCGCTTCTAACAACATTTGGTTGCTGTTTGCCGTGCCGTAAAAAGTACACGTACCAGCGCTATGGTAGGCAGCGCTTTCTGCAGCGAGCAATTCTTCTTTAGTCGCTTTACCTTGCGCATAGCGTTCACGCACTGCTGCTTTGTCTTTATTCGACAAACCAGAACCCATAGGACCGGCCGGAATAAAAATCGTCGGCAAATGACCGAAGGCTAAAGCACCAATCAATAAACCTGGAACGATTTTGTCGCAAATACCAAGACACAAAGTCGCATCGAAGGCATCGTGCGACAAGGCAATCGCGGTGGCTTGCGCTATCACATCACGCGAGAACAAGGACAATTCCATGCCCGGGCGTCCCTGAGTAACACCGTCGCACATAGCAGGCACGCCGCCAGCGACTTGCGCGGTTGCATTGAATCGCAACGCAGCTTCTTTAATTTGATCAGGGTAAGTCGCGTAAGGCTGATGTGCCGATAGCATATCGTTGTAAGCAGTCACAATACCGATATTCGATTTCTGCGCCTGATTCAGCCAAATTTTGGTCTTACTATCTGCCGCCGCATTGGCATGCGCTTGATTCGCACATGACAAGCTCGCTCGGCGCGGACCACGGTTACGTAATTGCTCCAAGCGCGTCAAATATTCCGCACGCAGCGTCTTGCTACGCTCAGTAATACGTTGAGTAACTGCATCAACTACCTTGTTGATTGCAACTTGTTGTGTATTTTGTCCAGAAGTCGTCATAGTTTTGTGGGGGTATCTAATTCGAATAACTGAAAGATAGCACAAAAACAGAAAAAAACTGTAACAAACTTTCAGAAATGCGATATTTTTCTGTTTTAGAGATTAAAACCATCAAAAATATCGTAATGAAACTACATTTTTGAAGAAATATGGTTTAAGCTATGGCATAATTTGTGACGTTAAAAGCCAAATTCAAAACCCCTCAACGCCGAGGCGCCGAGGCACTGAGGAAAAACAAAACAGAGGAATTCGTGGTTCGCTTCGCTTTCCTCCTTCTAAACTCTGCGCCTCAGCGTCTCGGCGTTGAAGGGTTTAAATATATTCATTAAACTCAACAAGCGATTTATTTTTCTAATTAGGATTAAACGGAGTCCACATGACTACTTTTGTATTGTTTGGCGGTACTGGCGATCTGGCAAAACGCAAGATCATTCCTGCACTGTACAGCGCGTTCGTCAATGGACGTCTTGATCCCGAATTTAGTTTTATCGGCGCAGCACGTGAAGCGCTGAGCGATGATGAATTCCGTACCCGCGTTGCTGCTAGCATAGAAACCTATGCGGCTAAAGCGGATGGAACACCGGAACAATTAGCAGCATTTCTGGCACTAACGGGTTACTCGAAAATTGACGCAAAAGTACCTAGTGATTTTGACGCATTAAAAGCGCGTGTGAATGCTGACACGACAAAAGCGAAATTATTTTATTTGGCAATTGGCCCGGACATTTTCATTCCCGTCGTCGAACAATTATCGAAACATGGCCTGGTCGAGGGAAATGCACGCGTGGTGGTCGAAAAACCTTTAGGCCGCGATGCGAAATCCGCCAAAGAAATCAATTCAGCTCTGCGCACTTATCTGAACGAAAATCAAATCTATCGTATCGATCACTACCTCGGTAAAGAAATGGTACAGAATTTGTTCGCACTCCGTTTTGCCAATTCCTTCCTAGAACCATTGTGGAATCGTAAGTGGATTCAAGACGTACAAATTTCTATTTCAGAACAAGTCGGTGTTGAAACACGTGGTGACTTCTATGATAAAACCGGTGCCCTACGTGACATGGTCCAAAACCATTTATTGCAATTGGTTTCTATCGTCGCGATGGAACCGCCAGTCAATGCCAATCCCGATGCGATCCGTGATGAGAAAGTCAAAGTCTTGCGCGCATTACGTAAATTCACGGCAGATGATGTTGCCAAGAAAACCGTGCGTGGTCAGTATCGCGCTGGTGCGGTCGATGGCAAACCCGTGATTGGCTATCAGCATGAACCAGGCGTGCCGCCATCTAGCCGCGCGGAGACTTTTGTTGCAATCCGCGCCGAGATTGATAACTGGCGTTGGGCGGGCGTGCCATTCTATCTGCGCACTGGCAAACGCATGGCCAGTCGTTGCGCGGAAATCACAATTAATTTCAAACCCATTCCTTATTCTATTTTTGGTAAAGGCCAAGGCCCTTTGCGCTCAAATCGTCTGGTCATTACTTTGCAACCAGAAGAAAGCGTGCAATTGTTCATGAAGGCGAAAGAGCCAGGTGAAGGCATACGTTTATCCGATGTCGCCTTGAATCTTGATTTTGCTGAAGCGTCCAATTTACGTCGCGTGGAATCGTATGAACGCCTTTTGCTTGATGCATTGCATGGCGATCTGACTTTATTTGTACGTGATGATGAATTAGGTGCAGCGTGGGAATGGATCGATCCAATTATGTCGGCTTGGAATAACGATGCCGAAGGATTGAAATCCTACATCGCGGGTAGTTGGGGACCAGCTGCCGCCAGTTATTTATTAGCGCAACACGGAGCAGCGTGGGGCGAAGAGTATGTGGAAGGCTAAGCAGAACATGGAAGCAGTAATGGAGACCAAAGGGCAACAAGCGACCAATACGATGGCAGCTTCAGACCTACAATTTAATTGTTTCGAGAATTTCGGTGAATTAACAACTTCACTAGTTAAGGAATGGCTAGTGCTGATTGATACTGCAGCGACAGCTAACCGCCCTGCCGCGTTTGCTTTAGCGGGAGGTTCAACCCCGGCACCTGTGTATCGAGAACTGGATCGAGCTTTAGCGCAGCGAGCGCCATCCGACGTCCGCTTAGCGGCCACCGATGAGCGTTGGGTCAACGATAATGATCCACAAAGCAACGAAGGCCTATTCAAAAAATGTTTAGCTCTCAGCTACGGCAAGCAATGGAACTTGGTGTCTTTAAAAAATGCCGCCAACACACCAGAAGTCGCCATGGAAGCGATTAATGACCGTTTGCACCAACAGATCCCGGGTCACTTTAGTGCAGTGCTGCTGGGCATGGGAGCAGATGGTCATATCGCCTCGCTGTTTCCTGGCGCGCCGACGCAAGCCGATGGTTTAGATTGCTTGGCAGCGGTTCATCCACAAACACATCAAACTCGCATTTCTCTATCCCTGCCACGTTTGCTGCAGACAGAAAAAATCTGGTTAGTAATTACTGGCGATGAAAAACGTCAGGTGTTTGAAAATGCCTTAACAAGCAGTTTGCCAATTACCAACTTATTAAAGCAAGCGCAGTGTAAGATTGAAGTTTTTTGGTGTCCGTAATTTCGCTCGAACTTCGCAACAAAATACGCTGAATTTACGCTCACAAAGTGTAGGATTCGGCGAGCATTCACTTATATTTACCACATAAGTAAACATAAGCAGCAAAAACAGAAACGCAAAAGGCAATCACACTATGGTCAACGTTCTTTCAACAAAAAACACCTCGACCAACAATCCGCCAGAAAAGGGATTACTAGCACGCATACGTGTCGCGAGCACCGCATTAAGCCGCGCTGAGCGACAAGTGGCGGATTTTCTTTTGCAGAAACCGCACGACGCTTTAGAGATGTCCATCCGCGTATTGGCACAGGTTTGTAATGTGAGTGAGCCTACCGTTGCTCGTTTTGCGCAATCTTTGGGTTTTGATGGTTTCAAATCATTCAAACTCGCGTTTGCAAAGAGCCTGGCAACTGGCATCCCCTATTTACATCTCGACGTGAACCAAGCCGATCAGGTGAAGGATGTCCTACCAAAAGTATTTGACCGCACCATCGCCACCTTGATGGAAGCTCGTAATACCGCAAATAGCGCGACTTTCGAAGCAGCGGTCAATTTATTGTCACGCGCCCGCCGTATTGAATGTTACGGTCTCGGTTACTCAGGGGCTTTAGCCATCGATGCGCAATTAAAATTCTTCCGTTTCGGCATTCCAACCACGGTATTTTGCGATGCCCATTTGCAGGCACAATCGGCGAGCTTGCTTAACAGTGATTGTCTGGTTGTGGCTTTTTCACGCACAGGCCGTACCCGCGATTTAATTCGAAGTGTACAGCTAGCAAAAGATACTGG
Organism: uncultured Undibacterium sp.; assembly: GCA_963512475.1. Lineage (GTDB taxonomy): Bacteria > Pseudomonadota > Gammaproteobacteria > Burkholderiales > Burkholderiaceae_D > Undibacterium. Next base: position 7,649 of record CAUPNA010000074.1, read on the forward strand.
AGCAAAAGTATTAGTGCTGTGTGCAAGTGGCGGACCTTTGGCAGAACTGGCGGATGTTCATATCAGCGTGGACGTCGAAGAAGATCCAGATATTTATACACCGATGACCTCGCGCTTAGCTCATTTGACTTATATCGATGCTTTGGCAGTTGCGGTAACCTTGTTACGCGGGCCGGCCGCTATTGATATGCTGGAACGCGCTAAAGCGAGTATTTCAGAAAAGCGCTTAGTGTCAAAACTTGACGAAGCGCTTTAATACGCTGGCACGAAACGAAAGATTACAACAATCTACAAAATTTGATCAAAAACCATGCACTAAAGTGTCGATTTCTGGCAAGCTGCCTTTGTACTGATTCTATCTTTAAAAAGGGAGTAGCTTTAAATGACCCAATTGAGCTTGCAGCAAGTTACCGAGAATCTAAAAGATCTTCCCACGCTGCCTGCCATCGTGATGGAATTGCTCAATAGTCTAGAACAAGAAGATACCGATATCAATTTATTGGCGCAGAAAGTAACGCAAGACCTGGCACTTACCGCAAAAACCTTGCGCTATGCAAATTCTCCGTTTTACTCGACTTTAGTCAAAGTCACGACGATACAACAAGCGATTTCCTTACTCGGTTTAGAAACCGTCAAGCAGATGGTCTTGTCTGCAGCATTATCGGGCTGCTTTCCGGAAAACAATTGCCGTGGATTTGATCACAAGGCATTTTGGCGTCATTCAAATGCCGTTGCGTTTGTTTCTAAGCTCATTGCGCGTCGCATGAATTTTAACGAAGATGTTGCCTTTACTTCTGGGCTATTACACGACATCGGCTTACTAGCATTAGTCAGCTTATATCCACGTGAATTCGAGCAAGTCATTGCGTACCGCAAGGAGACCTTGGCAACCCAATTTGAAGCGGAACGAAAAATATTGGGTATTGATCATGCCGCAGTGGGAGAAGCGTTGGCTGTTGAGTGGAATTTTTCTGACGTGATGAAAAATGCGATTGGCGGGCACCATAATCCTGATCGGCCAGGTATCGGTTTCTTAGCCTCAGTGATTCATGTGGCTGATGGTGTAAGCCATATGTTGAGCCGCAATTCGGAATCAGAAGAACTGGCTATCTCGGTGTCTGTGGTGTCATGGAATGGACTAAACCTTGATCAGGCTTCACTCGACACTTTAATTGAAGAAGCCAACATACGATTCAAGAAACTTGATCAAATTGAGTTATAAAAAATTCCAAATTCTTACAACAAGTTCTCATTGCGCTAGTTTTAGTCGTTGCTTTAGTCGTTGCGCTGATCTTGCAACAATAACTCAGTCACCATCACTGCTTGCACCTTATCGGTCTTTAATAATAAATTAAATTTTCGTTTTAATTCATTTTGTAATTCAAGCTTGCCTTCCATAGAACGCAACGACCCAGCTTCGGTGGTGCTTAACTCTTTATGAAAATGCGAATTCAATAGAGGTTGATTTTCTTTAAGCCAATCCTCATCACCATCATTTACCTGCACAGTGACCGAAAGTCGTGCTACCACACCAGAATCATTCACGATTGTCTGTTTCAATTCTACATAGGTGGGCGCAACCCCAACGTCAGCACCAACGCGTGTACGATAAATAAAAAATGCTAATGCGGCAAATACCAATAAAACCAGTATAGCGGCATAGACAGTAAATTTATCTTGCGACTCACTCTTCTTATTAGATTTGGTACTCGTTCCGGATTTTTTGACGTTCAACTTCCATCCTCCTCAGGATTGGGCGACAAACATTTACTTCTTTACTTGAATATTATCTGCATCAAATTGTTGCGGATTTTTCCCGCTGAAATTTGCATAAAACTGCTTAATCAAAATCATATCTTCTTCAATGTTGCCGCAAGGATAGAATAATTTCCCAACGCCGCCAATCTTTTCTTTGAAATCGACGTAGGCCAAACCCAATGGAACATCAGCGCCAACTGCAATGTAATAAAAACCAGTTTTCCAACGTGTGACCTTATCGCGCGTCCCTTCTGGCGGCACAATCACCAATAGTTTGTCACTTCGAGTAAATGCATCAATGGTGCCTTGCACCAGATTACCTGACTGCGAACGATCCACGGGAATACCCCCCAGCCATCGCATGATAGCGCCCAATACAGGCGGAAACAAACTCGCCTTACCCATCCAGTAAACATCCAAGCGCAATACAAAACAAAGCATTAAAGCAATCGGAAAATCCCAGTTACTCGTATGAGGTGCTGCGATCAAGACACATTTCTGGACATTGGCCGCGGTACCGTCGACTCGCCAACCGAGCAAACGTAAAATCATTGCCGAAATCCAGCGCATGAGGGTATTGATGATAGGTGTTTTGAAAATGGTGAAATGCATATGTAATCTCTATACAAGCAAAACCAAACCGCGAGACTGAATTCTTTGCAGAGTCAGCTTCATGCTTGTTTAAGCTTACTTTTTCAGGGTGAAGAATTTTTACAATCTTATTTTTTGTATTACGCCAGCTCGTATTGAATTCGCCAATTCAATTATTCAGCCTTACAATTCACTTTCAATAGGTAGCATGGAATTTACTTATTGCTGATCCACTGTAATAACGCCTCCCATTGAGCCAAGTCCTTTTCCACTTTTGAAGGTGCTACATCCCAAAGCGTTGCTCCATGCGCTGCCAATTGAATATAGTTTTGTGTATCGCGCAGATATCCTAAAACAGGCAGGCCTAGCTGCGTCACATAATGGGCCAGCTGGTCAGCTGCTTTTGTACGGGCGTTCACCCGCATACCTAACACACCAACTTCAAACCTATCCTCACGCTTGGCTAATTTTTTCAGAAAATCCTCTGTCGCCAAAATATCAAACATCGATGCTTGCAAAGGAACCACGACCTTATTGGCGACTTTCAAAATCGCATCCAGTCTATTGCCCTTAATTCCTGCTGGCGTATCAATCACCATGTGCGTCGTTCCTTTAGGCGGTTTCGCAATATGCCCATCGGAGATTTCCCAACCAGCAATCGCTGGCAAGCTGGCAGGCCTTAAGGCCAACCAAGCGCGTGACGAGTGCTGGACATCGGCATCGCCAAGCATCACCTGATGCCCTTGCGAGGCAAAGTAGCCAGCGAGATTGGTAGAAAACGTACTTTTACCAACGCCACCTTTAGGGTTCATTACGGCGATCACAAGCATATGTATTCCTTATCGACAGAAACTATAGGGGCTAAAGAAACTACTCTAACAACATGAAGGGAATCTCTATGACTTGCTACATCACTGCCCAGAATCGGAAACTAATAGTGCCAAATGTTCAGGCTCAAGATAACACCACTCTCCCTCTTGCAAACCCAAACTAGATAAATTCAATTGACCAATGGCGCTACGTGTCAATGCCGCACAATGATTACCCGCCGCTGCCAACATCCGTTTGACCTGATGGTATTTTCCTTGTTCCAATACAATTTGCAACTGAAATTCACCGAGCTGCACACAACTTTGCGCGGCTAAAGGTTCGGGCTCGTCATGCAATTGCACACCGGATAATAATTTCTCGACAAGTTCTGCAGTCACGGGTTCTGCTGTCGTTGCCACATACAGTTTGGGAATATGCCGTTTTGGCGATGACTGTGCATGAATAAAGGGGCCATCATCCGACATCAACAACATACCAGTTGTATCGTGATCCAGACGACCAACCGGTTGAACGTCACGCCAACTCAATTGCTCAGGCAAAAGAGTCAATACGCCTGGATGATGCGATGGCTTGCGTGAACATTCAAAATTGGCAGGTTTATTTAAACATAAATAAATATGCTCACGATAGGTCCACTCTTCTTCAAAAATCGTGAACACCAGACCTTGGGTTTCAATTAGTTCTTTGTAGTTATCATGAACTTCGCCATTAATGGCAATTTCACCATCTTCAATGAGTTCACGACAATATTTACGGGTACCGAAGCCCTGCGATTGCAGAATACGGTCAAAAGACAATTTACTCATGGAAAGATGCTCAAAAATTGCAAGCCTGCATTTTACCCGTTAAGGATGACTAGAAGCAAAAAAAGCCTGCAGCTGCAGGCTTTGGGTTTGCGCTCGCGTTTGCGCTTGCACCAAATGCTAAATCAAACCCCAAATGGCGCATCCACGGCATAACTTTGGCCAGTGAACCACTTTGGCCCCTGCTCAGTCATGTAAAAGTGATCTTCAAGGCGAATACCAAATTCGCCGTCCAGACAGATCATAGGTTCGTTGCTAAAGCACATACCTGCAGCCAATGGGGTTTTATTCCCTTTTACCAGATAAGTCCATTCGTGAATATCGAGACCGATACCGTGACCAGTCCGATGTGGCAAACCCGGTGTTTTATAACCGGGTCCGAGACCTGCTGCTTCTAATACACGACGCGCCGCAGCATCCACCTGTTCGCAAGGCACACCCATTTGCGCCGCATCGAAAGCGGCAGCTTGTGCGGCTTTTTCGAGATCCCACATCGTGCGCTGGCGTGCAGTAGGCTCACCAAATACATAGCTTCGCGTAATGTCAGAATGATAGCGCTCTATCATGCAACCGGTGTCGATCAACACCATATCGCCCTCTTTTAGATATTGCACGCTATCCGGGCCATGTGGAATCGATGTTGGCAAACCAAAACTGACAATACAAAAGGTCGAACTACTACCACCAAAAGCGCGATGCGCTTGATTGATGAAGTCGGCAACTTCAACGGATGAAATACCTTCACGCAAAATTTTTGCGGTACGTCTTTGTACTTCTAAGGTGATGTTTTTGGCTGCCTGCATCAGGGCAATTTCATTCGTTGATTTATGCATACGGCATTCGGCCGTGACCACCATCCCATTCACAATAGCATGCGAAGTGAGTGCTTGACGCAAGCCATCCGTGATGAAAAACGGTGCGGCTTCATCCAAGGCAACCGTACCACTCAAACCCTCATCCTGCAAAATTTGTGCGACTAAGGCATAAGGACTTTCGTCTTCTTCCCAAAGGCGAATGTCAGCTTGATCACCTAGGGTTTCGCGCAATTTAGAATCTTCAAATGCGGGGCTGATAAAAATCAATTTGCCATTATGCGTCAACACTGCACCCACCAATCGTTCACTTTGATACCAGGACAAACCAGTGAAGTAATACAAGCTGGTACTTGCACTCAAAATCAATGCGGCTATGCCACGCTCTTGCATTAAGGCTGCGGCCTTATCTCGCCTTTGTTGACGCTCATCGTTCGCAATCGGGCGAACGTGTGACAGGTTTTTAACGATGCTGGCTAATTCGATTTCGGCGTTTGAGCCACCTATGGAACTCGTCATAGTATTTCCTTCACATCAGTAGTCAGTTTCAATTTATAGAATGGGGTGTAGCAACACCAAAGACTATAGCAAATATAAATTATCTGGACTTGATATACACGAGAATATCCATGACGAAATCTGCACAATAAAAAAGGCTAGTCTTTTTCAGACTAGCCTTTCTTTCTTCGTGCAATAGAGCCGAGCAGCTGCTCTCACTTTGGTCTTTGGCGCCAGATCACATACGCGCTTTAATCAAATTACCAATCTTTTCTACACCTTCGTTAATTTTCTCAGGGGACACCGTGACAAAACTCAGACGGAAAGTATTAGTTTCAGCCTCATTTGCATAAAACGGACCACCAGGCACGAAGGCAACATTATTCGCAATCGCCTCTTCCAGCAGTTCCTTGCTATGAATATGCTTAGGCAAAGTCACCCAGATAAACATGCCACCAATAGGGCGGGTCCAGCTCACACCTTCTGGGAAGTGCTTGGTCATCGCCGCCAACATCACATCACATTGCGCGGAGTAAAAGCGACGGATGCTAGGAATATGCTCGTCCAGGAAACCATCTTTAATGACTTCGTACACCGCCATCTGCGTCAAAGTCGAGGTATGCAAATCAGTGGCTTGTTTCGCCTGTTCCAATTTACGAATCAGAGGCACTGGTGCAACCATATAACCGAGGCGTATCCCTGGCGTCAAAATTTTTGAAAACGAGCCTAGGTAGATCACGCCATTTGGATTCATGTTCAAGAGCTTTGGCAATGGCTCACCGCTATAGCAGAGATCGCCATAGGGATTATCCTCGATCAATGGAATACCCATGCGTGCACAAGTTTCTACTAATTCTTGACGGCGCTCTAAAGACAAAGTACGACCGGTAGGGTTTTGAAAATTAGGCAAAGCGTAAAACAGCTTTGCGCCTTCGCCTTTGGCTGCAACCGATGCTGGCACCACGCCATTCTCATCCATATCGACGGAAACAAACTCCGGCCGATACACAGAGAAAGCCTGCAACGCGCCGAGGTAACTAGGTGTCTCAACTAAAATCTTACTACCTTCATCCACCAATACTTTCGCCAATAAATCCAAACCCTGCTGAGATCCTGAAACCATCATGATCTGATCCGCAGTAATGGTGCAATCGGCGGTCGATAAAGATTTAGCGATAAATTCGCGTAAAGGCGCATAGCCATCCGTTGTGCCGTATTGCAATGCTACTTTGCCGTTCTCTGCCAAGACTTTGTCGAAGGCTGCACGCATACGATCTACAGGGAAGGTTTCTGGAGAAGGCAAGCCACCTGCAAAAGAAATCACTTCTGGACGCATCGTCACTTTAAGAATTTCACGAATTGCCGAGCTTTGCAGCTGCTCAGCGCGTTCAGAAAATTTCCACTCTATTGGTTTTAAATTTTGCAGGCTCATACTTGATTCACTTCAAAAAAAGTTTCAAAACAATTTATTTTGCTAAACACCACGAACGCCATATTCAGACAGAATTCAAACAAAAATTCAGAGTAAAAATTGACACTCAGGCGATCTCAGCGATCATTTCAATTTCTACACACGCACCCAAAGGAATTTGTGCCACTCCGAAAGCAGAGCGTGCGTGTTTTCCTTGTTCACCAAAAATCTCACCGATCAATTCAGATGCGCCATTAGTGACTAAATGCTGTTCAGTGAATTCCGAAGTCGAATTTACCAGACTCATCAGTTTTACAATACGTTTAACTCGGTTCAGATCACCACCACAGGCATCCTGCAAGGTCGCTAGCAAATCAATTGCAATCAAACGTGCCGCTTCTTTGCCTTCGGCAGTTTCCATCGTTTTACCTAATTGTCCTACCCAGACCTTGCCATCTTTTTTGGCAATATGGCCGGACAAAAATACCGTATTGCCAGTTTGTGCATGCATGACATAAGCTGCAGCAGGTGCCGCTACGGCCGGCAATTCAATATTCAAAGCTTTTAATTTCTCATAAACTGACATAAACGTTCCTCAACAAAGTGATTCCGCGGGAGTGTGCGGCGATTCAAAAATGCTTCTACAGCAACAGCCAACATTGTAAGGCGCAAGCTCGGGCAAGACCACAGCGGAATCTAAAAACAATCAAAAACCCTTCAAATATTCCCAATTTTGCATTTTTTTTGACGACAAGTAGAATAAAACAAAGCAGAAGCGGCAAAATTCGCATGACCGCATTTATCCACAACACCACTAGAAAACCACTCTGCGACCGCAAGTTCTTATGCTATCCTAACCGCAAAAACCAATACAGTACCAATACAATTTACTAAATAGATTTCATACTGTCACGGCAGATTTACCGTTACACATGGCTTCTTCAATAAATTGGTCGAAACACAATAACAAATTCAATAGGCAGACCTCATGAAGGCTCATCACAATGCGATCAAGCTCTAATTTAACGAAAGGCACCATGGTGTCGCGCGATTCCGGTGGATCACTTGTGGAGCAGATCGTACACTCTGTGGCTTGTCGCATAGATGATAAATTACTACGTACCGGCTCACGCATGCCGTCGATACGTCAGTTCGCCGACGAACAAAAAGTGTCTCGATTTACGGTGGTGGAAGCCTATGATCGTTTGGTCGCTAATGGCTATCTGGAATCGCGCCGCGGCTCTGGTTTTTATGTGCGGGAACGCGCCTCTTTGATAAATAGTGGTGCATCAAATAACCGCAATACGCCCAGCATTCCCACTTCGCAACAACCTGATGTGGTGTGGTTAGTCCGCAATATGCTACGTCAATTACCGCAGCAAAAAATGCCAGGTTCAGGCTTGTTACCACATGAATGGTTAGACGGAGAACTAGTTGCCAATGGTTTGCGTGCGGTTAGTCGTCTAAACCAGAGTCTGCTACTGCATTACGGTACACAGCAAGGATTTCTACCTTTTCGCCAACAGCTACAGCTGAAGTTAGCTGAATTAGAAATCGCCGCTGCACCCGAACAAATCGTCACTACTAATGGCGTCACGCAAGCGCTCGATTTAGTTGCGCGCGAATTTACTCAACCTGGCGATACTATTTTTGTCGACGACCCTGCTTGGTTTTTAATGTTTGGTACCTTTGCTACTTTGGGCACCAAAGTCATCGGCATTCCGCGCTTGCACGACGGCCCTGACGTTGCCAAACTCGCTGAATTAGCAACACTACATAAACCCAAGCTATACATTATTCATTCGGTGTTGCACAACCCAACCTCTACTTCGCTATCGGCGGCGAAAGCTTTTCAAGTTCTGAAAACCGCAGAACAACATGATTTCATGATTGTAGAAGATGATATTTATTGCGATATGCACCCTGGTTCAGCGGTGCAACCTGCGACCCGCTTGTCTGCGTTGGATCAGCTCAATCGTGTCATTTACCTAGGTGGTTTTTCCAAAACCCTGGCAGCCAATTTACGCGTTGGATTTATCGCGACCTCACATGAAACTGCAATTCGGCTGGCCGACCGCAAAATGCTATCTAGCCTGACCACGAATGAAATCAGTGAACGTGTGGTTCACAAAATTTTGTCAGAAGGTCATTATCGCAAACATGTTGATCGCATACGCGGCAAACTAGACACGGCGCGCAATGAAGTTACGGCTCGTGTCGAAAAGCTAGGCATGAAAGTAGAATACCGCACCCCCGCTGGCATGTTTTTGTGGGTGGATACGGGCAAAGACACCATCGCTTTAACTGAAAAAGCCTTTGAAAAAGGCTTTTTACTAGCACCCGGCAGCCTGTTTTCACCGCATCAATTGCCGTCAACCAAAATGCGTTTGAATGTTGCTGCAATGTCGGATGCTAGTGTCTGGGATTTTTTGGGTAAAGAGCTAAACTAAACCCTATTGAGCTATGACGGCTTGCTAGTGAACGCAACTAAGAATCTATCCATCGCAGCAAACAGAATTTCCACACTATAGCCAGCTAAAAACGCCAATGCAAACGGCGATAATGATTTAAAAATGCCGCCATCACTATTTTCAGGGATCACAAACCAAGCAAACACCATGCCGCCCAGCGTACCGAGATAAAGGCGAATACGAAAACCCACATTCGATGCTTCTGAATAAGTACGCGCAGTAATCTCAGCCGCCAGAGTGCGCAAAACATAGACACAGGTTCCTAATAGTCCGTACAGCAGAGGCAACAGATAGCGCTGCAATGCATCCAATAAGAGATTAGACGACTGTAACAAAATAGAATTAAGGTAAATTTTGTTCTCAGCGGGATTGTCGACTTCAATCTGTGGACTAGGCAAAAACATAGCCCAAATACGACTCCACACATACAACGATTCATAACTAGAATCTTTTTGAAACCCATAGCTCTCCACTTGCGCTTTGAGACTAAGATTAATGGCATCTTGCGCCGCATTACCACTGCTTAAAACGCCCTCCCCCGTATTCGCATTCACGGCATTCGTTGCGTTCAGTGCCTGCAACTTCGCGGCTGTCCACTTGGCGGAAGAGTCCGCATATTTTTCTGAAATTTTTTGTACATCGGTCGTAATTTTGCTACCAAACAGCCAATAAACTTGTATGGTCAGCAAAGTACATAGCGTAACGATAGCTAACGTGGTGTACCAGCGCACGGCGCTACGCGCCAAGGATATTTTTTTGAGTTTTACCCCGAACACAACACGTGTTTCGGTTTCAACTGGATCCAATATCGATTGCAAACTATTCACCGAAACGGGAGCTACGGCTCTAGCTAGCGTATTGAACGCCAGCCAAAATGCAGTTTCGGCTTCATCGCTCATTTGCTTTAGCGTATACAAACTACCGCTAGAGACGATCACTTTAATCACAGATTCATCGAGCGTCGTTCCATTTTGTGATGCGTAAGCAAGTAAGATTTGTGATTCGCGAATTGCTGTACCAAGACTGACATTATTTTGTCTGTCGATACTGCTTGCCTCTAAGGGATTTTTAGGCGATAGATCATCACTTGAAGTTGGCGCAACTGCTGGCATAGCTTGTTGGTTTTCATCGCTCATCTTTTTACCTCTATCACAAATTTACAAGGTTTTAATTTATTCTCTGGTGTTGGACAAATAACGGGAACACCCGAGCTGTAAACCAAATCGACACGCCAATAACCAGGCGTCAATTGCTGCTTTCCGCTCCATACCCGCCAGCGAAACGCGCCCGTCGCATCGACCTCGAACGCTAATTTTTGCAGTGCCTCTTTTTTACCGACGGATAAATCCACCGCCAAATCCAGCGTATCGGGACTTTCGGCTTCTATAGCATCGCTTTGATATTTGTACCACTCGTGTCGTATTGGCATACTGCCTTTGGTGCTATTTTGCAGTCGCTTCAATAAGGCAGCAGAACCCTGTAATTGCATCCATAAGAATGCTTTTTTGCCTCGAACCGGTTGAACCAGCTTTCCCTGAAATTGTCGTGTCTGACGATCAACTGCATCAGTCCAGACAAAACTCTCAACCCGCACGTCTGCTGTCGTATCGACCGCTAGGTCATTTGCTACATCAATCGGTTCTAAAGGAGCAGCAAAAACTTGATGTCCAAAAGCGAGCATGATCCATACACATAGTTGCTTTATACCTATTTGTAGTTTGGCCATATAGCCTCATCAAGAACAATGGAAAAAGAGAACAGGTAGAAAAGAAAGAATAAAAGTCATGCTTAATTTTTTACTAGAATTATTACAATCAAATCAAGTATCAAACAAAAGCATTTTATAAACAAGAAAAATTTGAAGTCCTGTTGCGCCACGAAACAAGTGCAAAAAAAGCCAGCGCTAAAAATAGCACCGGCAGATTCAAAGCGAAGAGATGGAAAGGAGGGAAGCAGGTAAAAAATACCTCAATCAACTAAATCTGAATGATCGCATTCAATTTAGGCAAATACTTCTTGTTTGGAATTGGATGAGACCAGAGTTTGTCTGGCAGCATGCTGTGCCTTATGTAAAGCATCTTCGGCACGACGTAACATACTTTCTATCGTGTCACCTTCCAACATGGTGGCAACACCTATGCTGGCGCTGACTTTCAGTTCTTTACCAGAAGCCGCGACTGGCATTGCAATAATCGTCGCTTGCGCACGCGCCGCAATTTTTCCTGCGGTTTCTTCGTTCGCTTCAGGCAATAGCACGCTAAATTCCTCTGCACTATAGCGAGCCAAGCAATCGTAGCTGCGCGTCGCACGGCGCATGCGCTTGCTCACCTCGACCAAAACCATGTCACCGGCACTCGCGCCATATTCACTATTGATTTGTTTTAAATGATCAAGGTCTAGCATTAGTAGCGATAGCGGTTTACCCAAGCGCAGATGTCTTTGCAATTCACTATCGGTGACACGCAGAAATTCACGGCGATTGGCAATGCCCGTTAGAGGATCAGTATTTTCTTTGCGCTGCAATTCCAATTCCGCACTCAAAATTTTCTTGCGATACATCTGCCTTTGCGCAGCCAATACTTGCCCTGAATAGGCACTGAGTGACAATGCGGTCAGCACCGTCAATTGAAATGCCGTAGAGGGAAAAGTTTTAGTCAGAGATAAGGTGACGCAAGCAAAGAAATAGGCAATCAGCAGCTGCCGTAGTCGCAAGGCACGCAAGGGCACCGCAATTGACACCATTAAACAAATCCAGACATCAATAAAGAAATGTCCGAGATAATAGACAGGGGTGACGACATTGCCAGACAATTGCACCAACATCACTGCAATAGTCCAACGGTACAAGTGCTTTTCTAATAATGGGCGTTGAAACACCTTGTCTGCACGCCTATCCTGAACCGACTTAACAGGACGCAACAAATACCAACTTACGATCAGCATTGCGCCACGCAAGCTCAACATAATCCAAAAACTCTGCGTCCAACCCAGAAGTGAATAATCGATATACAACAAGGGCCACGTCGCCCACATAAAAAAACGTAACACGCTACATGCTTGCATTTGGTCTTGCGGCTGACAGTGCGCGCGAAATTCGTCAGGGGTGACATCTGGATATTGCGCTATCATAGGTTTCTCCCACCTGTTTTTGACTCGCCCTGCTTCTTTTCGCTATTGTTCTTTTTTATCCCGAATAATTGCCGCAAAGCATAAATTCAGTGTAGCGCTTTGGACAAACAAAGCAAATTGTTTGCGACGATTAGATAAAAAATCTGCCAAAATCCGTACCTGATTTGCATCATGCGTAAAGCATTCCATTTTTTCAAGTCAACATTTCATAGAAAACTCAAATTCATTACGGTCTTCTAAGTCTTTAAGTTAACTTTCATGCAGAATTCAACGAGGAATTCGGCGATAATAACGTTCTGGTTAGCGCTCTCGCAATTTGCAGCAGAAATTGAATCCAACTAGTGCCTTCTTGCGACTAACAAAGCCGCCGCAGTTCCACATCAATTCCTAATTATTTTTTTACTTCAACCATTACTTAATCGACATGCAACTTTACGACAACTGGGAACGCTCCCTCCGCCCTTTCGCTCCGATTCACCAAGACTGGGTTGGTTTGTATTGTTGCGGTCCGACCGTGTATGACTACGCTCACATCGGCAATTTGCGCACTTATTTATTCGAAGATGTCCTGCGCCGAGCCTTAGAGCTCAACGGTTACAACGTACGCCACGTAGTCAATATCACGGACGTTGGACATTTAGTGTCTGACGGTGATGAGGGCGAAGACAAAATGGAAAAAGGCTCACGCCGCACTGGCCAAACGGCTTGGGAAATCGCTGAGAAATATACGGTTGCGTTTAAAGAAGACATTCAACGCCTCAATATTCTTCAGCCAAAAATTTGGTGCAAGGCGACCGATCACATCGTTGAGCAAATCGACTTCATCAGTGTCATCGAAGAAAAAGGCTATACCTATCGTACCTCTGACGGCATCTATTTTGACACCTCGAAACAAGACGACTATGGCTACTTAGCGCGCTTGAATCGTGAAGGCTTAGAAGCGGGCAAACGCGTCGAAATAGGTGAAAAGAAAAACCCAACTGACTTCGCGCTCTGGAAATTCAGCCCCGAAGGCAGCACGCGTCAAATGGAATGGGACAGCCCTTGGGGTCGTGGCTTCCCAGGATGGCATATCGAATGTTCGGCGATGTCGGCCAAATACTTAGAACCTTGGTTTGATATTCACTGCGGCGGCGAAGACCATATCGCGATTCACCACAGTAACGAGATCGCGCAAAACCAAGCCTGCCACGGCACACGCTTGGCCAACTTCTGGATGCACGGCTACTTCTTGCAAATCGACGCCGGCAAGATGTCGAAATCCAGCGGCGACTTTTTGCGCCTGCAAACACTGATCGATGACAACATCGACCCACTCGCCTATCGCTGGTTATGCTTGTCTGCGCACTATCGCAGTCAACTCAACTTCAGCTGGGAGTCCTTAAAAGCTTCGCAAACTGGTTTGAATCGTCTACGTGAAACCTATTTCAACTTGCCTGCTGACGGCAGCATCAACCAAGAATACGCAGACCGCTTCAAAGCTGAAGTCGATCAAGATTTGAATCTACCGAAGGCGATTGCTGTGATGTGGGAAATGTTGAAGTCGAACGTCAGCGACGCCGACAAAAAAGCAACGCTTGATTATTTCGATCAAATGTTGGGGCTGAACTTGAAAGCTTGGGAACCGAAGAAAACGGAAGTCCCAGCGCA
>CAUPNA010000075.1:0-21186 GCA_963512475.1 uncultured Undibacterium sp.
AGCAAACCGGATTGGCAATGGTTGATAAAGTATTGGAGCAAACTTCCAAAGCGGGCGATGGCTTGATACGTGACTGGCCAGAGCCTTCGGCCGGGTCAGATAAACATCGTGCTTATGCATTTCAATGGTATGGCTTAGCCTTGATGGCAGCCATCTTTTTCGTTGTTACAGGAATTCGTCGTGGAAAAAACAGAAAATAACAAAGCTGCTGGTCGTTGGAAACTACTAGCGGTTTTGGCGGTATGTGCATCGCCGTTGATTGCATCGTATTTCACTTATTACGTGATTAAGCCAGGTTCGAAAAATAATTACGGTAGCCTAATCGATCCGCGCCAGCATCCTATGCCAACTTTGGGATTGCAAAGTGAAGACGGTAAACTTACTGAGCTTAGCAGCTTAAAAGGCAAGTGGCTGATACTACAAATAGATGATGCAAGTTGCGCTGAAGTTTGCCAGCGTAAACTGCTGGAGATCCGCCAATTGCGTCTGATCCAAGGTAAGAACATGGATCGCATAGAAAGAGTTTGGTTGATCACCGATGCACAACCAGTCGCGGAAAAATTAAAACCAGGTATCGCTGGCACACATTTATTCCGCGGTGATAAAAGCAAATTAGAAAAATGGCTGCCGACCGAATCTGGCAGCAATCTTCATGATCATATTTACCTGGTCGATCCTTTGGGCAATTTGATGATGCGTTATCCTAAAGATGCTGATCCGAACAAGATCAAAAAAGATTTATCTAAGCTCCTCAAGGCGTCGGCGATAGGTTAATTCAACGATAAATATCATGCTATTTCAACTTGCCATCATTGGGATTTTGTTTGCGGTGATTCCGCTGGCTTTCGTCCTATTCTCAAAAGAGCAGAATAAATATAAAAAGCTAATCGCCGTCACGCTTTTTTTAACTTTCGATCTGATTATCTTCGGTGCATTCACGCGCTTAACCGATTCCGGCTTAGGCTGCCCCGATTGGCCTGGATGCTATGGTGAAGCCAATCCATTTCAGGCACATAGCGAGATTAAAGCTGCAGAGAGCCTTTTGCCGACGGGTCCTGTGACGGTTGCAAAAGCTTGGATAGAAATGATCCATCGCTACCTAGCGATGAGCGTGGGTTTCTTGATTATGCTGCAAATGGGTATCGCTTGGTGGAAGAGTAAGACCCGTCCATTCTCCCCTTGGTTAGCAACCAGCTTGTTTGTCTTGGTCGGCATTCAAGGCGCATTTGGCGCATGGACCGTGACCATGAAATTGCAGCCGATTATCGTGACTATCCATCTGATTTTAGCGTTGGTGATTTTGTCGCTATTAGTATGGGCATGGCAGCGGGAATCGCCGCGTTCTGAGACCAACTATTCGCGACCCTTGTTTAAGCTCTTACCGATTGCTTTCATCATTTTATTGGTGCAAGTCGCGCTCGGTGGATGGGTTAGCACTAACTATGCGGCTCTAGCTTGCCATGATTATCCATTGTGCAACGGCGAACTTGTACCGCAGCTTGATTTTGAGCACGCCTATGTGTTGTGGCGCGAATTGGGGCGCACTGTCAGTGGCGATTACTTACCATTTACTGCATTGATTACGATCCACTGGGTACATCGTACATTTGCCTGGGTCGTGTTCGCTTTGTTGGGCTATGTGGCTTTTTTGGGTAGGAAACATGTCGATACCAAAACATTATCGAACGGGGTGTTAGCGGTTTTGCTGATGCAATTTATAACAGGCGTAGCGACAATTTATTTTTCCTGGCCGTTGGCGATCGCTGTTTTACATAATGCGGGGGCGGCAGTGCTTGTGCTGTTGCTGAGCATGTTAAACTATCGGGTTCGCTCCAGCGTTGCTAATGAATCCTAATCGCACCCAATGACCACTCAAAGTCCTTTGTTAAATCGTATACTTCAATATGTGGCACTTACCAAGCCGCGTGTGACCCAATTAGCCGTGTTTTGTGCTGTGATTGGGATGTTTTTGGCGACGCCGAGTTTGCCCGACTGGCGCATCGTGTTGGCGGCGACCATCGGTATTTGGCTATTGGCAGGTGCCGCGTTTGCAGTCAATTGTTTGGTCGAGCGCGAAATTGATGCTCGCATGGCGCGTACTGCGCGTCGTCCAAGTGCGCAAGGCGAGATGAGTACCAAGCAGATTTTGGTTTTCTCCTTTTTGATAGGCGGCGCGGGCATGTGGATTTTATATGCTTTGGTCAATCCGCTCACCATGTGGCTGACCTTCGTTACTTTTGTTGGTTACGCAGTGATTTACACAATTATCTTAAAGCCTGCGACGCCCCAGAATATCGTTATTGGCGGTTTATCCGGTGCCATGCCACCAGCCTTAGGGTGGGCGGCGATTGCGAATGAAGTGCCGATGCAAGCTTGGTTGTTAGTGCTGATTATCTTTGTTTGGACACCACCCCATTTTTGGGCTTTGGCGATGTATCGCCGTGATGATTATGCGAAATCGGGTTTGCCTATGCTCCCGATTACGCATGGTATGGAATTTACTCGCTTTCATGTTTTGTTGTACACCATCGCTTTATTCGCAACAACATTGCTGCCTTATGCAGTCAAGATGAGCGGCCTAATTTATCTGGTGAGTGCGGTTATTTTGGGCTTGGGGTTCTTATGGTATGCATGGCGGATCTATCGCCATTACGACGATGTATTGGCACGTAAAACCTTTACCTTTTCTATCGTTTATTTGTCTTTGCTGTTTGTCGCACTGCTAGTCGACCATTACATAAAGCTGTGATATGAAAACTTCTTTCTTGTCTTCACGTTGGACCCGTCGTGGCTTATTGGCCTTGTCCCTGGTGTCTGTATTGAGTTTGGTCGCATGTAATAAGACCGAAACCGCAGAAAAATTCATCAATACCGATTTAACTGGTTTGCCTTACGGTAAAGAATTCACGCTCACCGACCAGAATGGCAAGACACGTACTTTGCAAGATTTCAAAGGCAAAGCAGTTGTTTTATTTTTTGGCTTCACGCAATGTCCCGACGTCTGCCCGACCACCATGTTTGAAATGGCGAAGGTGATGACGCAGTTAGGGCCTTTGGCGGACAGGGTACAAGTACTCTTCGTAACTGTCGATCCTGAGCGCGACACGCAAGCTTTATTGGCCGCTTATGTACCTAACTTTGATAAGCGCTTCTTAGGTCTATACGGAGACGCAGCGGCAACGGCCAAAGTAGCCAAGGAATTTAAGGTGTTTTATCAAAAGAGTGCAGGTAGCACGCCAGAGAATTACTCCATGGATCATACCGCAGCAAGTTATGTGTTTGATCCAGAAGGTCGCATTCGTTTGTATGTTCAGTATGGACAAAAAACAGAAGCGATTGTGCATGATTTGAAGATTCTGTTGAAATAGCCATCAAGGCGTTTAAGCCAACAGTGGGAAAAACAATACGATCCTGATCTCATGGGTTCAGGTGATCCCGTTCAAGTTCCGATATTTTGCGAGTATTTTGTTCGACTTCTAGACGACTTGGGTGCCTAACGGTTGCCCAGTTTGCGATAGGACGTTGTTCCAGCATTGGTATGCCGATGAGAAAAATCAGCCAGCTAACAGTTGACTGGCTGATTTGCATGGCTTTACTTGCTAAAGTCAGGTAATTCAACCGTTATTATCGAATGACTAAGAGGCTTCCCCGCGAGGAATTCTTTGATCACTTTGGTCACATCGGGTGAACTCATAAATAAATTGTGCCCAGCATTTTTGACGGTGACGGTTTTGAGATTGGTGAGTCCGGAGGTCGCTTCATATTGCTCTTCTGGAAAAGTTCTGCCATCGAGTGTGCCGGATAATAATAGTGTAGGAACAGCGCTTTGCGGATTGGTCCGAAATTCATCGCCTAAATCTAAATTGGGCACCTGTTTATTCAGCTGTGGCATGGGGAAATTCAGTTCTAAGCCTAACAAACTAGTCTTAGCTTGTGCCTCCACTTGTTTTAGGCGCTCTTCAGTAATACCAGACGCGATATCCATTGCAAATGGCATGGCCTCAAAGCGAATCCGATTGTCATCGAAATAGCCGCGTTTCAACACCGCATTCAATATAGCGACACTGCCGGCATCGAGAGCGCTATAGAGCTTAAGCATTACTACAAAAGTTTGTGGATCGGCGACCATACCCGAGGTGAGTGCTTGTAAATGCTGCTTTTGAAATAGAAAATCCAGTTCACTGCCGTCTTTTTGCGTTAGCTTAAGGGGTAAAGGTTTTGCCTCAAGCTGGGCGTGTACACGCTTTATTAAGGCTTTGATATCCGGATACAGTGCCGCTGCACTTGCTTGGGTATTGATGGCTTGTTGCAAACGGTCAAAATAGGCATCTGATTGCGCCGGTAATTTGACAGTTTGATTGAGCCCTTCGGCACTTGCAATAACGACTTTGTCAATTTGATTGGGAAACTGTTTGAGCGCTGCAAGTGCTAAATGACTCCCATAGGAAATTCCCCACAGCGTGATTTTTTTTGCCTTTAAATGTTGTCGTAGGGCATTCAAGTCATGAGCACTTTCGACGGTGGTATATCCCAAAATATCGATCCCAGCTTTTTGCCAGAAAGCAGTACATTCTTTGGCCGCCAGTCGATGTAAGGCGGTGACTTCTTCCTCTGTTTGCACCTGGGTCATCGACGTCGCTTGGCTAGACAGACACTCTGGCGTGTCTTTCGCTAGGCCCGTGCCACGTTGATCAAGAGCAATCACATCGCCAAACTCACGTAAGGCCATAAAGAGCGGAAAGCGACCGTTAGGCGCTTTTGCAGTGCTGATACCAGAGCCACCGGGTCCACCGGATAAATAGATAATTGGTGAGCCAGATTGATTGCCAGTGGCTGGAAAGCGAACGTAGTGAACTGAGATTTTGCGACTGGAAGGATTATTGCGATTTTCTGGAACCTGTAAAAATCCACTAAATGCATCGGTCCTTTTGCCATCTTTAGTTTCAAATACAATCGCTTGCTCGTTTGGATAAGTTGGGTGGCTTGAGGTCACCGTGGTGGCAAATGTGTTGGATACCCAAAAAGCAAATATCGCCGTGCTGATTTGGGTGAGTAATTTGTAATTAGAATTGAGCATAAAGAGAATCCTCGTTGTTTGACTGAGATTCCATTAAACTGCTCGGCAGTCATCAATGCATCAATTTATCTACTAAGTGCATTGATTTTTAAGCTGAAAACTTTAAACGGCTCTGTTTTTTCGATCAATGGTAGGCTTATTTTGCTGCATATTTTACGTGTTGGATTTCAAATCCGTATTCCATATTGTCTGATTGTCCTCATGGGCTGGATTTGCTTTGCTGGGCAAGCCGGTGCTGGCGAAATTATCAGCATTGACACCCAGGCAGTTCGGGTGTGTCCTGCTCTTGCCGAACAAACAGTACCGCCAAGCTTTAATGAACCTGAATGCAAGACCACAGGTTTTTATGAAGTCGATCCTCAAAATAAGCATTTGTGGGTCAGAGCAAGCGTCACCATTCCCCAGTCTTTTTTAGACTTGCCACAAGCCAATGCCTTTTACCTGTTTGCAAAAACCTCAAGCGAACTGTTTTTTAATGGGGTAAAAATTGGTCGCAATGGCACGCCGCACAGCAATCCTCAACAGGAGTTTGTCGGGAAAATGGACGCGCGGTTTTATTTGCCAAATGAGCTCATTAAGCTTGGCAAAAATGAAGTTGTATTTCGTTTGTCGTCCCATCATGGATGGTTAACATTGGTCAGTCCTATGCATTTTGCTGGTGTGAGTGAATATGCTTGGGGCCAAGATTTTTTTCAGAACAATATGCTGGTCTCGCTATTGTTGCTGGGCGCGTTAGTCATCGGCGCGGTTTATCTTGCTGCGCTAAGCCTGAAAGCTGAGCCGCCTCATCATGAGCGTTGGCTTTTCCTAATGATATTTTTTGCAATTATTCAGTTGCTCTTAGAGCTCTCTCGCGGCTTAGTTCAATACGATTACCCATTTCAGGATTTGCGTCTCATACTCGTCGTCGCCTGCGCATTCGGTTTCGGGGTTTGTTTGCTTTGGGTGAGCTTGAGTCGATTTACGCCTCGCAATCGTAAAGCATGGTTCATCAGCGGCACGGTGGCCAGCTTACTCGCGATTTATTCGCTACCTGGGTTTGATACTAAAACGACTGTAGCAATTTTAGTCCCGGCGATCGTGGTCACTGGTCTACTTGCTTGCCAGATTTATCAGCAGCGCAGCCAAGCCTTGTTGACTTATTTTGTCACTTTATTGTTGTTTGATCTGGTGACCGTTGTCACCGTCTCGACTTTTCATTCAATTTTGTTCTATTGCATTGTCACCGCCTTATTGATGATACTGCTGATCAAGCAAGCACAAGAACTCATCGCGAATAAAGCCGCGAGAGCGGATGAACAAAAACAAATCGCCAAGCTAGAATTTCGTTTAGCGCAATCAAAACAACATCAAGCACCGCCTAAATTAACGCTCAACAGTGCCGGGCAGACTGAAATCTTAAGCACCGCGGACATTATTTTTTGTAAGGCCGCGGGGGATTATGTGGAAATCATGCTGACGGACAATAAGCAGCGCCTTTATTGCGGCAGCTTGAAAAGCTTACAGCTACAGCTACCGGACACTTTCATGAAGGTGCACCGATCCTATCTTGTCAATCTCGATTTTGTGAATGCATTGAAGTCTGCCGTTAGAAGTACGGATAGCACGGGCGGCGGTTTTCTCATCATAGATCAGGATCATAGTGTCCCTGTGAGTCGGCGTTTGTTGCCTCAAGTCCGCGAAGTGATAAAAACCTAACTCAGGTAATTCTTAGGCTATGCTGAGCGCAGAGTCTAAGCTTTTCGACATTTCGTTTTACTTTGACATAAGGCACTCAATCGCCAGCGTATTGATCGCACTAAAATGTTAGTTCTTGGCGCATAACACGCTTTAGCGATGTTCAAGCGCCCTAGCGGCAATTAAGGTATTTCTAATTACAAACAGTGGGCTAAGCATAAGTTTTAATCGACTGCATTACGCATTCAGAGATGGCTGTACTGATCTGGGCGATTTCCGCTTGGGCAAAATTCAGCCCTTTTTAGGCTGCGTCAGTTCTTAAGTGAGGTTTTTAAACCTGCAATGCTGCTGACTAAACGTGCAAAACAAAAGGCACTCAACTGAGTGCCTTTTGCGTATCTCAGGAGAAAACCACTATGGCCTAGGCAAAATCGATAAGCGCAGTTTTCATCTTCTTTAATGCGGCTGTTTCGATTTGGCGAATGCGCTCGGCAGAAACACCATACTCATCCGCTAATTCATGCAAAGTGGCACCAGAGCCATCATCGTTTTGCAACCAACGTGATTCGATGATGCGACGTGAGCGTGGGTCAAGTTTGGCTAGTGCTGATTCCAAGCCTTCACCTTGCAGGCGATCGTATTGCTGTGCTTCGATCACATTGGTTGGTTCACCCGCATCCGTTTTTAAATAAGCGATAGGCGCAAATTTTTCGTCTTCATCATCGCTAGAACCTTCTAAAGCGACATCACGACCAGAGAGACGCATTTCCATTTCAATCACGTCTTCGCGTTTGACATCGAGCTTACTTGCCAAGCTGTCGATTTGCGAAGGCGTCATGGAATCCAGACCTTCTTTGTTTGAGCGCAAATTGAAAAACAACTTACGTTGTGCTTTTGTCGTCGCAACTTTGACCAAGCGCCAGTTTTTTAAAATGTATTCATGCATCTCGGCTTTGATCCAATGCATGGCGTAAGACACTAAGCGTACGCCTTGGTCAGGATCGAAGCGTTTGACGGCTTTCATCAAACCGATATTACCCTCTTGAATCAAATCCGCATGCGGTAAGCCATAACCTAAGTAACCACGCGCGATAGAGACCACCAGACGCAAGTGCGACATAACTAATTGTTGCGCGGCGTTGAGGTCGTTATGCAACTTCAATTTTGTCGCGAGATCAATTTCTTCTTCGTGCGACAACATAGGCAAACGATTGACGGCAGAGATATAGGCATCAATATTGCCCAGCGTGCCAGTGAAACCCAGTGCTAAAGCCGTGCTGTCCGAAGAATGCAAAATGCCTTGTGCTGATGTTTGTGCCATGTTTCCTCCTGATATCAAATCAGATTATTTCCGTAAAGCAGTACCGAAATTTATTTTTCGGTACTTTCAAGCTCTAATATTAGCACTCAATCGGGATGAGTGCTAATAATCTGTTTACTTTGTCGAATTTCAAGGGGGAGGCTGTATAAAACAGCTCATTTTTTACCGATTTTTCATGTGATTCCACGTGTTGTTTTAAGTGAAAAACCCCAATAAACTTACAGAAAAATCACTAAGCGATTGATATTAATGCGGAATTTTCGAGAGTTGACGTCGCACAGACAAATACGCACCACAAAGGCCCAAAATTTTGCTGATGGCGATAAGACCTAGGCTTGGCAAGAGCCCAAGTGGACTGAGATGAAATTCAGAAGCGTACAATTTCGCGAATTCTGCGATAGCTTGATTTAATGGCTGTAAAGACAAGGCGACTAGGCTCAATGCCAGACCACCTGCAAATACACCGAGCATTGCGCCCGTGTAGTAATAAGGCTTATGAATGAAGCTATTGGTTGCGCCTAACATGCGGCTGACGCTGATTTCGGATTGATGCGAAAGCACCTGCAAGCGGGTTGCGTTAAACACAACCACGATCACCACGACCGCTAAAGTGCCTGCCAGAAACAGCAATACCATCTGCAATACTTGCAATAGTGCAGCCAAACGCTTGACCCATTCGGAATCAACTTGCACAACATCGATGTTATCCAATCCGCGCAAGGCGGCGGTGAGTTGTTCTGCTTTATTGCTATCGGCATTGGATAAAGACAGCACATAGGCATCTGGCAAGGGATTACCACCTAAAGTGGCTAACACTTCCGCCAGACTGTTCGTGCCTTCCATGGCGGCCAAGGCTTTGTCTTTTGGGACAAATTTCACTTTGGCACTGATTTTGAGGTCTTTCAATACACTCTTAATCGGTGTCGCCATCGCTGCAGCATCAACACTGGCCAAGTCAGGCTTCAAAAATACACTGATTTCTGGTTCTATCGAAAGTTGTGAGGCGACTGGACGTATATTTTCTAATATGGTTAAACCCGCGATCGGCAAAGACAATGCTATCGCGACCACCAGCACATTAAATAAAAAGTTACCTGGTGCTGCCCGCAAATGGGTAAATGCGGCGCGTAAGGCATAGGCATGTTGACGAAACCAGTTAGTCATAATGAAGTTTTATCCTTACCAATCTTAATCAGATCGTTGATGTCAACGAAGCTGCGTTTGTGGCTGTTGCCACAGTTGAAGCTGAAGGCACGACGGCAGAGGTCCAGGAGTCAGTGACCTCACCTTTACTCAAATAAATAACGCGGTTCGCTTGTTCTAAAAATTGTTCATCATGACTGGAGATGATGCAAGTCACACCCGAACGCTGAAAGGCCTTTAGTGCATTGATCACGATCACCGCATTTTCACGATCGAGATAGGCAGTCGGTTCATCGGCGAGGATGATTTGCGGGCGATTAACAATGGCGCGGGCGATAGCGACACGTTGCTGTTCGCCGCCTGATAGGGAGAGCGGTGACGCTTCGGCTTTGTCTTGTATGTTTAAACGCTCTAATGCCGCATAGGCACGAGTTTTTGCATCTACCATCGATTCTCCCACCACGATCATAGGTAACATCACATTGGCTAATACGCTGCGATCCAGTAGAAGGCCTTGTCCTTGCAAAATCAGACCGAGCTTGCGACGTAAGTAGGGCAGGCTGCCGCTTTTTAATTTACTGATGCTTTGACCGTTCATCAGGACCATGCCGCTGCTGGGTTTTTCTAGACCCGCGATCATTTTGAGTACGGTGGATTTGCCTGCACCTGAAGGGCCTGCTAAGAAAACTAATTCACCATCGCCTATAGAAAACGAGACATCGCGCAAGGCATAAATGTCATGGGCATAGGCTTTCGATACATGCTGAAATTCAATCATCGCGATCTATCTTTCTATCTACCTAGTTACTGCTTAATTATTTAGCTTAACAACGCATCCACAAATTCTTGTGCATTAAAAGCCTGCAAATCTTCGATTTGCTCACCAACGACGATGAAATACACAGGTATCGGTCGTGTTTTAGCAATAGCAGCCAGTACGCCACCCTTGGCCGTACCATCTAGTTTAGTGATAATCAAGCCGGTTAACTGCAATGCATCGTCGAAAGCTTTCACTTGTGTCAGTGCATTTTGCCCAGTATTACCATCAATGACCAGCAAGACCTCTTGCGGCGCACCCTCCATACCTTTGGCGATTACGCGCTTAATCTTTTTCAGCTCTTCCATTAAGTGCAACTGTGTCGGTAAGCGGCCCGCTGTATCGACCATGACCACATTGGTGCCACGTGCTTTGGCGGAAGCGACGGCGTCAAAGGCGACAGCTGCTGGGTCGCCCGATTCTTGGGCGATGACAGTAATATTGTTCCGCTCACCCCAAACCATCAATTGTTCACGGGCTGCAGCACGGAAAGTGTCGCCAGCCGCTAAGACCACGGATTGATTATGCACTTGCATATGCTTGGCAAGTTTACCGATGGTAGTGGTTTTACCTGCGCCGTTGACACCCGCAATCATCATGACGAGCGGTTGATAGCGACCTAGTTCAAACGGTTTTTGTAGAGGAGTGAGTAAGTCGAGTAATAAGACTTTTAATGCTGCTTTGACTTGTTCCGCTTCCGTTAATTTTTCTTCTTTGACTTTGCGTTTTAAGTTGTCCAACAAATGCACAGTGGCTTCAACACCCGCATCGGAGGTCAGTAAAGCCGCTTCTAACTCTTCATATAAATCGTCATCGATTTTGGCACCGACGAACAACGTCGTTAAATTAGACGAGGTTTTTGCGAGGCCTTGCTTTAAACGTGCTATCCATGACAGTTTGGCGGGCGCTGCTTGCGGTACCGTTTCGGGTGTAGGTTCAACGCTGACTTCAGGTGCTATATTGGCTTGAGTTGGCACACTTGCAGCTTCGTTTGAAGTCGGCTGTTGGTTTGTTGTGTCATTGATTCCCTGTTTGGTTTCCTCGACTTCAGGGTTGGCAGTGGTAGCGACTGGCTCAGGTGTTTTTTTTCTGAAAAAGCTAAACATGGATCAGTGTTGACTCAAAAAGGGTAAGTGTTGAGATAGTTCGCGGGCAGCAGCATCTGGTTTTATTAAGTTTGTAAGTTAATGATGTTAAATGCTTATGTCAAATCAGAAAAATTGGCAAAGAACGCCAGAGAACGACAGACCTGCTGCGAAAAACCTTTAGAATGCTGCCATTCTAACAGAGCACATCGACGATTTTCCGCCCCCACTATGAATCACAACAAGAATCGCTCTAATCCATCATTGTCCTCAGCGAGTCCATCCTCTGAGTTTGCAAATAAGTCTGCAAATAAGTCTGCAAATAAGTCTGCAAATAAGTCTGCAAATCATAGTCAGGCTAGCCATCAAGTTCGGATTATAGGCGGTGATTGGAAGCGCACGCCTTTGACCGTGATCAGCGCCGATGGTTTGCGCCCGACTCCGGATCGTGTGCGCGAGACGGTATTTAATTGGTTGAGCCATGTGTTTAACAGCCAGTGGAATCACATAGCTTGCCTGGATATGTTCGCTGGTAGTGGTGCTTTGGGTTTTGAAGCGGCGAGTCGTGGTGCCGCTAAAGTGACAATGTTTGAAGCGTCTCCCCCTGCTTTCAAACAGTTGGAACAAACTAAAGCAAAGTTAAAAGCAGAACAGCTAACTTTACAACGCGGAGACGCTTTGCTATTGGCTAAACATCTGGTTTCGCGTGGGGAGAGATTTGACCTGATATTTCTTGACCCACCGTTTAACTTGGGCTTTCTTGAAAAAATCATGCCACTGTGCAGCGATCTATTGAAGTCTGAAGGTGTTTTATATGTGGAATCCGAACAGGCTCTAGTTTTGCAAGACGGCGTTAGCCTGCCCGCGTGGTGTACTGGTTGGCACGTCTTGCGCCAAGATAAGGCGGGCAGCGTGTACTTTCATTTGTTGCAACGCAACACCGAGTCCAGTGAAGCGGATTAAAATCTGGGATAATGCGCATCTAAAATTAAATACTAAGTCTGTCGACAAGCTTTAATTGTCGAATAGAACCTAGTAAAAAATCACACACTACACACCAAGGAAAAAAAATGGTTACAGCTGTCTATCCAGGAACCTTTGATCCGCTGACGCGCGGCCATGAAGACTTAGTACGTCGTGCCTCGGGTTTGTTTGACAGCTTGATAGTCGGTGTTGCCGACAGTAAAAATAAGAAGCCTTTTTTCTCACTTGAAGAGCGCCTCAGCATCGCGAATGAAGTTTTGGGACATTATCCCAACGTCCGGGTGGAAAGTTTTTCCGGTTTGCTGAAAGACTTTGTGCGTAAAAATGATGCGCGGGTGATTGTGCGAGGTTTGCGCGCTGTCTCTGACTTTGAATACGAATTCCAAATGGCGGGCATGAACCGCTATTTATTGCCGGATGTTGAAACGATGTTCCTGACGCCGTCGGATCAATATCAATTTATATCCGGCACTATCGTGCGCGAGATTGCGCAGTTTGGTGGAGACGTCTCAAAATTTGTATTTCCTTCAGTTGATGCGTGGTTGAAGAAAAAAATCACCGAACAAAATAAGTAACAAAGACCATATGGCGCTACTAATTACCGATGATTGCATCAATTGTGATGTATGTGAACCTGAATGCCCTAATGAAGCAATTTATATGGGGCCAGAGATTTATGAAATCGATCCCAATAAATGCACGGAGTGCGTCGGTCATTATGACGAGCCGCAATGTCAGCAAGTATGTCCCGTCAGCTGTATCCCGTTCAATCCAGCTTGGCGCGAGACCAAAGAGCAATTGATGGCGAAATACGAAACGCTACAAGCCGCTGCAAAAAAAGTTTAAAACTTGAAGTTTGACGTTTGAAATTTGAAACTTCAAACTGAAACGATCACTGGACAGAATTAATCTTCCGGTGATTCACAAACGCGGTTTCGCCCTTGATCTTTCGCGCTATACAAAGCCCGATCCGCGCGCAGTAATAAAGTCTGTGCCGCGTTTTCAATTTCACCCAGATTATGATCATCCGATAGCGTTGCAATACCTATCGATAAAGTGACATCACATAATCCTGTCATGCTTAATATGAACGCCTTCTCGGCCACACTTTTGCGTATCCGTTCTGCGACATGTTTGGCGTCGCTATGACTGGCGTTGACCAGCAATACAATAAATTCTTCACCGCCAAATCGGCCCAAAGTATCACTCAAACGTAGCTCTGCTTTGATGCGTTTTGCCGTCTCTTTTAAAACTTCGTCACCACCGTGATGACCGTGTACATCATTAATTTTTTTGAAGTGATCGATGTCCAGATACATACAGGAAATGCCGTAATGCTGACGTCGCGCCCGTGCTATTTCTTCCAACATGCGCTGTTCTACATGGCGACGATTGCTGACGTTAGTTAAGGCATCGGTTAAGCCGATTTGTGTCAGGCGTTCGCTATTAATGACATTCTCAAGACAGATCGCGATGATGGAGCCAAGTCGCTCGATGAAATCGGTGCCCATATCGCTGACAAACCGCTCAGGGTCGCTACTGCCCAAATTTAAGCTGCCTAACAATTTGCTTTGCCGTATTAATGGAATGACCGCAATACTAATTGGTTGATCAACGCAAGGCGCAAACAATTTAGTGTGTTGTGCTTTGTCATAGGCACCGAGTACGGGCTTTCTCAAGGGTTTATTGTTGAGACGTAGTTCGGTTTCACTTTGTACGAAAAGAAGAAAAGGGAATTCCGCACTTTCAATTTTTAGATCTGCCAACATCTCTTGCAGATTGTGCTGTGAATTGAGTAGGGATAAGGTCACTTGATCGAGCTCACAGATTTCAGCCAAGGTGACAAAAATATGCCCAATTAATTCACGAAAACTATGAGCGCCTATGAGTTGTAAGTCTAGCGTCTGATGGCGTGACAGAATCTCTTGATTGTGGCGCGCTTCTGCCAACAAATCACTCAACTGAGCGCGCACCACTTCGATTTCATGTTGCATAGGATCGCCATGTTGACTGGCCGTGAAGGTAAGTGACTTATCCATAGAATCTCTCGCGAGCAGATGGTTCAAATAAAAGCTTTTTTGCAACAATTTTGTTACTGTATCATAGCCCGTCTACGATTAACAAAAACTCACATTTTTTTACATGCTATGAATGCTTTTGTTTTGTCGACCAGTCTGCTGTGCGCTCTTTGCTTGAGTGCCTCATTGGTCTTTGCTGTACAGCAATCACCTGTTACTGTGCCAATCGAAGAGGCTACAGCTGTCGTTAAGTCGCGACAAAAGCATACCCAGACAGTACAGGCCGTGCAGGTGAGTGGCATGAAGGATCAAGATTGGAAGCCCTATCGCCAAATGCTGAATGGTTTGAATGCATTTGAGCGTCACCACGCTTTGGCACCCGAGACACAGTTGCGTTTTATTGTCAGACCCCAAGTTGAAGGTCTCGCGTTGGCAAATATCCGCCTCAAGATTGTCGGCGATACGATACAAGTTCCGATTGCATTGGCTGCGAACGGTAGCTTTGAATTGCCCCGTAGTCAGAAGGCTGCAGACGAAAATGCCGATCTGGTTTTGAATCAAAAACAGAACTGGGTGCGATGGAATTTGTTGGCACTGCGTACCCCGACTTTATCCACACATCAGCGTCGCATCGGAGACCTGCGCTTAACCTGCGAAGTATTTGCCGCCATGGAAAATATAGAAAAATTGCGCAGAGAGTTTAATTTGCGCGGTGTTACCGCAGATAATTTATGCGAGTCGCCGCGCTTGAATTGGACCTTTTATGAAAATCAAGGCTTGAAAAGCGCCAGAATTTTTAACGAATCTCGTTCAGAAGTTTTACCGTTGAGTAGTGACCACCGAGGGTTTACGGTTAATTTGTTTGATCGGGCATGGGGTAATAATGCGCTGATTGAGCTTGAGTTTGCAGTAGAGGAATGAGGCTGTAGCATTCATACCTATGCCTACGCGAGGTAGTGTGACAAGCTGCCTTGGAAAACGCCAATCGAAAGGGCTCTCCCACTAGTTTGGTTTAGCGCAATATTTTTTTGGAATGTAGTAATGTTAGAGAACAAGCCTCTTTGATACTTTATGAATAAAAAATTAAGTTCATTAACTAAAGTAAATGTATGTTTAGCCCTCTTTTGTATCCTTGGTGTAACGACTGTAGTTTTTCGAAAATTTTTTGATTTTGATATTTCGAAATATATCGTGCCGATTTTGTTTCTGTTGTGGATACTTGGAGTGTATTTTTCAATAAAGCACATGTTCATTGAAAAACATGAAAATAATAATAAATAGCCAATAGGGTCGACACCGAGAGTCGGGGCCATCCATCAGCCCCCGGTACTCAAGTAGTAGAGCCAAACACGCGCAAATCATCGCAATAAATTTATTACAAGACCACTCGCCTGTTTTAAAACATCACCTGAAGCATTAATTTTTAAATTTAATACTAGTACTCGCATTGTTAAGCACAGTTTTATTGGTATCTAGTCGCGACAACAATGTCCATGCGACGACCCTATAGTAGTTGTTGTCGGCTTCCACACTAGTGACCAAGTAGGCGACTTTTAGGCCATCGGCTGATCCGGTTAATACAAACTGTTCAGCTGGCGCGTTGTTAATCGTTAGTTTGGTGACGCCGCCCACTAGCTGCGCGTTTTTGACTTCATTTTGCATACTCTTTTGGACTAAGCTTGTGTAGTTACTCAAAGTAAATTTTTTCTCGAAATCAATTCTTGAATCTTTTAAAATAACTAGATAGTTTTCATCTCGCATCTGAGCTGCACCCAATATTGCCTCGGCTAATAGAGCGTCATTTCTCGACCAACTATTTGGCACGTCGATACTGACGCTGAGGTCATTGCTCTGCAAATGCTTAGTCGCTATACCTGCTGGTACTTGAGTTGAGTTGTCCGTCGTGCTGGCTGTAATGCCGTTACGGCACTTCGGTTCGCGGAAGCGATCATTGAGTGTTCCGCCCAAGCATGACCAAGTGATCTCGCCATTTTTTTCGCTAGGACTCAGGATTAAAGTATTGCTTTCCTTTAGGCTGTCGATATTAAAGACCACTTCAATATTCGCGTTCCCTTGTAGTTTGATAGAGGTGATAAATTCGCTGCTAATCTTTTCTGGCAGCGCGGCACTTGCGTTATTGTTAGGAAAGGTTTTTGCTTGCTTAATGTAGGCAGTGACTTTATCGCGAGTGCCATTGACCAATGGCATAGCCCCATTAATCTTCGCCCGCACGGTGTAGTCGTGATACGCAGGTAATGCAACCGCTGCAAGAATGCCAATCATCGCGATAAATAGAAAAACTGCCACCACCATTATCACCACGGTAGCACTGCCAGAACGCGCTACTTGTCCGTATTTCTGTTCCCATTTTTTTTGAGGTGTAAGCAAAAAAACCAGCGCTTCAATCACCGAAATAATGCTAGGAATCAAGGTGCCCCAAAATATGATGTAGAAAATTCCCCACCATTGACCAAGATAAAAACGATGCACGCCAAGGCCGCCTAATAAGAAAGATAAAATGACAGCGGTGAATTTATCTTTACTCACATAGGCCATTTTTGGCGTTAAGCAGTGTGGGCATTTGGCGAGTTCGGGGTTAATACTCTTGCCGCATTTATAGCAATAATGCTGCGTATTTTTTTCTACCTGTACCGTGTCGCGGTTTGTATTGCTGGGCCGAACTTCGGTGACAGGCGGCGCCTGCACGTTATGTAAGTTAGGTGAAGTATTTGAATTAGGTGAATTAGGTAAACTCTGTGGAGGGGTGTTGCTCGCAAGCGGTGGTGTCACCGTCGTCGCGACAGAAGCGCTGGTCGGCGCTGAAGTTTTTGTGCTCGCAACGAGTTCACATGTCCCACCCGCTTCGTGAATGATCTTCCGGTATCTCTCAGCTAATGCTGGTTCTACATCCGCTTTAATTAAACAGCGTGAACGACCCAACATTTTCTCAATAATTGCACTATCTTTTTTAAATGCTAGCGCTAAATTTTGTACCAAAGTGGCAACCGTGACGTTGGCTTGTGGTTGGCCAAGTAAAAAGACATCCAAACGCGATTCCTGCATGTTTTGACCGCTCCGATTTTTATTGAATAATTGTATTAGTTCTAGCTATACGCACCGAAGCAGGGGCCAAGGCGCATCTAATTTTGTAGCGGCATTCTGTCTGACTACCAGCGCAAATAAGCACAAATGAGCACAAATGAACGCTATATGCAGCGAGTTTTGCATCGCAAAATTCTAACATGTCCGACCAGATGCAGATCACATCTGTTCTCGCCAATGGCGATGATTTTGAAGTTAATTGAGATATTTTCTGCAATTAGCGAGATATTTCAGATCGGAAAGTGCCTTCCTGCATTTTTTAGCTATCGATGGCGCGTAAACGTCGCTTAGCGCTGAATTTGGTGGAATATCCCGAACAAAATGTCAATCGCAACGAAGTTAGGTAGCAACTTATCGATCTGGCGCTCACATCATGGAGGAAATCGCGCTCTTTTTGTATATTGACATGACGTTGGGTCGTGCGGTGAGGGGGATGTGGACAAATAAGTTGAATGAAGGATCTTAGAGATGCTGCAAGTTTTTGTAGTAAATGAGTCGCTACTTACGCAACGGCTTGTTTGAAAACGGCTTCAATTCTATAGCCATCCGGGTCAACTACCAACGCTGCATAATAGACAAAAAAGACCGCGTGAAGGCGGCCTTTGGTTAAACTTTGTGCTACTTAGGTACCGCTTGGATGCGGTTTAAACTGCGGTTTAAACATTAAACAAGAAATTCAACACGTCGCCGTCTTTCACCACATATTCTTTACCTTCGGCGCGCATTTTCCCAGCTTCTTTCGCACCAGCTTCACCCTTGTGGGTAATGTAGTCATCAAATGCGATGGTTTGGGCACGGATGAAGCCACGTTCGAAGTCGGTGTGGATCACGCCAGCTGCTTGTGGTGCTGTGTCACCAACATGAATCGTCCAGGCGCGAACTTCTTTGACGCCTGCTGTGAAGTAAGTTTGTAAGCCGAGTAACTTGTATGCAGCGCGGATCAGACGATCCAAGCCTGGCTCTTCCATGCCCATGTCGGCGAGGAATTCTGCTTTGTCGGCATCTTCCAGATCGGCGATTTCTGATTCAATTGACGCACAAATGGCGACGATAGGCGCGTTCTGGGAGGCGGCGTAAGTCGTTAATTGATCGAGCAAAGGATTGTTGGTGAAACCATGATCCGACACGTTGGCCACATACATGGCTGGTTTTGCGGTGATCAGACACATAGTTTTGATCAAGGCCATTTCTTCTTTGTCTAAACCCATGGCGCGTACTGGTTTGGCGTCGTTTAAGCCAGGCATGATTTTTTCAAGCAGGGCGACCAGTTTCACGGCGTCTTTGTCGCCTGAACGTGCTTTTTTGTTTTCGCGATGGATGGCTTTTTCGACCGCACTCATGTCGGCTAGGCAGAGTTCAGTTTGTATGACTTCGATATCATCAAGTGGGCTGACTTTGCCAGCAACGTGAATCACGTTGTCATCTTCGAAACAACGTACCACATTCACAATGGCATCAGTTTCACGGATGTGTGCCAAGAATTGATTGCCCAAGCCTTCGCCTTTTGATGCGCCCGCAACCAAACCAGCGATATCGACAAATTCGACAATGGCGTTTTGTACGCGCTCAGGCTTAACGATGTCGGACAATTGTTTTAAGCGTGGATCTGGTACTTCTACCACGCCGACGTTTGGTTCAATAGTACAGAAAGGGTAGTTTTCTGCGGGGATGCCTGCTTTTGTCAAGGCATTGAAAAGAGTAGATTTGCCGACGTTAGGCAGGCCGACGATACCGCATTGAAGACTCATGATGAACTTTACTTAGAAAAACTGAGTTGACTCAGATGGAAACGAAACAGGATTGAAACAAAACTTCAGAGAAATTTTGAAATAAGCCGCCATTTTACACCAGTGCCTATTGAAAAGACCGATTCGTACTAGCCTCACGCCGGTTTGTGCGTGTCATAGGCGATCTTGGTACCAGATAGTCGATGTAGGAAAATCGCCAATAAAACCGCAGCAACTGTAAGACCGAGTACTAAACCTATCCAAAAACCAGCCGCTTCCATTGGCTGTGCAGGACGCCATGGGAACCAACTGGGTGATAAACCAAGAATGGCACCGATTGGTAAAGCAAAGCCATAAAACGCCATGATGTGAATAAACATAGGAATACGCGTCACCTTGTATCCGCGTAAGGCACAAGATAGCGTCACTTGCGCTGCATCAGAGAGCTGAAAAATTGCTGCAAGTAATAACAGATTGGCAGCGACCGCTTGTACGGCAGGATCGGAAGTGTAAGCTGCTGCGACTTGGTGTCGGAACAAGGTCATCAACGTGGCAGAAATTACAGCGAATATTAGCGATACACTAACGCCAGTCCAAGAAATAAATCGCGCTTTCACGACATCTTTTTCTCCCAATGTTTGACTAACCCGCGTTGTCAATGCGATACCCAAACTCATGGGTATCATAAATACTAGAGAAGAAAAATTTAAGGCTATTTGATTGGCTGAAATGGCAATAACCCCAAAGCGCGCCACAAGCAGGCCAACAGCGCAGAAGGCAGATACTTCTGCAAAATAAGTGACGCCAATCGGTAGGCCAATACGCAACATTGAGCGAATTTCCGACCATTTTGGCGCTTCTCTATGGGTGAATGGAAAGGTCTTCTTATACGTGTCGGCGTGGCGTGTCCACCATATCATTGCGAATAGCATTAGCCACATTCCAACTCCGGTGGCGATGGCGCACCCAGTCGAACCCAGCTGCGGAAAGCCCCATTTTCCATAAATGAAAAGCCAATTAACAAAGATGTTGAAGCCAAGTCCTAACAGAGCGATCACCATGACAGGTTTGGTACTGTTTAAGCTTGTGGTGTAGCCATAAAGCGCACGGTACATGGCGAACGCAGGCATCCCTATGCTAATCACCCGAACAAACTCGGTTGCTTTAGCTTGTACAAAAGGCTCTAACTGCAGGTAGTCAAAAACGCTGGTAGAGAGATTCAGCAAGAGACAAGCAACCAAGCCAACACCTAAGCCCATCCACATAGCCTGGCGCACGATATGTGGGACTTTGTCGAGCGCTGCAGCGCCGATTTCGTGGGCGACCACGGCATTGACAGAAATCATGACGCCCATCACCGTCACCAAGATAATGGACCAGAGTGAAGCCCCCAGCGCCACAGCGGCTAGGTCTTGCGCGCTAAGATGTCCGGTCATTGCCACATCGGCAACGGACATACCGACGGTTGCCAATTGTCCAATCAGGACTGGCCAAGCGATTTGCCAAAGTTGGGCAACTTCGGTGCGTATTTTGGTTTTCATTGATGAGAAAGGCGGACTTTTAGATTGGTTGGTATCTTACCTGAAGCGTAAAAATTGGTGGTTGTTGTGGTTTTTTAAATTTTGATAAATCTGCTTGACAACTCGATTGCATGATCCTAAAGTGATATCACTTTGATTTCACTCTATTTGGGGCTACGTGCTAGAAAATTGAAATTAATCTACAGGAGAAAAGAATGGAAACAGTAAAAGAAGTGTCTGGTAAAGCAGAAAATAAATCGCTCATGAAAAAAGAAGAAAAGAAGTTGGCCATGCGCGAGTTTGGCTATGCGTCAATAGATGGCTACGCGATGATAGCGCTTGGTTTGCTATTAATTGTGGGCGGAGTTTATGCTTTCGTTACTTTGTTAATGGAAGGTCAGCAACTAGCGGTGAGTGCAGTGTTGTTTCGGCTCATCGTCATTGCGCTGGGTATTTTTCTGTTTACTGGGCTATACATGTTGCAGCCAAACGAAGCTGCTTTACTCTCTTTGTTTGGGAAATACAAAGGATCAGATCGCAGCGAAGGATTGCGTTGGGCGAATCCTTTGTTCAGCAAGCGCAAATTAAGTTTGCGTGCTCGTACGCTCAATACGCCCCCGCTCAAAGTGAACGACAAGCGTGGTAATCCAGTGGAAATTGGTGCAGCGATCGTCTGGCGCGTAGAAGAAACCGCACTGGCGATCTCTAACGTTGA
>CAUPNA010000076.1:0-20742 GCA_963512475.1 uncultured Undibacterium sp.
AATAATTGCATTGATTGTGACATGACTGATCGCTTGCGGGCCGATAGGAATCCGGATGAAACGATCAAGCTTATTATCGTATTGCGCCAGACCGCCGCCATTCGTCCCAACCCAGATACGCCCACGTGGATCGGTATAGAGTGACATGACATAATTATCCGGCAAACTATGCGCATCATTTTGCACTGGTAAATAGTTACGGAAACGATAGCCGTCCCAGCGCGCAAGGCCACCTTGGGTACCTACCCAGATAAATCCATCGCCATCTTGAGCAATGGCGGTGGCACTATATTGCGGTAAACCATTCTGAATAGAAAGCCGGTGGAATACGGTGTCGGCAAATTTTCGCCAAGTTTGTACCGGCGCTAAAACTGGGTGTCCGGATTGCCGATTAGCCTGCGCTACGGTCTGTGAGTGAGCAGAGTTCACAGCACAGCTCAACGCGACGCAAAGCAATAGACCCCCAAATAAACTGGCAACAAGCTGTCGGCAAAATGAAGGAAATAGGCGCATCACTAGCGGTTCGAAATAGGGGCTTACTCTCGTCTCTGTTTAACCACGGTCACGGTACATTCAGCTTCCGCCACCACTTGCGCAGAAACGCTACCCAAATAACGGCGAATAGTCGAACTGCCACGCGATCCAATAATGATTTGGTCGACACTATTATTATGCGCATAATCAATAATCGCAGAGGCCGTGTCGTGCGCCTCAAGCACATGAAAAGTGATCTTCTCCTTGAGCACCTGCAAAGGTCGCGCCCAATGTTTTAGTTCGACCAACTGCTTTACATGCATATTTTGTCCATCCTGTACCATGCCATCGTCAAGTCCAATACGGCTGGTTTTACGTATCGTGACACAGGCCAGCCGCGCTCCGGGTTCGGTCTGCAACATGCGCCGTGTCAGCATACGAATATCATCAGCTAGCTCGGTATTGCTTTCACTCAAATGCAAGGCCACCATAATGATTGGTGATTGCGAGAGTTGATCGGACATGCTGTATTTGGCGAAAGGTTCAACGCCTGCGGCATGAAAACGTCGCTTTAATACCGAGAGAAAACCATCTTTGTTCGATTTCTCTGCGCGTGCGGTTAGATGCAATTGATCTGGATTTTGCAGCATCAAACCCAGCTGCGCTGCCGTATCGAAACGGGCGGCAGGATCGACTTCCAGACAACGCAAAATAATCTCTTGCAGCCAATCCGGGATCGCAGGGTTGTGTACACGTGGTGGAATCGGATCTCGATACAAGCGTTTTTTCAACCCAGATACGGAAGTAGGATGACCAAAAGGTCGCTCGCCGGTAGCCAGGTGATACAGCAAGACACCAAGTGAAAACTGATCGCTACGCGGCTCATTGCGTATGCCCAATACTTGCTCAGGCGCGATGTAAGGTCCGGTTCCCATCGGCAAACGAAATTCCTCTCCCAGCAGATCAGGCAATTTATCATGACGCGATAAACCATAATCTATCAAAACTACAGCGCCACCCTCACGAAACATGATATTCGACGGTTTCAGATCAAGATGAATCACGTGCTGCCGGTGTAAGTCTTGCAAAGCGGCGGCAACTTTAATACCTATCGTTACCACTTCATCGACGGGCAAAGGCGACAAATCAAATCTTGAACGCAGCGAGGTACCTTCGATGTGCTCCATGACGATAAAAGGCTGAGCGTCAAAATCACCAGAGCCAAAATACTTCGGTACGTGTTTGCCTTTGAGTTTAGGCATAATCATTTGCTCAACTTCGAAGGCGACAATCGCGGTCGGGTCATCAATGCTGAACATCAATGGTACCTTCATGATCAGAGCGGGTAACTCGCCGTCCGGGGAACGGTAACGCTCCTGCAAGTCAGTAATGCGCCACAGCGCGGCCATGCCGCCCATATGTAACTTCTCTTCAAGGCGATAAGAATCAACTACCATACCCACTTGCAATCGTTTGGGGGCTAATGGCTTTTCAGGTGAACTAAGATGCTCAGCTGGAGGTACCTTACGGTCTTTCATAAAGCTAGCCTCCCTTAACTAAGCGCTGCGCCAGAACGGCAGGCAAGCCCGCTTCCAGTACTTTTTGCGCGGCGGTTTCTGCGTCATACGGTACCCGAAAAAAAGTCAGCTCTCGCTTAACCGTATCAAACAGGGCATAGCATGCGGCTGGATTGCCGTCGCGCGGCTGTCCGGCGGATCCAGGTTGTACCAGCCAGCGCCGCAATTTACTTAAAGACATACTAAGGTCAGAGACCGGCGTGAATTCCCCCACTTTGCCAGCGTCAGTCATGTGGTACAAACTTGGGAGATGCACATGACCACAAAAGGTGACTTGCGCCTGCGTGGCTTTAATGCTTCGTGCTGCTTCCATTGCACCATCGACGTATTCCCATTTCTCTGGCGCCCAGGCATTGGCGTGCACCAGCAATAAATTTTCAAACTCAATCTGCATCGGCAAGTTACGGATGAACTCGATTTGATAATCATTCAATTGACCGCGCGTCCACTCCAATACGGCACGGGCATTCGCATTCATATCTTTGCGATCCGCTTGCAGGACGCCAAGATCGTGATTGCCCATCACGACATAAGCACCACGTCCGACGTAGTTAATGACGGTATCGAGCACCCATACCGGATCAGCGCCATAACCAATCAAATCACCCAAAAAAGCGTATTGTTCTGCATGCCGTTCTTCAGCATGCGCGAGACAAGCTTCCAAGGCTTCTCGATTGGCATGCAAATCCGTTAACAGTGCTAATAACATGGGCAACATCTTTAAAAGATAAAATTTGATTGTAAGATATTTGTGTACCGAGAAATGCGATTTTGTTGTTCTATGAGGGACTATCTACGCGGCATACTAAAGCGACAACGAATGCGCTAAAAAATACAACGCATCGTTTTTTTATCTACAAAAAAATCTATTTATTTTTCGATGAAATTGGCAAAAACATGTTTTTTCGGATATTGTGACTTATACTCAAACAGTTAACTTAAAGAAACTTTTCAGCAATTGATTTGAACACTCTGAAATGCCTGTGCAATGACCGACGCTACCCATCAATTTATCAGTCCGGCAGAATTGCGAATTGGTTTATACGTCTACCTTGATATAGGTTGGATGGATCATCCATTTCCGGTGAGTAGCTTTGAAATCCGCAATCAGGATCAAATTCTCAAATTACAGGCACTGGGCTTACAAAAAATCCGCTATGCCCCGGACAAAAGTCAGCCTGATCCACAAGCAAGTCCAACAAAAAATGTCCCTGACGTCAATACGGTAGCCAGCACCGAAACGCCGGAGGCATTGGCAGCAAAACATCGCAAGGCTTTGCTTGCGAGCCAACAAGCCAGCCTAATGGCGTGCGAACGCCAGTTTGGTCAGGCAACGCAAGAATTCAAACATCTAACTGAAATCGTCCACGCACAGCCACCAGCAGCCAAAGATAGCGCAAGCAAATTAGTAGAAGGCATGCTCAACGGCATCCTCAATCATGATGAATCAGCCATCCGACTTTTATCCGAAAAAGCGGGCGAAAAAACGGCATTACATAGTATCAATGTCACCTTAATTTCGCTCTTACTGGGGAAGGCATTAGAGTTACCTAAAGACGATATGTTGGAGCTTGGTATCGGCGCTTTATTGCATGATGTGGGTAAGATCGAATTGCCCGATCGTCTGCGATGGGTTGATGAACATAGCAGTCCAGCCGAAAGACAGTTATATCAAAGCCACGTGGCCCATGGCGTCAATTTGGCGCGCAAAATGCAATTATCCAGCAGTGCAACTTTACTGATTGCACAGCATCACGAGTTCGCCGATGGGAGTGGCTATCCCGGTCATATTCATGTCGACAAAATGACGATGCTAAGCCGGATTATTTCCTTGGTGAATCGCTTCGATAATATGTGCAACCCGAGCAATGTCGCGCTGGCTATCACA
Organism: uncultured Undibacterium sp.; assembly: GCA_963512475.1. GTDB lineage: Bacteria > Pseudomonadota > Gammaproteobacteria > Burkholderiales > Burkholderiaceae_D > Undibacterium. Next base: position 3,940 of record CAUPNA010000076.1, read on the forward strand.
CCACATGAAGCCTTATCGCAACTTTTCACTAAGAACAAAATGCAGTCGGATACCTCGACATTGACGGCATTTATCAAAATGATGGGTATTTATCCTCCAGGCTCCGTGGTGCAGCTCAGTGACGAGCGTTATGCCCTGGTCGTTTCGGTCAACTCATCACGCCCGATCAGGCCCAAAGTCATTATTCACGATCCTTCCGTTCCCCGTGATGATGCCTTAATGATTAATCTGGAACATGAAACCCACCTTGGGATACGACGTAGTTTAAAACCGGTGCAATTACCTAAGGCGGCCTACGATTATCTCTCTCCTCGCAAACGTCTCTGCTATTTCTTTGAACGTGCCAGCGATCCGCTTTCCATGGCAACTGATTTGGTAGGTAAGATTTCATGAGCAGCCGCCAATGGGAAGCCTTAATCGAAGGCATGCTTGAAGGCGTATTGCTAGTCGATCCCGTACAACTGCATGTCATAGCTGCCAACCGCGCTGCTCATGAACTACTCGGTGTCACTCCACATAGTTTGGTAAACACACCTGTAATAAATCTGGCGGCCTCTCCAGAAGACATGTTCTTTTGGGAAGATGTCGCCGCAGGTCTCTCCAATAATATTTATTCTGAAACGCTGTTACGTCGACCGGATGACAGCATTGTTCAAGTGATCCGGCGTGTCAGTTTTATTCATCTGGATTTGGACACCTCTCTGTATGTGGTAGCGATCCGGAATCATAGCGATCAACGACAAATCGAGACGGAACTAGAAAAGCTCATCGCCGAATTACGAGCAACTTTAGAGTCCACCGCAGATGGCATTCTGGTCACTGATCTAGACGGAGAAATTCGTAGCTACAATCACTTATTCGCTAAATTATGGGACTTGCCGGAAGCATTACTGACTGAGCGCAATGACATTGGCATCTATGCCTGGATGGACAATTGTATCGTCGATGCTAGCAATTACCATGAGCGCCTATCGGAAATACGACGCTCACCTCTTATGGAGGCAAACGATTTACTGGTACTGCATTCAGGGAAAATTCTAGAACGGGTGACTCTGCCGCAATACGCCCGCGGACGACCAATAGGCAGAGTATTTTCTTTCCGTGATATTTCTGAGAAATTGGCAGATCAAGCTCGCTTACAACTGGCATCCAAAGTGTTCGAAGCTAGCACAGACGCGATCTTTATTACAGATCACTACCAAAAAATCATCACGACCAATCCCAGCTTCGAGCGTCTGACCCAATATACCGAAACCGAAATGATAGGGCAGACAATCAGTGACTTCTTGCTGAATCAAGGTAGTTCCGAAGTCCTGAAACGGGTTTTGAGCGAATTAACCGAGTATGGCTTTTGGGAAGGCGAAATCTGGAACCGGCGTAAAGATGGGCATGCTTATCTCTGTATGATTTCCTTGGTCTGCTTGCAAAATGAATTAGGTTACACGGTCAACATCATCGGTTTCTTTAAGGATCTAACGGAGAACTATAACGCGAAGCAGAAAATCGAAGAGCTGGCATTCTCCGACGCCTTAACCGGCTTGCCTAACCGACTGCTATTGGAAGAGCGCATCAACCAAGCGATCACGCATGCCAGCCGCGATAATGGTGAATTTGCCTTGCTCTTCCTCGATCTCGACAATTTCAAACAGATTAATGACTCCTTAGGTCATCCTTTTGGCGACAGGGTATTAATTGAAGTCACCGAGCGTCTAAAAAAATGTCTGCGCCAAGTCGATACAGCCGCCCGTCTCGGTGGTGATGAATTCGTTTTGCTATTACATCTAGCCAACGCCAGTGGTGCCGAAATCTGTGCCCGCCGGGTACTAGCTGACTTAGCAGCCTCGTTTTGCCTTGATGGTATTCCCTTTAGCGTGACCTGTAGCATCGGTATCGCCCTGTATCCTAGCGATGGTCACACGATGGAAGATCTGATTAAGAATGCGGATAGTGCGATGTACCACGCGAAAGAACGCGGACGCGCCGATTTTCGTTTTTATCAGCGGCAAATGAATATCGGCTTACTGTCACGCATGAAAATTGACCATGCCATGCGTCAGGCATTAGAGCATCAGGAATTCCGCCTGCATTACCAACCGCTTGTGGATCTGCAAACACAACAGGTGTTTGGCGCAGAAGCTTTACTGCGTTGGCACGACCCAGAATTAGGCGAAGTGAGTCCGGCCAAATTTATTCCTATCGCGGAAGAGACCGGTCTCATTATCGCTTTGGGCAATTGGGTGATGCACACAGCGATTACCCAAGCTGCGGCGTGGAACAAAAATGGACAACAGCTACGTATTTCGGTCAACGTTTCGGCTCTGCAATTTCAACAAGCGAACTTCATTGACAACCTAGCAAATGCTCTCGATGACGCCCATCTCGATCCTAGCTTGATTGAACTTGAGCTGACTGAATCCATCTTGATACGCGATATTGAAGAAACGCTCAAGAAGCTGAACGCGATCGCTGCCTTAGGTGTAAAAATGGCAGTGGATGATTTTGGCACTGGCTACTCCAGCCTGAGCTACCTCAAGCGATTCCCCATCAATAAACTCAAAATTGACCGCTCTTTCGTCATGAATCTGACCAAAGATGAAAGTGATGTCGCGATCGTCACAGCCATTATCAGCTTAGCCCATGCGCTTAAGTTAAAGGTGATTGCTGAGGGCGTAGAGACAGAGGAACAAAAAAACCTGCTGTCATCCTTACATTGCAATGAGATCCAAGGCTTTTTGATCTCCCGCGCCTTAAGTCCTGATGATTTTGAAACGAGGTTCTTACAAAGTACAAGTAAGGCTGGCAACAACGCCTAGGGTAGTTTTTGATTTAAATATCGAACTGCATCTAAAAAAATCTAATTAGACTCGCATTTCAATATCTTTTGAACCATAAAAGCTGAAATTGTCGTTACACTATCGGCTGTTTATTTTTTTGATTATTAGATTTTTAAAGGATTTGTCACATGAAGAAAAGTTCCTTGGCTATTGCTGTGGTCGCTGCCTTAGCTATTGCTTATCCAGCAGCCTCTTGGGTCACAGGCAAACGCTTAGAAACCAAGTTGAGTCAAATCAACGCGAGCGAGGTATTGTTTTCCAATTTTAAGATCGTTAAACAAAATTACACACGCGGCGTTTTTTCCTCTACCCAAGAAAGCACCATAGAATTTAGTTACGCAGATATCTTTCCAGCCACGGCAGCCACACCAGCGAGCTTCCAGGAGCCAGAGGCTGAAACAGCAGGGGCGGCTAGCGAGCCTGCCGAAGCAGCGCCAGATATCATGCCTATCATCAAACCGATACAAATCCAAATCATCAACCATATTACGCATGGCCCTATTCCAGGCATCGCAGGTATCGGCGCGGGCAAGATAGACACTGAATTCGTCTTGGATGCAGCGACTGTTGCTGAAATCAAAAAAATCTTCGGTGACAAGAAATACTTAGAACTGCAAACCGTACTCAACTACGGCGGCGGCGGTACAGTAAAAATGAGCAGCCCTGCGGTCAATACCGTAGTTGGCATACGCCAAGACAAGCTCAATTGGAAAGGTTTGAATCTAGAATTTGGATTTGATGCAGCCTACAAAAAATTGAAATTTGATTTCAATGCGCCTGGCATGGATATCGTCAGCAGCGATAGCAGCACCACCATGAATCTGGGTGCCATCAAAATGAGCGGCGATGCTGAACGCGCTTATATGGACGGCATTCTCTATGTGGGCACCTCAAAAGCGAGCATCAGCAGCATCAGCTTTTCAAATAAACTGGCACCCAACGCCGGTTTTAATTTGAAAGATCTGGTGTTAGAGAGCAACACCACTCGCAAGACTGATTTGTTTGATTCCATCTTAAAGTTGGGCATCCAACAGATTCAAGTCAACAACACAGAATTCGGTAGCTTTCATTACGACTATTCCTTACAGAACTTGCACGGCCCTAGCTTTAATCGGCTATTTGATGCCTTGTACGCCATGGATCGTAAGAACCTGACACCAGAAAAAATGGCTGAAATACAGGTAAGCCTTAAAAAGCATGGCGGAGAGATGCTCAAGCATCAACCGGTATTGTCTTTAGACCGCCTCAGTCTGACAGGAAAAAGTGGTGAATTTAAAGCCTCAGGCAAATTACTATTCGTCGATGTCAAACCAGAAGACTTAGAGAATCCTATGCTGTTGTTGGCCAAACTCGAAAGTAAAGCGGATGTCACTTTGGCCGAATCCTTGGTGCAAGAATTGATAAATGGCACACAAACCGAACCAGAAGCACGCAATATGATGTTGGGCATGTTTAAAACCAGCGTTGAGCCCTACGAAACGCAAGGCTACATCGTGCGTAACGGCGGCAACTTGAGTTCACAAATTCTCTGGAAAAACAACAAGCTCACCATTAATGGCAAAGCTTATCCAGCGATGCCTGCTGCAGATGACATGGCTGCAGGGCAAGCTGTAGAAGTGAAGTAGTTGTAAAGAAGGGCGCGGGAATGATGGCATATTGACCTAGCCATCACCGCGTCAAGCAACAGGCTTATGAGTTCAGCGCAGCAAATGCAAGATCAACAAAAAAGCGACCCTAGGGTCGCTTTTTTGTTGACTGCACAAACTATCGTGCTCTCAATTTTACTTCACACCATGCATCAATTTTTGCATCAATGGTGCGATCAAGAACAAGACAATACCTGCGCCTAATAGTGAGTAGAAACCGAAGGTATAACCGCTCAAAGCGGAGGCAACTGACATGCCGCTATCACCACTAACATGACTAGCGAAAATACCGGACAAATTGTTACCAATACCGGTGGACAGGAACCAACCGCCCATTCCCAAACCGACCAAGCGAACTGGTGCGAGTTTGGTTACCATAGATAAACCGATAGGAGACAAGCATAATTCGCCAACAGACTGAATGACATACACCATGAACAAGGTCCAGAATGGGATTTTGCTGTTGTCATCGACCAGGAAAGTTAATGCATACATCAACAAGCCGAAAGCCAAAGCATTGCCAATCAAGCCCAGGCCGAACTTACGTGGAATGGATGGGTTCAAATTACGGCGCCCGAGAATGACCCAAATAGCAGCAACGATCGGTGCAAAGGCAATAATTGCTAAGGAGTTTACACTTTGGAACCAAGCGGTTGGGAACACAAAACCACCTAAATCACGATCAACAATGCTTTCTGCTAAGAAGGTGAATGAACTACCGGCTTGTTCGAAGAACATCCAGAACAGGATATTAAAAGTAAAAATCATCAACATGGCGATGACTTTATCGCGCGCCACATTGCCATTGCGAATGCCTTCAACCATCAACATCACTGCCAAGCCGATAAACAACACAGTTAAAATACCTTGTAATTTCGCTGCGCCCATCGACAACAAGAAGTAAGCCACAGGGATCACACACAGACCACCAATCGCGACATAAATGACTCGGGACATGCTTTCGGTGCCTTCTGCCGGTGCGCCTATGCCTTTTAAAGTACGGCGTCCAATTGCGAACCAAACCAAACTTAACAACATACCGATACCTGCCGCTATGAAGACAATTTTGTAAGCTGGTGTATCACCTGTACTGAATACTTTTTGCGCTAGGAATTGCGTGAAAATTGGTGCTAAGAAACCACCGACATTGATACCCATGTAGAAAATGGTAAAACCAGAGTCGCGGCGAGTATCAGCGATGCTATACAACTTACCAACCATGGTCGAAATATTTGGTTTGAACAAACCGTTACCGATGATAATCGTTGCCAGACCAAGTTTAAAGATCTCTTCGTTTGGAATGGAGATCATAAACAAGCCGGCCGCCATGAAGACCGCACCGATCAAAATTGAACGTTGATAACCTATGACCCGATCGGCGACATAACCACCAAAGAGTGCTGCAGCATAAACCAGCGCCAAATAAGAACCATAAGTTAAGTTCGCGGCGGCTTGGCCTGAACCATCACCTTTGTAGAACTGCTCAACAATATAAAGCACCAAAGCCCAACGAATACCGTAGAACGCAAAGCGCTCCCAGAATTCGGACATGAATAACATCCAAAGCGGAGCTGGATGCCCCATGATTTGCTTAAACTCTGGAATTGGGGTCTCTTGACCCGGTGTGATTGCAGCACCGCTCATGCAATTTTCTCCTATTTGAATTTTGTAAAACCTAGTTTGAAGTGTCGTAATGCTTTTTTTAATTTGCTTAAATCCGTTGTTCTCTAACTGAATCCCATTTAGAAACAAAATCCTCTGCATTCCATGACCGATAAGACTTACCAAAAATGCAGGGATTTTCAACGACGGTGCATTCTAAACTAGAAATGTCTGGGATAAGACCAATTTGTGTTGAAGAGACAGGCTAGATTTATTGCGCATTGCGGCATTTTTACCAGCTGAATAGGCTAAGTGCCGTTGCTCACTTACCTTAATCCATTTTTTACTGTCCCGGGTGATATCGACGCTTCAAATGCTTCGCGACGTCTTCTGGGTAGAACAGCACGTCCTTAAACTGCGCTTTACTATACATCTCAGCCTGGTCGTTAAAATGAGCAGAGGCAGGATCGCCGCTCACGCCACCAGCCAATATGCTCTTAGCTTGTATGCGAGGTCCGAACGACACCGCTGCCACAAAACTGTTGCCACGATCACCATAAATTCGTTTGGTCGTTTGTTTGGCAACCATCCCGTAAGCGGCCAGCGCGCCCCAGTTTCCCGATGCAAATGACACTGGCAAGCTAGGTTTATTATCATCATAGCTGGCATTAATATCACCGGAGAGTCGTTGGAAACGATTGATCTCACCCCAGGGCGTTTGCCAATTGCCAAAATCATTTTGCAAGCGCTGACTAGCACGTTGCAACCCAGCAAGTAGGGCAGATGCTGGCAGACTAGGTAAATAATCGACAGCCGGCACGTTTTTACTACGTGCCTCAGCACCGTGCTTCTGCACCAGGTCTTGCGCCCAATAAATCGCCAGAGAAGTGGGAATAGATTCTAAAGTTGCGCGCAAGTCCCAAGCTCGCAGACTTTTAATCTGTTCTGCTAAGGCTGGATCAGGCGCTGCGTCGTAGGCTTTGAATAGGGGCGGCAATAAAGACTCAAAAGCGGTGAGCTCATTATCGTAAGCGAGCTTGATCATGCCATCGAGGCTTATATTCATTGCCTCCTTCAACAATTTCACCGCGTGCAGACCACGGGCGTTCTCGCCATTGGTCCACATATAACGCGGATAATCTTGCAGGCGCGGGCTACTATTACCGTCACCAGTACCGGCGGCGGAAAATGGCCAATTATTGGTGTTTTGTATCCAACCATTGGCAGGATTAAATATTTGAATAATGTCTTTGACCGGATGTAAGCCTTGCCAATCCGCTCTACGTAAGCTGCCATCAACCGGGCGCGTCCAATCCAATTGCGGATTGCGACGTGGCACGAAGTCACCGTGGAAATAGGCGATATTGCCATCACGGTCGGCATACACCGTGTTATTGGAAGAATTCGCACGCAAATCCATTACTTTGGCAAATCCCGCGTAGTCACGCGTCTTGGTGCGCAGATAGGATTGCATCAAAGCTTTCACTGGCTCATTCATCAACTGCACCGCGATCCATTTGCCATCGGCAGCACGCACTACAGGGCCGTGATGGCTAAAGTAAGTGCTGATCTTGCGCATGTCCATGCCAGTACTGGTTTTATATGGCAGACTCTGTTCGACGACTTTTAAAGGTCGCTGTTTACCCTCGTACAGATAATAATACTTACCTGCTTTTTGACTGACGGAGAGGGCAAATTCATCAATCACATCCGCCGCATTCGAGGTATGCATCCAGCCATTGTATTGATTGAAGCCCTGATAAATGAAAAACTGCCCCCAAGTCACCGCGCCATAAGCGTTCAAACCTTGTGAACTGGTGACCTGCACTTCAGGACGGAAATAGAATGAGGTATGCGGATTAATCCACAACATGGCTTGACCGTTCGCGGTGCGAGCCGGTGCAATCGCAAATCCGTTGGAGCCACGTGGCTCGGGCATTACAGGATCCGTATTGAGTGCCGCCAGTTCGGGGCGTTTGCCATACAAAGCTTCTAATTGCGTGAGGTTGATCGATTCAATATCCCCACCAATGCTACCTTCGCTAAATGCCAATGCCATCCACGGTTCAAAATGCGTGATCAAACGTGGCTTCACTTCGGGATGCGTGTGCAGATAATAATTCAAGCCATCGGCAAACCCATTCATCAATGCTTTCAGCCAAGCTGGACTAGCGGCATATTTGGCCTGTAAATCTTTAGGCTCGATAAACAACTTCATCCGCAAATCGTGCCAGATCTGAGCCTCGCCTTCTACCTCAGCCAAACGCCCCAATGCATTGATATAGTTTAATTCTATGCGTTTAAAATCATCTTCCGCCTGCGCATACAATAAGCCAAATACGGCATCGGCATCGCTCTTGCCAACCACATGCGGAATGCCCCATTTATCACGCGAGATTGTGACTTTTTGCGCAGTGGCCTGCCAGCGTGCGAGGTCTTTCGTACTGGTAGTTGGGGCACTGGTAGTTGGGGCACTGGTAGTTGGCGTACTGTAAGCAGGCGCGATATGAAGGCTGGCGTATAGTAAAAAGCTGATGCCAGCTACTGTCTTGCCTAATGCAAAATTGACTTTCTTTGTGTTTGCCAATTTGGTTTGAAGCGATAACATCGTTCGTGCTCCTTGATTTGTTTTTATTATGGTAATCCCGAACGAAAGACTATCACAGCTAACGGTAATTTCGAATCGCAAACTGGCGATCACAAATTGACGTACAAAAAAAACAGACACCAGATTGCTCGGGTGTCTGCACATTTTGGAAGGTTCAACTGATGACTACAAGAGCTCATTAAGCATTTATTGCTTTTCTGACGATAAAGGTGGCACCTTTATTTGAGGCGTTGAGGCGGCCTATTTTTCTTCTGGCATGCGTGACATCATTTTTCTGGCTATTCCATCAGGACTGAATAAAACCACAAAATCCGTATGTCCTTTAGCAATCGTATTGGGTAACAAAGAAGCGAGAAAAGAGGCTTTGATTTCCTTTTGTACGGTTTCACCCGCTGCATTCAAGGCAAATTGGTAAACCCATAGTTCATAATTATTTTCGAATTTAATATTACGTGTTTTCCCAAGCAAGATTTCCACCTCCGCCTTATTGCTCTTACCGAGTTCGATATGAACTTGTTTTACCTTCTCACTTGGAACAAAGGCAATGTCACTTTTAGATACTGTAGTAGCGACTGGAAAACGAGGATAAATGGAACATGCGATCACACTTAAAAACAGGCTTATCACTATACTGGTTTTAACCGTAAAAACTACGAGCGAATTCATAAGCCGCCCCCTGAGATAGTTTGTTTGTCTGTCAGCTTATCGCTAGATGAGTTCGAACCCGACTCCTCCATATATTCAAACTCGACCAAAGTATCATCAGGCCAAGATCGATCTCCCAGAGGCAAAAAGTAGCTTCTGCCTATCATCGCACGGCTGTCTTTGTCACTCAGATCGTCGGTAAAAGTGCTATTCGCTAAACCAGAATAGAGATAGCTCAGAGGCAAATTCATACGACGCGCCTGATTGCGCAGAACCACATTAAAGATCGGTTTGTCTGCGAAAAAGTAATACCCTGATCGCCCTGACGTTGGCTTGCAAAATGATTCAGGGATAGTACCGACAGGATTGTTACCCCTTGTTGAGATTAAACGAGCGGTCAGTCCAACCCTACATTCCAAGCGCAAATCCCCCAAGCGCCGGACATTTTGAGGCAAACCAGGCGTTTTGATTTCCACGCGCCAAGTCATACTGTCAGCTCGGCGATCAGGTCGCACCGAAGCATCTTCTTTCAGTGCTTTGTCTTGCACATCTAAAGTAAACGTTTGATCGTCCGCAATCGGCACCGAATAAGAAAAAGTATCACCAACCACTTTTAACTTGATGGTGCTCATGTCAACATCAAAGTCCCGGGGTAGCAATTTAAAGCGCAAATTGCCATGTGGAGAAAGGTGACGATTTTTCTCAAACAACATCATCCCCTCAACCATCGCTCGATAAGATTTATCGACAGGATTGCGAGTGCTGGCAATCGTCACCGACGGCGTAAACTGATTTTGTTCGACCCCCTTATTTTGATAGGCCAAAACCTCGCCGGCAGTAACTAAAAATAGAATAAGTGAGAGTAGAGGAACTTTATAAGCTGGCATGCAACGTCACGAAAATTTCCGTGCCTCATAAATTAGTTATTTCATAAAGTAACTATTTTACATAGCTTTTTTAATTCTTAAATTTATTTCTTAAAAACGCCTTAAAGTGCGGGGAAAAATAGTCGCCCTATCGAGATGGCGTGCCCTCAATGAGGACACAATCACATTAGATGTAAACATCAATAAGCTACTTCACGTCTAGTGTTCCCAGCAAAGCCTGTATCAATTCCCGCTCATCAAATGGACTATCAGGCAAAAAGATATCTGGTTGAAGCAACACAGGATCTCGCTTACCTGACGGACGATCCAAGATAAAACGTGGCACGATGATTTCTAATTTTGTATTTGGCAGCGTATTGACTTGATTGATGCCGCCAGTCTGGCGAGATCTGACATAGGCTTCTTGCCCAACCAATTTCCCAAAACCGAAATCCTGTACGACATTACTCAATAAGACGGAAGAGGAATAAGTCAGCCTTCCGATCAAGAAGTATGTTTTTCCTTTAAAAAAATAGGGATTATTCACATCAGGTTGAACCCAAGAATCGACCGAGCCATCAACAATATCGCCCACTTTTTCTGTGCCACTTTGGCGCCCTGCCAATACTCGTTTTCGATAGGTGGAGCCATTACGGTAGGTTTTATCGGCGATGTAACGAAGGATGCCATCTTTCCAAAAATTATCATTACCACCTGTATTCTCGCGAATATCAATAATCAGATGGCTGATCTTGTTCTCCGCTATCGTCTTGAATGCTTGTTTGGTAAATTCAAAGAAGGCTTTTTCATCCTGTTCCCACATAAAATTTTTGATGGTCAGGAGCGCCGTCTGTTTATTGAGAATTTCAAATTGGAACTGTTGGTCAAATTTTTTCGCGTCCAGCATGGCTTTTGGTAAGCTCTTTTTCGCAGGAAGTTGAATATGTGTCGTCGCCCCATCTCGACTAAGCACTAAATCAAATGATGCTGGTGCCCCGAACATTTTTATAAACAGCAACCAAAAACGTCTGCTCAAGAGATTCGCTTGAAATGCAGGCGTATCACCCGCCATTCTCGTCAATAACTCTTGCGCTATAAGCGTTGCAGGTACGCCGTTAATTTGCTCGATGCGACTTCCCTTTAGTTCACTCGGGGCGCCATCAAGTGTGCCACGTATAAAAAGTTGGGTTACGCCCTTGGCATTGCGGTCAGCGTAGATTTCGAAAGGAAAGAAGCCTTGTCCCATCGCGAGATGTTCCTCTGCCTCCTTGCGCGCATCAGCATACGATACCAACAGATGCGCGTCGCCGAAATAGGGATTGAGTCGCGTCAATTCAAGCCAAGCCGAGTCTTTACTCATCGGTTTTTGAAAGGCTATTTCTAACTCTTGATACACGCTTGCCAGTTGCTTGAGGTCGGCGGTATAAGCAACTTCCGGATGCACTGTGGCGATGCTGTTTTTAACAAATGCCAAGTCTTCTTGCAATTGTGCTGGGCTATTGACCGTCTGCTGTTGCGCAAATCCTATGCTTACCTGACAAATATTTACGAATACGCCCCAACATATAGCCCAAAAAATCTTCTTTACCATCATTCACTTTCCATTTACTTATCGTAAGAGCAGCAATGCAGCTCTTTTTTGCAAGTCGCTAGGATAAGCTAAGCACGTCAATAGTAAAATTAAGAAAAACTAACTCCTAACTTAAGAATAGACTTAATGATCAATACAGAAGATTTGCGCTTCTTTTGCGTTCTGGCTCAACAAGAATCACTCGCAGCGACAGCAAGAATACTCAACGTTTCGCCGCCCTCGGTCACGCAAAGACTGCAAGCGATCGAAGAAAGACTACAACTACAGCTCGTCAATAGGAAAGGCAAGAGCACCAAACTCACCGATGAGGGCAGCCATTTTTATGCGCGCGCAAAACTGATCGTGACAGAATTGGAGGATTTAGAATCGTCACTAGTAAGCTATAAAAAGGATATCGTAGGACGACTTCGCATCTTGGCACCATTTGGCTTTGGGCATCAATTTATCGCCCCACTAGCGGCAAAATTTCAAGAAGAGCACAACAATTTATCGGTGAATTTGGAGCTATCAGACAACCCTCATCAGCTGGACAAAGAATGGGATATTCTCATTCATATCGGCGAACTACGCGACTCATCCTTGGTGAAAATTGTACTCGCCGCGAATCAACGCTACTTGTGTGCAGCACCAAGCTACTTGGAAAGACATGGCATACCGACTTCCATCGCGGATCTACCTCACCACCATTGCATCGCACTAAGAGAAAATGCGGAGGACGTCACGCTGTGGAAAATACAGGCTCCCAACGAGAAAAAAATGCAATCGATTCGCTTCCACCCCAAGCTTGCCAGTAATGACGGCCGCGTAGTGAAGCAATGGGCATTAAGCGGATATGGCATCATGCAACGTTCAGAGTGGGATGTCGCTGAGGAGTTACGCGATGGTCGTTTAGTACGAATATTGCCCCACCACATTTTGCCCTCAGCCGATGTCGTTGCTCTATTGAGCTCAAAGGAAGGCAATCGTTCCGCACGTACAAATTTATTTTTAACAGCACTGAAACAAGTGTTATCGCCGCTCCCATGGCGTGCTTAGAAGGCTACTGAACAAAAAGGATCTGATGTGTCTCGAACAAATACTGCAACTAAGCAACAATCGACCGATATAAACACAAACGAATAATCGGCGCTTAGCTCAGTGCTCTTCTATAACTCAATCACATAGGCTTAAACCGCCAAGCATAAGCCTGGCTCACCTTCAGTACTTCTTTGGTACCGCGTATTTCCACCGTGATCTTGCCGAGTTCATCACGGTGTGCTTTGGCGATCGCTTCGGCGCGGACGACGACACTGCGGTGGATTTGCCAGAATATTTCTGGATCTAGGCCGTCGATGATTTCTTTCAGTGGTTTACGTACATGTGCTTCATCGTCACTACAGACGACGCGCGTGTATTTTTCATCTGAAGTGAAGAACAAAATTTTATCAATCGGGAACATCTTAATTGTCTCACCGACACTGGCACTGATCCAGCGTATCCGTTCCGCCGTCTGTGGACGTAGGCGCTTGTCTAGTTCTTGCATCAGTTGACTGAGATCAGTTGGTGCGGCTTTGCTTGCCATGCGCTCTTTGAGACGCGTGATGGCTTCGACCAGACGTTCTCGCGAAATGGGTTTTAACAGGTAGTCAATCGCGCCGGCGGAGAATGCTTCGAGAGCATGATTATCGTAGGCGGTAGTAAATACCGCGTGACAGCGTCCTTTGGTTGCGTTCGCGACATCGAGGCCGGTCATGCCTGGCATACGGATATCAAGAAACGCAATGTCTGGGTTGTATTGATGGATCGCTTCCAAGGCCTCCGTGCCATGTTCGCATTCTGCGAGTATTTCTAATTCTGGCCATAATTCTGCCAGCATACGGCGCAAGTCTTTACGGGGTAAGTCTTCGTCATCGGCGATAATCGCAGTCGTCATGTGAACTCCTTTTAGGGCAATTTACGGTAGGGCATTTTTTTGGTAAGTAAAACCAATTGAGCAATTGTGCAACTATGCGGTTATGCGGTTATGCGGTTATGCGGTTATGCGATTAAGCGATTAAGCGATCAGTGGAACCACAATACTAGCAACCACGCCACCTTCAGGACGCGCTTTCAGAATTAAGCTGGCGCGCGTGCCGTACATGGATTCTAGACGTTCTCGAATATTCGCCAATCCTATACCCGAGCCTGAAGTAGTGCCACCAAAACCGACACCGTTATCACTGACCTCGACTTCCAATTTCTCTTCATCATCCTGATCAAAATAGCGAGCACTGACGCTCACATGCACCGGGCCTATTTTAGGTTCTACGCCATGTTTAATCGCATTTTCTACTAGAGAAATTAAGAGCAAAGGTGGGAACGCAGCATCCTTTAATTCCGATTCTACGCTGTAAGTCAGGCGAGGAATCCGAGCTTGCATCAAACCTAGATAAGCGCGTGCCGCTTCCAATTGTTTTGCTAAACGACCTTGCTCAGAGCTGCCATCGCCGCGCATTTGAGGAATGGTGGATCGCAAATAATCCACTAAGTGATCAACGATCGCGGTAGCACGCAAAGGCTCTGTCAAAATCGCAGATCGTACGCCGGCTAAAGTATTGAATAGGAAATGCGGCTCAACCTGTGCGACTAAGACGGAGAGTCGTAACTCGGCTTCACGTCGGGCATCCTGTGCTCGTTTTAATTCTTGTTGGCGTAAGGCTTCAGCTAAACGTTTGCGTTGACGGAAAAATATCAGAAAATCAAAAAAGCTGCCCCAGTAAACACAGGCGAAGACGACTGGCGCCCATTGCAAAATTTTGATAATGGCGTTGACGACAGGGCCGCGCTCAAATTCTTTTTGTTTCTCGGATTTTACGTTTGCCCCAGCTTTGCTTGCTGCAGGTTTTACGGTCTGATCGTTTTTTTCTGTTGCTGACGATTGCGAAGCCGCTGAACTTGCTCCCGATTTGACTTCGGCCTGGACACTAGGTTCTGTCGTTCTTTCTGGTGTTTTCAGAAAAGAATTGAAGCCAAGATGAGTGCCATAGCCGATCGAAAAACTCAATAGCATACCCAGTACTAAGGCTAGGAAAATGCCTATGGATTCTTTACGTTCTGGATAATTTTGCTGACGCACCCACACCGCCATCGCTTGTCCAATCGAGAACAAGCCGACCCCAGCAACAAAGAAAGGCATGGTGTAGATAAAGAAAAGATTTATCCGTTCGGAGGTCAATAAGATGATGCCAGACATGACGACGAATAATACAAACAGCGTACCACCAAAAGCGATCGCTCGATGACGGAACCAAGTCCTAGAAAAAACCGGAAAATTACGATAGCGATTGAGCCAGGTATCACTTTGTATCGATACCTCGGCAGGTAGTGCTTGTTCTGACATGGCGGGTTGGGTAAGGGATGAAGTACTCATAATGCCTCCTTAAGAATATATCTCACTGTATGCGAAGGCGTTAAGCGTGTGTAAAGATGCGACGTAATTCAGCGTCACCTGATAAAGCGAGTAAATATACGGATGAATTAGTTACCGGGAGATTCAGGATTCTCGTCAACATGCTGTTCGGCAGTGGGTGTTGCGTCGGCTTGTTTAGCACGTGCTTGGGTCGCTATCCGCAAAATAGCATTTCGGATAGACATTAACACCGCCGTAGAATTAAACGGTTTCACAATAAACCCCACCACGCCCATGCCTTGTGCGGTCGCGATCGTTTCTGCATCGAGTTTGGCGGACACCAAGAAAATCAGGGCTTTTGGCAATTGCGCACGCAAATTTTCCAAAACTGACAGTCCCTCTTTGTCAGCTTCACCGATATCAACACAAACGATTTGCGGTTGTAGCTTGACCATTTTCGCTAAATTGTGAGCACTATGATTACCATCGCCGATCACTTCATGTCCACCGTTCATGAGCACGGTTCCCAATAAATTACGGGCAACCGCTTGATTGTCGAGAATATACGCTTTGAGCATGATGAAAGTTCAGTTGAGGATTAACTGCTTGAGATAAGAAGTCCATTGTAACAACAAATCTTCAAGCTTAAGCTGATTGTGCAAAAAAGCCTATTTGGCTGGTAAAGGTTTTGCGTTCTTCACATAGCGCAATAGCCATTGGTCTTGTTCCCACAACATGTGCGATAGCGACTCCCGGGCACGATAGCTATGGCTTTCATGCGGCAACATCACCAAACGAGCTGGCGTGCCCAAACCTTGCAAAGCCTGATACATACGTTCGCTCTGCATAGGAAAGGTACCCGGATTATTGTCATCTTCGCCGTGTATTAATAACAAAGGTACATCAATCTCATCTGCATAATTGAAAGGCGACATTTCTTGATAGGTATCAATCGCTTTCCAATAATTTCGATCTTCCGCTTGAAAGCCAAACGGAGTCAAACTACGGTTGTAGGCACCTGACCTAGCAATACCAGCACGGAATAAACTGGTGTGCGCTAACAAATTAGCCGCCATAAATGCGCCATAACTATGACCGCCAATCGCGATTCTTTGTCGATCAGCCACGCCTAAACGCACGACTTCATCCACCGCCGCGTCGGCATTCATCTTGATTTGCTCAATAAACGTATCGTTAGGTTCTTTGCGCCCTTCGCCCACGATAGGCATCGCAAACCCATCCAAGACCGTGTAGCCACGCGCCAGCATGACCTGCGGGCTTTGCACATTAATGCGATTAAATTTATACGGCGAGCTGGTGATCTGACCTGCGGTTTCTGCACTCTTAAACTCACGCGGATAGGTCCACATCAACATAGGACGCGGGCCGTCACGCTTTGGATCATAACCCGGAGGCAAATACAAAGTCGCACTCAAACTTAGTCCATCCTGACGTTCGTAGTGCAGCTGTTTCTTCTGTACACCTCGCAACTGTGGCGTCGGATGAGAAAATGCTGTCAAGGCCTTCGGCGCGGTGTTGTTACTCCCGTTATTGCCAATATTGCGCAGATACAAATTGGGGCGTTCATCTTGTGACTCGCGACTGGTAATTAATTGAGTTCCCTGATCGTCAACGACGCCCAAG
>CAUPNA010000077.1:0-20505 GCA_963512475.1 uncultured Undibacterium sp.
CTTGCTGCCTTGAAGGAAATGAATACAAGCCTGGTTAATACCGTATCGGAAGTGCGTATCAGCACGGATACGATTGCCACCGCGTCTAGTCAAATTGCAGCGGGCAATCTGGATTTATCCTCACGTACAGAGGAACAGGCCGCTAGTCTTGAAGAAACCGCGTCTTCCATGGAAGAATTGACCAGTACGGTCAAGCAGAATGCAGACAATGCTCGACAAGCCAATCAAATGGTAGTGTCCGCATCGGATCATGCGGTGAAAGGTGGACAGGTCGTGGCGCAGATGGCCGATACCATGGGCTCGATCAAAGAGAGCTCAAGAAAAATTGTGGATATTATTGGCGTGATTGACGGCATCGCATTTCAAACGAATATTTTAGCTTTGAATGCGGCGGTCGAAGCGGCACGCGCTGGTGAGCAGGGCCGTGGTTTTGCGGTAGTTGCATCGGAAGTGCGTAGCTTAGCGCAACGTTCGGCTGCAGCCGCAAAAGAGATAAAAGGCTTGATTGGTGACTCAGTCGAAAAAGTCGATGCCGGTGGGCGTTTGGTCGATGAGACAGGTGAGTCTATGAATCAAATCGTTACCGCCGTCAAACAAGTTGCCGATATTATGAGTGAGATTGCCGCTGCGAGTGCAGAACAAAGTTCAGGTATCGAGCAGGTTAATATTGCGATCACGCAGATGGATGAAGTGACCCAACAAAATGCCGCGCTGGTAGAAGAAGCGGCGGCCGCTTCGGCCAGCATGCAAGATCAGGCTGCGAATCTGGCAACCACGGTGGCAGTCTTTAAACTGGTGCAGGGTGCGCAGACCGGCTTAAGTGCAAAACCAGCGCAGTGCAAATAAATCTCTGTTACAAAAACACGGGCAGTTTCTAAAGTTGCTAAGTTGAGTAATAGGTCCTTTGCCCAGTCAAGTAGCATGACGCATCGTGGAGGCGCTCAAGCTGCGAGTCGACCAAAGAGTGCTGACCAAAATTGGGAGGAGTTTTGATTGTTTTTGCAGATGGGTGTTCTTATCGAGAAGCTAAATTTGCCCACAAAACCTTATTTCGACGGTGCGTTTTGACTGAGCATTTTAGCCGCGCATTTTGGCTAAATATTCCCTAAACATTTGCTAGATATTCGCTGCCGTCTGAATTGGGTAAAGTGAGCAAAATTGTTCGATTAATTTGATTGATTCGATCAATAGTCGCTAAATGTCAGCACTATTTTTTTAGACAGGTCGACATAAATTTCTTACGCTCGTCACCTTTCATACCTTTGGCATCGACATTGCATGATTTCATTTTTTCCTGCTGCGGTGTGCTTTTCTTTTCTTCAACGACAGCCGGCTTGGCTGATAAGCATTCCTTCATAAATGCTTTTCGTTCGTCACCTTTCTTTCCGGTCGCATCTTTGTTGCAGCTAGTCATTTTGGATTGTTGAGCCGTGGTGGCGTGTACCATCATTACGGGGCAGATCAGGGCGAGCGCGAGAACCAATTTTTTCATGCTGAACTCCAAATTGTAAGGTTGCGAGGGAATTGCACGCTTACTATAGAAGAGAAGCGGCCCGAGTGCAATTTATCTCAGATAAAAATTGTAAGATTAGGTGACATGAACCTTTGCCATTTTCAGATGGCCTCAATTAAATTTTGCACCAAGGCAAAATACTCGGCTAAGGACGTTTTGCACAATGCAATACGATCCATAATTAGACGCATAAGCTAAAGAACGCCGGCAGCAGTCAATAATTGACGATATTCCGATGAAGCTCTGATCTCGCGGATGGCATTCCAGATCGCCTCAATTCGGCGTGGATCATGGGTGTAGGTCTTGCGATTGACTGGCAAATACATGGGCAAAGAAACAAAAGACGTTTCGGCAGACCTAATTTTGCCCTTGATATTGGAGTCATATTTGACTAAATCTTCGGCTTCTACGCCTTGCAAAATCGCAAGGTCTGCAGCGCCTTTTGCGAGTAGCTCCAGCGCTTCCTGAATGCTGCGTACTTCCTTGATTTGGAATCCCTGTTTTTTCAATAAACTTCCCACAAAATAGGCGCGTTGCACTACGATGGCTTGTCGTACGTCAGTGAGATTTTGCCCATCCCAGTTTGCCTTGCTGTTCTGGCGAATATAGACCTTCGCTTGATCTTCGTTTAATGCGGCAGTTCGATCAGTTGAACCATCCGCCATGCTAGGGAATACGCTGAACTGAAGTCGTTCAGGGGCGACTGCTGAACCAATCAAACCATCTTGCACGCCAGTGCGGACTTCTTCCAGGCAGCGCTTCCATGGTTTTGAGATTAATTCGAAATTTTCACCTAAACGCCGTTCCACACGCTTGAGCAATTCGAGATTTAAACCACGACCATCAGGCAGGGTCCATGGTGCTTGCGGCGCATCTTCAAAACAGAATTTTAAAGGGGTAACGGCAAGTGCCTTATCGCTGTGGAGGCTTAATGCCAGCAAGTTACATATCAAAAAGAACGAGGCAATTTTCATGATGTTGCAAGCTCCTTTTGAAGGTAACAAGATTCACTTTAACTGCTTAACAGTATTTGGTATTGCATCTCATGCGCTTTAAATAACCAATTGGCAATATTGATTGCCTAGGACTTTATTGATAATGCGATCCTAAATAATATGCCAACAGTCTCTCACATCGCAATCATTAAAAGTTAAAGCTGTTCAATTAGCGCTAAAAAGTTTGGCGCGAACATGCTTGCTACTCCAATGGCTTTGAATTCCTTAAAAAAGCTTAAGTTAAACATACAACTGCTAATCAACTTTTGTAAACATCAGCAAACGATTATTGGCGGGCATAGCGATATCCTCCGATAACCGAAGCAAATTGGTCTGTGCTAGCTGTCGTATGTCCGCCAAGTCACGTATTCCACGATGTGGTGCAACCAATTTCAGCGAAGCGTCAAACACCTGATTACTACTGCTGCTGAATTGGCCATCATAATTGAATGGCCCGTAGATGAAGAAGCGCCCAGCGCTCACCAGCACTTCAGATGCGCCTTCAAACATTTTTTCTACATCGGTCCACGACATGATGTGACAAGTATTGGCGGTAAAGATGGCATCAAATTGTTGCGTCGGCCATTCAGATAGCGCGACGTCTAACTCTATCGGCATCAACACATTGTTTGCGCCGCTATGTTCGATCCAGGCACTGATGCTGGCGTGATTTTCAAAACGGTCACTGGTTTGCCAGCTGATCTGCGGCAGATGCTGGCTGAAGTAGACTGCGTGTTGACCAGTGCCGCTGCCAATTTCCAAAAGCCTGTGAGCTAAGGAAAGGCGTGGCTTTAGTTGCTCCAGTATAGGGTCTTGGTTGCGTTCGCAAGCAGGGGAATATTGCATGTCAGGATTGTTTTGAGCTTGATTCATGTGAGTAAGTGGTGCAAGCGGTGCGCTTGGGGAGCGTAGGTAAAAATCGGCATGTTGCCTCTGTTTCGAAGATGCATTGATTATCCCATTGTAATTGGAATCTTGCTGTTTGCGCTTCGAGGCAGCTGATTGTTGAAACTCAACTAGCTTATTAATTTTTCGGCTAGAAAAGTAGGAATATTGCGTTGATATTTTTTGCGCTATTTTTGTGCGTATTCCATGTTGTTGGCGATATGCCGCAATTTACTGTTGTATCTAGGTGGCCTGAATTGACTTCACTTTTTCTTGGTGTCATGATGATTTCACGTGCCTGCGCTTCTGCACACCCCATTTCTGTTTTTTCACTTCGTGAGATTTTTTGTTTGGAGGTTTTCAATGCAGCACTTTAGTCCAAAAAAGCCAGCTCTTGCCGTCGCTATCGCTTCCCTATTTATTGCGCCCTTTTCCTCTTTCGCCGTCGTGCAAACCAGTTATGCGCAAACGGCAGTAAATCAGACAAAATCAGATGAAAAACCTGTCGCGGTGATTGTGACTGGGACTCGTATGTCGAACCGATCTGCAACCGATACGTCGGCACCGATCGATGTGATCTCTGGCGAGTCGCTACAGAACATTGGCGTTAGTGAAATTAACCAAGCCTTATCCGTAGCCTTACCCTCTTTGAATTTTCCACGTCCTGGTTTGACCGATGGCACAGATACAATACGCCCTGCAACCTTACGTGGCTTGGGCCCGGATCAGACCTTAGTGTTAGTGAACTCTAAGCGACGTCATTCTTCCGCTTTGGTGAATGTCAACGGTACGGTTGGACGCGGCGCTGCTGCCGTGGATTTAAATACGATACCTACCGCGATCGTAAAAAATATTGAAGTTTTGCGTGATGGCGCTTCAGCTCAATATGGTTCAGACGCGTTATCGGGTGTTATTAATTTACGTCTGCGCCAGGATCGTGATGGTGGTGAAGTGACGGCGAGTTATGGCGAACGCATTACAGAATACGATTACATACCAAGTCCGACGCCGACTGGCGCTACCTGGACTGCCCCCGGTACTTCGCGCAGCCGGCATGATGGCAATACAGCTACCATCAGTTTGTGGAAGGGTTTATCTTTTGGCGAGACTGGTTATGTCACGGTGGCAGCCGAATTTAAAGACCAAAAAAACACAGAGCGCGCTGGTTGGGATTACCGTCAACAATACCCGTTAGTCAACGGTGCATTCGATCCAAGAGAAAAAACAGCGAATCGTTTTAACGCTTGGTATGGAGAACCCGATTTAAATCAATCTACAGTGTTTTTGAATGCTGGTGAAACGATAGGTGATGGCGTTAAATTGTATGCTTGGTCTAGTTACCAAAGACGCGATGCCTTATCGGCTGGTTTCTTCCGACGCCCTTTGCAGGATCAGAATATTCTTAGTTTCTATCCAGACGGTTTCTTGCCCAAAATTGCGCCCCAGGTCGATGACTACAGCGCAGCAGGTGGCGTGAGCTGGAGTGCTGGCTTGTGGGATATGGATGCCTCTTTAGGCTTTGGTAAAAACAAAATGCAGTTCACGATTAAAGACACCATCAATCGTTCGATCGGCCCTTCCAGTAAAAAGCAATTCTTTGCTGGTGGATTCTCTTACGATCAATTGGTATTTAACTTATCCGCAGTGCGTAGTTTTACTATGCCAGAGTTAGCCGCACCACTCAGTTTTGCAACTGGTTTTGAAGCTCGTCGTGAAGGCTATAGTTTGTTCGCCGGTGAACCAGATTCTTATCGTTTTGGTGGTGAGAAATTAGCTAACGGCACACCGACGGCGCCAGGCGCTCAGGTTTTTCCTGGCTTTACGCCAGCGAATGCATCGGATAATAGTCGCAGCGCGATAGGTGCATTCATTGATCTGGAAACTAATTTTAGCAAACAGTGGCAGGCATCAGCAGCCATACGCGCTGAGCGCTATTCTGATTTTGGTAGTAATGTGACAGGCAAGGTGGCGACACGCTATGATTTTAGTAAAGAATTTGGCTTGCGTGGTTCAGTTCAAAATGGTTTCAGAGCGCCTTCGCCACAACAGCAATTCTTCACTTCCACTGCGACCAACTTTATTAATGGCGTACCGTTTGAAATCACGACTTTTAAACCAACTGATCCAGCTGCCGTTGCTTTAGGTGCAAAACCCTTGGATGCAGAAAAGTCCTTCAATCAATCTTTGGGCGCAGTGTTTAGCTTAGGAAAATTAGGGATTACGGTTGATGCTTATCGTATTAAGTTGAGTAATCGTATCGTTTTATCTGAGAATCTGACCGCAACCAATGTCCGTAGTTATTTGACGGCACAAGGTTTCATTGGTGTCGGCGGCGGACGCTTCTTTATTAACGGTGTGGACACCAGCACGAAAGGCGTTGACATAGTCTCAAACTGGCCATTGTTGACAGAATCGGCCGGACGATTTGATTTTACTTTGGCGGGTAATTTTACGAAAACTGAAGTGACCAAAGTGCCACAAACAGCACAGTTAGCAGCGTTAACGCCAGCCCCAGTTTTGTTTAACAGAATCAACGTTTTGTCTTTGGAGCGCGGACAGCCACGTAATAAGATCAACGCCAGTGTAGATTGGAAGTTAGGTGAGTATGCATCGACTGTACGCGCTACTCGATACGGTGAAGTTTTAGATCCGGGGACTACCGATGCGCTGGATCAAGTCTTATCGCCTAAAACCTTGGTCGACATCGAATTCCGCTACCAACTGAGTAAAAAATTGAAGTTTGCTGTTGGCGCTGATAATGTCTTTGATACCTATGCCGATCCGCGCCTGCCTGTTTTAAACACCACAGGCGCCACTTCATTTTCTAACTTTTCACCGTTTGGACGTTCTGGACGTTTTGTGTATCTGCGTGTGAGTTACAGCCTGTAATTATTGCGCAGCTTGTTGAGCCAAGTTTAGGGATCAAATTAGATCGGTATTTTGTCCGATCTGTTTGATCCCTTTGTGTTTAGCCAGCTCTCTTTGTTGCTTACACTGGATAGACAGGCGTAAAGCCGCCACCATTGGTGCGGAAATTGGTGGTTTGACCTTGATAGAGGCGCGCCGTTAGCCATTGTAGTTTGCCAGCGTAAGTATATGCACGTAAATCAAACTTCATTTTTCCTTCGGTCTCTGTGTTTGACAGGTAACGCTCACCAGGAGTGATCAAGGTCTGTGCGACGTAACGACCAACAAGAATTTCTTGCCAGACTCTGGTCGTCAATTTGTCACCACGATAGGCGGCGCGGCTACCAAAACCGGTACAGGGTTTAAAGAAAAATTGGCGTCGGTTTTTCCACAAAAAATCCGCCTTTTCCGCGCTGACCAATTCTGTGTGAGGTACATATTTCGACAATAGATGTTGGACGTCTGATGGTACGCCTAGGGCTTCCAATTCCTGATGGCTGCTGAATATAGCGAGGTTGCTTTTGTCTGCATACAAAGCATGAGCTTGTGGATGGGGTGTCATGACGATTGCGTCACTCAAATAAGCTTGGTGTAAATGTTGATGTTCAGTTTGTTCCAAATAAAAATCAGTCAAACGGTTGTAAATCATGTCGATTTCTTTTTCATGATAACTGACGATACCATTTGCGAAAACCAACTCATCAGGACTACAAACCACGGCGTCTATACCATGTTTTTTGAACAGATTCTGAAAGAGCAAAAACTCGGGATAGAGATATTGGGCACTGACATTTTCATCCACTATCGCTATGCACTTTAAATGCGATGGCTTTCCGCCCAGTTGCCACTCTTGTTGAAACATGGCGATGATTTCGGCTTCAAAATGCTCGACTTGCGTGTCTGACATAAGCGCTTGTTGTACGGCTTCACAACATGCACGTTGCGCGCGAGCTAGCATTGCATTTAACATCGCACCGCCAGCATTGGTGTTGATTTCTATTAGACCTAACTCTTCTTGATTGGCATGAAAATCGTAGCCGAAGAAGACTCCCTGTACATGACGAGTGTTGTGTCTGGCAATTGCTGGTGCATTTTTTAGTACATGGGCGCGATAGCTAGGTAATGCGACGATGCTCTCTATCCCCAGTATCAGTTGTTGAATTTCGGCGATTCGATGTTTATCGATAAAAACCGGATGGGTAGCAAATAGGTGAGGGCAACGTTCTCTCACTAATTGATACACGGTGTCATCACCGACCTCTTCGCGAAATGCCAATTCCAGAGCTTCTTGATCTAAGCTGATGCAGAAACAATGTGTATTTAGCGCACTGTAATTGTTCTTGAAGTTGTCGCAGTCTGAGGCATTGCTTGTTCTATCGGCGGGCAACGGGGAATTCATTCTTAACTCCTGAAAAAGGCTTTACTTCCATAATTCCATTATTATAGAATTATTAAAAATAAGTGCAATGGCCTAAATGCCTTTGTGTGACGACATTTAATTCAAAGAACTTATTGAGATTACTTATTGATAGTAATCAAGGCACACTGGTTCAAAAAATCTCGTAGCTGACAATTTACCGCACACAAAATAGGCTGTTATTTTGCATTAGGTGGGTCAACTAGCCTTGATGCAAGTCAAAGAACTTTAAACCAATGGATTGAAGAAATCATGGAAACCAAGCAAGTAATCAGTGCCATGACCGCGATCGCTCAGGAATCACGCCTGGCGGTTTTTCGGTTGCTAGTGCAAACCGGAAATGAGGGCATGATCGCGAGCAAAATTGCTGAACAACTGGCCATCCCCGCATCGTCTTTATCGTTTCATTTGAAAGAGTTGAGTCACGCGAATTTGATCTTAGCGCAACAAGAGGGACGTTTTATTACTTACAGCGCGAATTACGATGTGATGAATGCGCTACTGAGTTTCTTAACTGAGAACTGCTGTAGCGGCGCCGCTTGTAATGATCACCAAAAAACAAGTTAAAAAAGACAGTAAGTGTTCAGCGCGCATGAAGCGTTATTGCAGTGGCAGGTTTAGCCCATTTCACCGTTTACCAACCTAGGAATATTATGACGATTACGATTTATCACAATCCTAAATGCGGCACTTCGCGCAACACCTTGGCGCTTATTCGTAATGCTGGCGAAGAGCCAGTCATTATTGAATACCTTATCGACGTGCCCACTAAATTGCGGTTGAAAGAATTAATCGCTGCGATGGCTTTGCCTGTGCGTCACGTAATGCGTCAGAAAGAAAAAATTTATGAGGAACTGCAGTTGGCTGATGTTAAGTGGAGTGACGATGCTTTGATCGATTTTATGCTGCAACATCCGATTTTGATTAACCGTCCTATCGTCGTGACTGATATTGGTGTGCGTTTATGCAGACCCTCTGAGCTTGTGCTTGATATCTTAGCTTTGCCGCAACAAGGTGCTTTCAGTAAAGAAGATGGCGAGCAGGTGATTGACTCTGCCGGTTTGCGGGTGAAATCTAAACCGTAACTTATGACTTCGATGAATTTTGAACAGAAGTCTTTTTAGATTTTTTTTGATATAGAAAAGGGACGTTGCAGCGTAATGCAGCCCCTTTTTTGTTGCCTAAGTCACTTTCTGGTTAAGGTTTTTTCTCACTCAAAGTTTCGTGTACACGTCCTACATCCATCACTGCAGCGCTACCGTACCACTTGTGGTACTCCGCGATCATTTCACCTTTCATGATTACGGGATCTGTTGCCGTCAGTTGTTTCGCCTCTTCAATATCTTTGACCGCAAAAATAAATAAGCCGCGCCAGCCGTCTACGCCATCAAATGGGCCGGCTAAAGCGAGTTTCCCTTCCGCAGCGAGCCTATTTATATTGGCAAAATGTCCGGCAAACATCTCATCGCGCTCTTTGCCTGCAGCCATTTTATTGGGGCCGGTTTTGAGTACCACCAAAACATAACTACGCATACCTCGTTGATCCGCACCCAAGCGTTTGACAGCTTCTGCATCGTACTTGGGATTGGTTGCTGGCGAGCTCGATTGCGCCATGCTTGTCGTGTTGGTAAAGGTCAGCGCTAACAATAATAAACTAGCAAATTTTACTAATAAAGTTACGTTTGAGTAGGGTTTTACATCGTGCATGACTCGCTCCGGGATAGTGTGAGGTGTTTCTAGAATTGGTTTTTCGCTGATTAATAGTATAGGATATGCGTGGCTGAACGCCTATATTCTGCGTAGATCAATAAGAAAATAGCTTGCCAGATAAATGGAATGAATTGTGGATTGAATATGCTATTTATTTAATATGTCGTTTATCTCCGACAGCTATTTAGAAGTCATTCTGGCTTTTTCTTCTTTTCGATTGTGCGGCATAGGCATTCGTAAGAATTAAGCGCAAAATGATCGAATTGCGGTAATCTATTTTCGTTTAGTTTGTATCAAGACAGTCGTTTTTGAGATAATTACTGAGAGTGATTTTTAGTGTGATCCAAGAGCGATGTCCGATTGAATTGTCTACTTTCATCGAGTGACTTCTTATGCACCCCAGCATTCAACTGTATAAGCAAAATAAGCGGAAAATTCTCGCGCTGTTTTCAATACCAGCGATGCTTCTGTGTGTAGAAAGTGCCTATGCGCGATGCTCTCGTCCGATCCAGGTCCCTGTATCCGCCTATAGTTACATGGTGATAGCAAATGCGAATAAATTTTCAGGGATTCTTCCAGATGTGCTCAGCGCTATAGAAGCTAAGAGCGACTGTAAATTCGTTTATACCTTGGTGCCTAAAAATCGCCAGGAAATCCTATTTGAAACCGGACAATCAGATTTGTTGGTCACTGCAGTGAAAACAGCGCGCCGTGATAAGTTCGGTGTTTTTTTTCCTTTCGTACAGTTACGTGCGACGGTGATTTCGATGGAAGGTCAATTTCCACCGATGCAAACTGCCAAAGATGTTATTGCACTTACTGGGATGAAACTGGTGGTGGTACGTGGCTACGATTATGGTCCGGCTTACCAATCGATAGTTGAAGAAATGAACAAGTCGGGACGATTGTTAGTCGAGCCTGATCCTACGTCTGTGGCGAAGTTAATTAGAAGTAATCCAAAGTACGTCACGATTATGGCACCGACGATTTTCTCTGGCATCATACAATCTGAACCCCTCCTAAAAGATCTTGTTGGGAAGGTGCGCTTTGAAAGGTTGGAAGAGTTGAAGTGGACCGATAGCGGTGTCTATATTTCAAAAATAACTTTGAGTGCTAGCGACCGAGCCTACTTAAATGCACAATTTGAAAAGTATGCAAAGAGCGATGCTATTTGGAAAGCCTACTTTAACTACTATCCTCCGGAAGTGATAAAGATAGGTATACGTCAGCATGATAATGGACCTTAAAGTCCTGCCGATTATCCGACGTCACTATTCTGCTTTTTGCCACCGTAATTGGTGGCATTTTTAATCCTATTCTGACGCCATTTTGGCTTCATATTGTTCGGCATTTTGATCAATATGAACTAAGCTGTGATGCCGCTGTCAATAGAGTCTGGTTTAGCTTTCTCTTTTTATTTTATCTTTATTCTGGAGCGTCAAATGCGTCCTGCCTTTCCTTTACTAACTTTGAGCTTGTTGTTGGGAAGCTCTGATTTGCTGGCACAGACCAGCACACCAGTCAACGTGACTAAGGAGATTCCAACTGCGAGTACTAACGAAAAGAAAGTCGATGCTAAGCCCGAAGTTAAAGTCCTAGCGTCGGTACCGCGCGCGGTTGAAATCGCCGATATGGCCGCTTGGAAAGGCATTAGCTCGGCAGCTATTTCCGCTAATGGACAATGGGGTGCCTGGCGTATTAGCGAATCGGAAGGCGACGCGAATGTCGTCGTAAAATCGCTCAGTGGCAAAGAAGAATATAGTTTTCCGGCTGGGCAGGGTGCGGGTTCTTTAGCGTTTTCCGATGATGGCTTATGGCTAGCGTTCACGGCGCACATGAGTAAAAAAGAGCAGGACGTGGCAAAAAAAGCCAAAAAGCCAGTGCAAACCAAAGTGACTTTGGTCGATCTGAAAACAGGCAAAGCGACGACAGTCGATAAAGTACGCAAATTTGCTTTCGCCAATCAGCGTGGCGGTTGGATCGCGATGCATAAAGCGATGCCGGATGGTGCAGCACCAGCGCCCGTGGTTCCGGGTGCACCGCTAGTGACAGCAAAACCAAAAGGTTCGGACCTACTCTTGAAGAATTTGAAGACGGGTATTTCGCTGAACCTAGGCAATGTATCGGAATTTGAATTTGATCATCAGGGACGCTTTTTGGCGTACTTAGTTGATGCAACAGACAAAGCAGGTAATGCAGTCATTGTGCAGAACCTCGATAGCGGCGCCAGTCAGGTATTGGATGAAGGGGATGTCGTCTACGAAAAATTATTGTGGAATGATAAAGGCAATGGTTTTACAGTTTTAAAAGGTATAGAAGACAAGGCTTATCAGGATAAATTGTGGAATGCGTTAGGCTTCCGTCTGGAGGCGAATAATGGTTTTACAAAAACGATTATCGATCCAAGCAAATTGAAAGATTTTCCTACAGACATGACAATTTCGGGCGACGCACAGCCGCGTTGGAGTAAAGATTTCGCTTGGATTTCGTTCGGCATTAAAGATGCAAAGAAAAAACCAAAGGAAGAAAAGAAAGAGCCAGAAGCGGATGAAAAAGTGAATCTGGTGTTATGGCATCATCAAGACAAACGTTTGCCGACACAGCAAAAAGTTCAGCAAGACTTCGATAAGAAACGTTCTGCTGCAGCGCTGTACCGTGTCGCCGAAGATAAATTTGTGCGTGTTGGTGATGAGAAGTTGACCAGTATTTCGATGCCCCAGGCGGGCGATTGGGCATTGGCGCAAGACGATAGCGAATACCAACGCCAAGCCAGTATGGACGGCCGCCGCTTTAGCAATGTCTACGCGGTCAATTTAAAAAATGGTGAACGCCGTTTGTTGAATAAGCAAGCCAGCTGGACTTTTGGCCTTGCTTACGATGGGCGTCATTACTTGCATTACGAAGACGGGCATTTCTTCAGCATTGAAATGGCAACTGGCAAACGTCACAATTTAACTGCGGGCTTGAATGTCAGTTTTGTTAATTTGGAAGATGATCACAACTTGGTCAAACCACCAGTGCAGCCATTTGGTTGGAGTGCGGATAGCCGCTTTGTATTGTTGAGTGATGGTTGGGATATTTGGAAAATGCCAGCGGACGGCGGCAAAGCGGTGCAATTAACCAACGATGGACAGCGGGACCAAGTGCGTTATCAGCGTCGGATGGTGCTCGATCAAGATGAAAAGGGTATCGATCTGAGTAAGCCGCAGTATTTCAGTGCCTACGGTGAGTGGACTAAAAAAGCGGGATATTTGCGTCTTGAGCCGAATGGCAGTGTGAAACGATTGGCATTTGACAATGTCTCTTATCGTCGCTTATTGAAAGCGGAAAAAGCGGATGTCTTTTTGCTGTCGAAAGAAACGGCAATTGCGGCACCAGACCTGTATGTTAGCGGCGAGCAACTGACTGATGCGCGTAAGCTCACCGATCTCGTCAGTCAGGAGAAAAATTACACCATGGGCAGTGGCGCCATGTTGGTCAATTATGTTGGTACGGACGGCAAGAAATTGCAAGGGGCTTTGTTCTTGCCGACTAACTATCAAGCTGGCAAAGCATACCCAACTATCGTCTATATCTATGAGAAATTGAGCCAGGGCTTAAATAGCTATACGCCACCGGTGGTTGGTGGCGGCGGTTTTAATCGTTCTTATTACACCAGCCATGGCTATGCGGTATTCAATCCTGATATCACCTATCGTTTAAATGATCCAGGTATCAGTGCAAAAGAAAGTGTTTTACCAGCATTACAGGCGGCAATTGCAACGGGCGTGGTGGATGCTAAGCGTGTCGGTCTGCAAGGACATAGCTGGGGTGGTTACCAAACTGCTTTCTTAGTGACACAAACGGACGTGTTTAAAGCAGCATCTGCTGGTGCTGCATTGACCAATATGATCAGTATGTACAGCTTGGTATATAAAAATTCTGGCAGCACCAATCAAGCGATTTTCGAGAGTAGCCAAGGACGATTCCTTGGTACTTACAACGATCATTGGGAGGCCTATGTTCGCAATAGTCCGGTGTTCTTCGCGAAGAATGTTAAGACGCCATTGCTGATGCTGCAAAATGATGTCGATGGCGCCGTAGATTACACGCAAGGCGTGGAATATTTCAATACCTTACGTCGTGCCGGTAAAGACGTGATCATGTTGGAGTATCCTGGTGAAAATCATGGACTGGTAAAAAAACCAAATCAAAAAGATTATATGCAACGCATGAAAGAATTTTTTGATTTTCATTTGAAAGATAAAGCCGCGCCAGAATGGTTGAATAAAGGCGTTGCTTGGTTAAAAATGGAAGAACATTTGAAAGAGCGCGCCAGTCTGGTGAATCCACCTGAAACAAAATTGCCAGCGAAAGCAGAGGAAAAGAAGGCAGACAGTACTAAATCAGCGGATGCTAAAGCAGCTGAAACGAAGACCCCGTAAATGCAGTAACTCAGGATAAGACTATGTTGAGTATGACCTGAGTGAAACGCAGAAAAAAGCCACAGAAAACTGTGGCTTTTTTTTAGGCTAGTTAGTTTTCTTCACTTTAGCCGGTGCTTTCTTAGGCAGTATGAATCTAAACAGCGTACCTCGATTCACTTCACTTTCTAAGCTAACACTACCGCCTAAAACTTCAGTGACCAGATTGTACACAATGTGCAATCCCAAGCCAGAGCCACCTTGTCCCAGTTTAGTGGTAAAGAACGGATCGAATACGCGTTTTGTGTGTTCCGGCGATATTCCTACTCCATCGTCCTTGAACACAATTTCTATGTCTTTTTCGTTGAGTACTTTTGCAGTTAAGTTCATCTGGCCGTGATCCCTGCCTTCAAAGCCGTGGTTCACCGCATTATTGATGGAATTAGCTAAAATCTGCGCTAGAGCGCCCGGATAGCTTTCCATCTCTATGTCTCCCTCGACATCTACAGTGAGCTGGTAGTTGGTTCGTTTATAGATGGGCTCCAGCGTGATGAGGACTTCTTCTATGTTGGACTTTAAATCGAATCGGCGATATTGGTCACTCGATTGGTCGACCGCAACTTGCTTAAAGCTAAAAATTAATTGCACCGCTCTCTGCAGATTGCGCAACAAGATATCCGCGCCTTTTTTGCTATCTTCTACTAACTGTAAAAGGCGCGTTTTGCGCAATTGTCCGTTATTAATTTCTTCGGCCAAAGTTTGCATGTAATCGTGAATGGTACTGGCGACCATCAAAGAATTTCCTATAGGCGTATTTAATTCGTGCGAGATGCCCGCAACCAGATAACCTAAGGCGGCCATTTTTTCAGAGCGGAACATTTCGTCTTGCATCGCCTTCATGGAATTTAAGGCTTGCTCCAATTCACGATTGGCATTGGCGAGGCTCTGTGTGCGTTCTGATACTTTTTCTTCCAATTGCGTGTTTAATGTGCGCAGTTGTGATTCAACGTTACGTAAATGTGAAATGTCTAGCGGTGAAAAAATTAATAGCTGCTCTGCGTTAGAAACAAATCGCTTGGATGAAATTTGGCAGATATGCGAGTGACCTTGGCTATCACATAGACTAACTTCAAATTGTTTGACGACGCCCTGTTCTTGTAATAGCTTGCTGTGTTGAGTGGCGTCATCCTGATTTGACCATATCTTCAATTCGTTCAGAGTTTTGAGCATCACTTGTTCAGCGCTGTAACCCCATTGGCGCAACAAATAGCCATTGATCGCCAGTATTGCGAGATCATCGAACCGTAATAATGCCAGTGGCAGTGGTGAGTTCTCGAATAGGTCAGCGAATTTGCTTTCGCTTGATTTTAAATGTGCCTCTGAGGCCAGCAGCGACTGTTCTGAATGATGCAGACGCAAGAATTGTCGCCACAAGAATAAGGAAAGTAACAGCAATAAGAAAATAATAATCGATGAAAATATAATTCGATTTTGACTGCGTTCTTGCCACGGACTTAAGATGGTGTCGGTATCACGCGCAATGACTGAAATGACAGGGTAGTTCTTAAATTTCCGATAGGTATATAAACTAGGTTTCGCTTCCTGGTCGTTTAAAAAGTGCTGATCTTCAAGCATGCCCTCTTCAGTTGATTTGTTGAGACGCTGCATGATTGCTGATCGTGAAAGATCTTGACCCACCTGGTTGGGAAGTGAAGGAAAACGCACGATAATCACACCTGTGTTGGTGAATAGTGCAACGATAGCTTTGCTGTCTTGGGCAACGCGCTGGTAGACATTGCTAAAATACGAGACACTGACATCGGTGCTGATAATGCCAAGATAATGACCGTCATCCGAATACACATTTCGCGCGACAGGGACGACTAATTCGCCATCATAAAAACGCTGGAAGGCGCGCCCTAAAAGCACTTTTTTGTCGTCACGATGTTGTAGTAAGTAGGGAATGTAGGTTCTGTCATCAGCATCGATTTGGTAGGCTGGATAGTCAATAGAGCTGACCCATGCTTGGCCTTCAGGGTTAACAAATTGCAGTGCTTTGAGTACACGATTGAAAGGCTGAGCTTTGGTTAAGACTTGTCTGATGATAGTGTCGGTGATGGGCTTTTGCTTGCCTTCGCTTAAAATTGCATTGACCACCGTGTCGAGATTACGCTCGGCGTCATGCAAGGTTTGGGTTGCATGCTCTTCTAGAAGACGCACTGCGACCAGGCCATGTTGATATTCTGAATCAATAGTCAGTTTACGATCTTGAATAATGGCCCACCAGGATTGCAAGATAATTGCGGCAATAATTAATCCCGTGAACAGCGTTAATAGCAGGCCGATAGTCTTTAGTGAGAATTTATTTTGGGTCATTGCCATCGCTAGGCGTTCTTCTTTTTTATCTATAAATTCCAGTACCTATACAAAGATCCAATCCGGGCACGCGCTCGACGTAGCCTTGTTTTGGTTCGACTTCTTTTGTAACAGGATTTGGCCATCGGTATTTGGTCCAGCCTTTTCCTTCTTTCGACGAAAAGCAAATTTTTACCATGGCCGCAATCAAATAGACACCATCGATGTCGCGCATCTCCAGCATGATTTTGTTCCGGATTTTAGGATTTTTCCCGTGTACTGCTTGATATCCTTTTGAATCTAAAGAGTAAAGATAAAGATCGCCATTGGGGTTGATCTCACTCTTCACGTTAAAAGGGCTGTCTAGCCGATTAAATTCAACAATACTTTTCTCTAGGCCATTCTTTTGCAAATAGGTCTGTGCTTTTGTTATAAGTGCGGTGGCCGTGCGTGCGTCGCTGCGTTCTATCGCATAGCTGCTGGCGATATTTGTGCAGATCGTAATGACAAATAACATTCCAATAGTGAGGTAACGCATAGTTCTCTCCTTAATCATCTTAGCGCGAGCAACTGTAGCTACTTTGCTTAACTCTAAAGAAATGCATCACTTCGATTGTCATTCATTAGTAGCTGTAAATCATTGTAATGTAAAAAATGCCCAGTCCAAAGAAAATGGCCTCGGATTTATTCGAGGCCCTTTGCTGTTGTCTTGCAGCGTGTGAATTCTACTTTTTGTCTTTCTTAGTTTGTTTTGCCCACTCAATCATTTCGCTTTCTAAAATTGACAGCGGTACTGAGCCCAGACTTAATAATTTGTCGTGAAATGCGCGTACATCAAATTGGTCGCCGAGAATTTGTTCTGCTTTTTTGCGCGTCTCGCGAATTTTAAGTTCACCTAGCTTGTAAGCTAAGGCCTGTCCAGGCCAGGAGATGTAGCGGTCTACTTCGGTGGTGATTTCATGTTCCGACATAGCGGTATTTTCGCGCATGAAATGCTGTGCTTGTTCACGCGTCCACCCTTTGGCGTGCATGCCGGTATCAACCACCAAACGAGTAGCGCGCCACATTTCATAGACTAGACGCCCAAAGTGATGATAATGATTTTCGTAGATACCCATTTCGACACCCAAGTGTTCCGCATACAAACCCCAACCTTCACCAAATGCGGAGATATATGAGGTGCGTCGAAACTCTGGTTGTTCCGCTTGTTCGCCAGCTAGTGCGATTTGCAGATGATGACCAGGTACTGCTTCATGTAAGGTAAGCGCTGGCAAAGCCCACATAGGTCGTTGATTGAGTAATGAGGTATTTACCCAATAGTTGGATGGACGATTGGCATCACCGCTGCCGGCATAGCGCCCGGCGGTATAAGTCGGGGCGATGTCAACAGGTACGGGTTGAATGCCATATGGCTTGCGTGGGAGTCGGCCAAAATAACGTATTAAGAGGCCATCGGCTTTCTTAGCCCAGTAAGCGGCTTCGGCTAATAATTCATGTGGCGTCTTTGCATAGAACTGAGGGTCGGTACGTAAGAAATGCAGGAAGGCAGGAAAGTCACCATCGAACTTCAGATCGGCGATGATCTTGTGCATGTCGCTGCGTATTCGAGCAACCTCGGATAGACCTATCGCATGGATTTCCTCAGGACTAATATCTAAGGTGGTGTATTCCAATATTTGTGAGCGATAAAATGCTTTACCATCGGGTAAATCATAAGCGGCGATGGTCTTACGCGCGTTTGGCATGTAATCGTTGCGAATGAAAGTTAACAGATTCTGGTAAGCAGGAACAACTTTTTCGGCGATTAATTTTTTTGCTCGTAGTTGTAAATCTTGTCGTTGTGCCATGCTGATATTAGCGGGCAATTGGCTAAATGCTTTGTAGAAAACACTTTGTTCTATATCGCTGACGACATGTCTTTGTATACTGGCATCGCGTCCAGTTAAGACGACTTGGGGCATGGTCATGCCCCGCTGTATACCTAATTTCATCAGTGCGATTTTTTGATCGAAATTGCGCGGAATACTGGCGAGCTGTTTTAAATATTGTTCGCAGGCTTTGAGATTGGCGCAACGCGTTGCTTCAGCTGCGCCTGCAGTGCTTGCCCAAAATTGACTATCTGAATTGAAGGTAAGTAGATGCGCATTGAAACTAATGGCATTAATACGATTGATGAGTTGATCAGAAAAAATCCTTAGATTAATCTTTGATTCATTTGACAAGGAATTAGCCGCAATACCATGAGCTTCATCGACAAATGCGCGCCAAACTTTTAGGCGTTTTTGTTCGGCCGCATCGCTGTAATCAGCGATGGTGATCTCATCTTCATCATCAGCTTGGCGACGGCCTGGAAATTCTTTATTGCGGTAAACAGCCTCTTTTTGGTAGAGGGCTTTGAATTCCTTTTCGGCTTTCTCTTGTTCCGCCTGAACTTTGTCGTTGGTCAGAGAGCTGGCGGTCTGATTTTTAAATGGGCTTGATTGATTTGCTATAGTTGCCGCCTGAACGCTAAAGCCACTAAGCGCGATGATCAGCGCGAGAGTAAGGGGGCGATGAGAAAATAGTTGCTTGTTCTGGGAATGCCGTGATTTTCTTTCAGTGTGCTGCATAAATGTCTCCCTAAAGTCATAAAGATTAATATGTGAGATTAAATATACTACGAATATACGTGGGCATTACTCAGAATTTTTCTGGATTTAATTATTCCGAAAAAACTTTCCGCTTAAATGTTGGCGATCGGTCATGGGCAGGGCGAAGGGTGTGACCTGATTTTAAGAATAGAAGTTCATTGTTGCTTGTAAGTGCAATGAATTAGCCCAATTTCGCACTTAAGCAACATTTTTTAGACAGCTTGGAACTTGCTTGCTAAACTGAAAATTATATAAATCAAATACGAACATATAGTATGACGACACTAGCTTCATATACCGCCCACTTTTGGTCTAGTGCAGAGTTAGGAACAAATACCATTATTTTTCTTAACTTGACTGGCGCTATGTTATTGGGGTTTGTCGTTGGATATGAGCGCTCTTACCATGGACGAGCTGCAGGCATGCGAACTTATGGTTTGGTCTGCATGGCATCGGCAGCTTTGGTCGTGATTGCGGGCTATCCTGATTTTTGGTTTGGTGCTCGCTCACTGGCACCAGTGGCGCTAGATCCTTCCCGTACCATACAAGGAATAGTTACCGGTATAGGATTTCTTGGGGCTGGTGTGATCATGAAGGAGGGCTTTAGTATTAGTGGATTAACCACCGCAGCGTCTTTATGGGCCTCATCTGCCATTGGCATCTTGGTTGGCGTGGGATTTTACGCGGCGGCGATCCTGCTAGCTTTTCTTTCTGCTGCTTGCATGATATGGGTGTTTAAGTTGGAAACCTTGTTGCCTGCGCGACAAGCAATCTCGGTTGTCATGCAATTTAGAGAAGGCTTTATCGCTAATGAAGCGGCGATATGCAAATTAGCGATAGAGCGCGGTTATGAAGTGGCTGGTGGGACGATTATCATCTCATTGAAAGAGGGAAGAACAGAATGGCGCTTTGTTGCCGTCGCATTAAACCGTAAATCGGCCAACTCGATTAGTGCATTATCTGAGGAAATGAATAAGTTCGAAGGATTGGTTTCTTATCAACTCGCACATGCCCGCAATTAATTCCCACCACTGGGTATCGGTGTAGAATTCCCGCACATTTTCAAAAAATCGAAAAAAATGCAGGCAGTCTTAAAAAGCTATTGACAGCTAAAACAAACATCTCCATAATTCGTGGTTCCCTGGGAGGGGTTGCCGAGTGGTTAAAGGCGACAGACTGTAAATCTGTTCTCTCTGAGTACGCTGGTTCGAATCCAGCCCCCTCCACCAGGCAGAATTTTGTGGCTGAAGTTGTTTCGAATCAGTTTCGTATGCGGGTGTAGCTCAATGGTAGAGCCGAAGCCTTCCAAGCTTAAGACGAGGGTTCGATTCCCTTCACCCGCTCCAAGTTTAAAGTTTGTCTCTGCATGTGTGTTGTGCAAAGAGCTGCCCTTGTAGCTCAGTGGTAGAGCACTCCCTTGGTAAGGGAGAGGCCACGTGTTCAATCCACGTCAAGGGCACCAGAGTAGTTTTAAATCATCGTCTTCGCGTTGTTAAAGTCAGGCGTGTGCTTGGTAACTTAAGAAGATATATCACAATCGTTAGGAGTCTAAAATGGCAAAAGGTAAGTTCGAACGCACCAAGCCGCACGTTAACGTCGGCACAATTGGTCACGTGGATCACGGTAAAACGACATTGACAGCAGCGATTGCGACAGTATTGTCTAAGAAATTCGGCGGCGAAGCTAAAGC
>CAUPNA010000078.1:0-20487 GCA_963512475.1 uncultured Undibacterium sp.
CAGCATCGCTTCGGTGTGGCGCAAAGACTCACGCTACGCAACAAAGCCGAAGCCGGCAAAACGCCACATCAACTCATGATGTCAGCAACGCCGATTCCACGCACGCTGGCGATGACCTACTACGCCGATCTCGAAGTCTCGGTGATTGATGAATTGCCACCAGGACGCACACCGATTGTGACGCGCGTGGTCGATCAAAATCGCCGTGACGAAGTCATAGAGCGCGTACACGCCGCCGCGCAAGAAGGCAAACAAGTATATTGGGTCTGCCCACTAATCGAAGAATCCGAAGCACTCCAATTGCAAACCGCCACTGACACGCACGCGATGCTCAGTGCCGCATTGCCCGACTGTCGCATAGGCCTAGTCCATGGCAGACTAAAACCCACCGAAAAGCAAATCGTGATGGATGCCTTCACTCACAATGACGTACAAGTCTTGGTGGCGACGACCGTGATTGAGGTCGGCGTCGATGTACCCAATGCGAGTTTGATGGTGATCGAACATGCGGAACGCTTTGGTCTGTCACAACTACATCAATTGCGCGGTCGGGTCGGACGCGGTGCCGCTGCTAGTGTTTGCCTCCTGCTGTATCAAGGTCCGCTTGGACAAACCGCTAAACAACGATTATTGACCATGCGCGAGAGCACCGATGGATTTGAAATTGCGCGTAAAGATTTGGAGCTACGCGGCCCTGGCGAATTTCTAGGAGCACGCCAATCGGGCGAAGCCTTACTGCGTTTTGCCAATCTGGAGAAAGACCAGTATTTAGTGGAGAAAGCCCGCAATTTGGCTGTGAAATTATTGGCGCATGATGTGACAACGGTCGAAGCACATTTACAGCGTTGGATGGGGCAGCGCGAAGAATTTTTGCGTGTTTAGTGATTGATCCATATCAGCTAGATGAATTTCTCGGAAAATTTCTAAACTCTCTTGGTATCTTTTCAGTTATCTTATAGCTTGCGCCTTTAGGAAGCGTGATGACGGTGGGATCATTTCTTGATTGCTCCACACCGCACATCCCCAAACCAGCATCGGCGATTCGCCACTTGTGGAGTAAAGAAGTGCAAAAAACAGAATTCTAATTTTTAGTTTCCACCTTATTTTTAATTTAGTCAAACAGGAGTCCGCATGAGCTTAGATTTTTCAGGTCGCGTTGCTATCGTCACAGGTGCTGGTGGTGGTCTTGGTCGTGAACACGCATTGGCGCTGGCTAAGCGCGGTGCCAAAGTCGTCGTCAATGATCTTGGCGGTGCTCGCGATGGATCAGGCGGCTCCGCCACTGCCGCACAAGCTGTCGTGGATGAAATCATTGCGGCTGGCGGTGAAGCAATCGCGAACAGCGCGTCGGTGACTGACTTCGATGCGGTACAGGCGATGGTGCAAGCGACCATAGATAAATGGGGTCGCATCGATATCCTGATCAACAACGCCGGCATTTTGCGTGACAAATCTTTCGGCAAAATGGAACTCGATGATTTCAAATT
Organism: uncultured Undibacterium sp.; assembly: GCA_963512475.1. GTDB lineage: Bacteria > Pseudomonadota > Gammaproteobacteria > Burkholderiales > Burkholderiaceae_D > Undibacterium. Next base: position 1,488 of record CAUPNA010000078.1, read on the forward strand.
AGTCATCGACGTCCACCTGATGGGCAGCGTGAATTGTTGTAAGGCGATATGGCCTGTGATGACGGCGCAAAATTATGGCCGCATCATGATGACGACCTCGTCTTCCGGTTTGTACGGCAATTTCGGCCAATCCAATTATGGTGCAGCCAAAATGGCCTTAGTCGGTCTGATGCAAACCCTATCAATTGAAGGCGCGAAACACGATATCCGTGTCAACGCACTAGCACCAACTGCGGCAACCCGCATGACCAATGGCCTGTATCCAGAAGCCATGCTCAATGCAATACAAGCCAGCGATGTGGTACCAGCCATGTTGGTGCTAGCGGCACAAGACGCACCGAATCGCACGATTTTATGCGCGGGTGGTGGTAGTTTTGAAGCGGCGCATATTAGTTTAACCAAGGGCGTTTATTTAGGACGCGGTGATGACATTGATGAACAGCTGATGGCGCATCTGCAAGATGTCAAAAACAGTGAAGGCCAAATCGTTCCTGAAAACGGCATGGCGCAAGGGCATCATGAAATTATGGCGGCAATGAATCAGGCTGACTAGTCTGTTGACCACATAAAACCCCTCAACGCAGAGGCGCAGAGACGCTGAAGAAAAACGAAAAGAGAGGAAGCAAGAAGCGCATCAAAATTTCCTCTGCGCTCCTCTGCGCCTCCGCGTCTCGGCGTTGAGGGTTTTTTGATTTTTCAATCCTAGATCTCTTGGCTTAGGAATAAAGAGTCAATCTCCAAGCCTCAAACTAAAAATTTAATCAGGACCTTAGTAAATCAACTTTGCTCATCAGAATCCAAATCAAGGACAACAACTGGCGCAATCCCCGCCAAAGCCAATTCACAACTATTCAAAGCCCCTTCAATAAAGCCTTGATAATCCGAATACGCCTCGCCAACAATATGCACATTTTTGGCACCCGAACCAAAATCAAAAGCCTTAAATGCCTCCATCACGCGCCATGAACGCACGCCTGGTTGCCAGCCGTGATTGGCAGCGCCATAAGGTGCGCGTGCCCAGTCGCGTATGCCGTAGGTCAAAATCGAATTTTTAATGTAAGCGGTTGATTCATCCACCGATTGATGGCTGAACAAATCCTTCGATTGGGCGGTCAAATGCAGACCTGCCGCTGGGTTATCAGGGGTGTTCACGACTCTATGCACGTCACGGGCAATGAACAAAGAAAAGGCATCGACGATATTCACATTTTGGTCAATCTCTGCACGATCATGTTTGTACGGCTCGGTCAAATAATGTTTCCAAAATTCGGTCGTTGGTCTATCCATATATAACAAGATCATGCCGTGGCCGTCGTGATCTGCATCTGGGGAGCGGCGAAAATAATGAATCTCGCGGGTCGGCATGCAATTCGCATATTGCTGTGGACGCTGATCGTAATCCCACCACGGTTTATCGGTGACGAAGAAGACTTTCAACATCGGAAAACCGTTAACGCTATCGAGTTGTTCGCTGATATGCATTGGTAAAGAGTTTGCCAGCTTCAACAAAGGTAGTCGCGGCAAAGCCAAAATCAATCTATCAGTTTGTAATTGTATGGTGCCGTTTTCAGTAGCGACATCGACCTCAATGCGTTTCTGACCTAAGCCCACTGGACGGAAGGCCAGCAAACGGTGCGCCCCCGCCGAAGTGACATTAGGATGACTACGCAAGCGCTCCAATAAACGTTCTGTAAGTCGGGCTGAACCACCAGCAATACTCGCAAGTTGTTGACCCACTGTTTTTAATGCACGTAACCACCAGATAATCCATTCAATCGCATTCAGATTTTCTGGAATCATGTGATAAAAGGTACCGGTATCGCGTAGCTTCACTAAGGCTCTATGGCTCAATACACCCTGACTCGACAAGGCATTCCAAAAACCCATATTCCATAAAGGCTGACCACGTAATTGGGCGTGCTTGCGCATTTGATTGAAGTCTTGTTCCGTCAAACTATCTATCCAAGCTTGATCATTGGGGTCACGTCCCATCACCAGCATGATGCCTCGTTTCAAAAGTTGCAGCGAATTTAGCCCTTGTTCTTCTGGCGACAAATCTTGATCAGGCATCACCATTTCTTCTGCACTGGGTCCGGAAAAATCCACTAAATCAACACCCAGACTGGCGCACAACTGGGCGAAACGAGGTTGCAAGGTCGGTTCAAAACGCATGGGACCATATTCTGCAATGAAGCCATCCATCTCCTCCGTTTCGATGCGACCACCCCAACGGTCTGCCGAACCTTCTAAAATCAAAACCTGATGCCCGGCATCGGCCAATTGCAAGGCGCAATACAGACCAGAAACACCGCCACCGGCGATGATGATGGGAGTAGTTGTCATGATTATTTCCTTAACGAGTACGCATCTTTTGCGTGATGGTGACATTATAAAGATAAAGCTCGCCAGAGCTGATGATGTTTTTTGAAACCTCCCTACGACAATATCGACTCATTTCGCTGCTTTACAAAACTTTACACAAGCAACATGAATGATTAACTTCATCTCGATAAAGTGACGCCATTGGTAATGCAAAAACAAATCGCATTACGTTTTTTTGCTACTAGACGGCATCTTTTCGATGGAGACATCATGTCCATGAATACAATGATACAAGTGAAACAAGTCACTAAATCGGTAACAACGACTGAGGGTGATTTGCATATTCTGCATCCTATATCACTCGACATTATGGCGGGTGAATCGGTCGCCATCACCGGCGCTTCTGGCTCAGGAAAGTCTACCTTGCTAGGCATATTAGCTGGCTTGGATACCCCAAGTACTGGAGATGTCTACCTCGCCAATCAATGTATTAGCGAAATGGATGAAGAAGGTCGTGCTCAAGTGCGCGCCGACAATGTGGGCTTCATTTTTCAATCTTTTCAATTACTTCCTGGTTTGAGTGCATTAGAAAACGTGATGCTGCCTTTAGAGCTGCGCGGTAACAAATTCGCGAAACAATTGGCGATGAATTTCTTGTGTCGTGTCGGGCTAGCAGAACGAGTAAAACACTATCCCCAGCAACTCTCAGGTGGGGAGCAACAACGTGTTGCCATAGCCCGAGCCTTCGCCAGCCAGCCTTTGGTCTTATTTGCTGACGAACCGACAGGTAATCTCGACAGCCATACCGGACAAAAAATCATCGATCTTTTGTTCGAGCTAAATCGTGACCAGGGAACGACCTTGGTATTCGTCACCCATGAAGAACGTTTGGCCAATTTGTGCCAAAGACGTTTTTACTTAGACGCAGGAAAAATCGCTTACGCTTCAACATCAAAAGGAGAGAGTCATGTTGGCCTTCAAGTTATTGCTGCGTAATTGGCGCAGTGGCGAGTTGAAACTGCTCAGCCTTTCTTTGGTATTGGCAGTTGCCGTACTCAGCGGCATTTCCATTTTCACCAATCGCTTGGACACCAGTCTACGCTTGCAAAGCAACGCGATTCTGGGCGCGGACTCAACCATAGAATCTCCCACCGCGATTCCAAAAATTTGGGCGAATCAGGCAAACGCAGCACAGGTCAAACACAGTAATGTGACGACCTTTGAATCGATGTTGTACGCGGGTGATGAAATGATCCTGGCGTCGGTTAAAGCTGTCGGTGAAGGATTTCCACTGCGTGGCGAAGTTGAAATTAGCGATACGCCGTTTGCCTCAAATGGCAAAGACATTATCTTGGCAAACGGTATCCCAGCAAGTGGCGACGTGTGGCTTGATTCACGTCTCTTCGCCAGCCTACACCTCCAACTAGGTGACAAGGTTCAAGTCGGAGAACGCCAAATGCGCGTCAGCAAAGTCTTAATCCTCGAACCTGAGCAGTTCAGTTTCAATCCTCGTCTATTGATGAACGAAGCCGACTTGGCGTCAACTAAAGTGCTACAACCCGGCGGGCGTGTCACCTACCGTTTTCTGATTGCTAGTGACGACATTAAGGTCTTGAACACTTACATCGCCCAACTAAAAACCCAGCTCACACCTGGACAAGAAATCATCGATCCAGCCCAGACGATGGAAAGAATGAGTCGTGTATCGAAGAATGGTAAGCAGTTCCTTCTACTATCGACCATCATCGCGGTATTGTTGGCAGGCGTGGCGATTGCGATTGCAGCGCGTCAGTTTTCCGAGCGTCACACTAACCAAGTGGCCATGATGAAAAGTTTGGGTGTTAGTGCATCACGCATACGCCAACTCTACTTCTTGCAACTTTTCTTATTGTCGGCAATTGCCTCAGTCGTTGGCTTAGGATTTGGTCAGTTGATACAAGAAATCGTCGCGCAGAGTTTGCAGGAAGTTTATCACTTCAAATTAAGCGCTCCAACATTGGAACCCTACGCACTCAGTTTTTTGAGTGGCATCTTGTGCATCGTGTTTTTTGCCTTACCTGCGCTTTGGTTTTTGCCTGCCGTATCACCCTTAAAGATTTTACGTCGTGAGTTAACAGTCAAAGCGACTCAAGTTTGGATACAAGCACTATTGGCTTTGACTGCCATCGTGGCTTTGATTGCGGTATTTAGCCAAGATCTTTTGTTGACCTCAATTATCAGTGGTGGCTTGCTTTCTATGATCTTGGTATCGATGTTGATCGCTTGGCTCTTGCTCGCCCTTAGTCGCTTGTTGGCGGCACGTATGCAGGGTTACTGGCGTCTGGCATTTGCGAATATTTATCGTCGCAAGGCGCAGAACATGATGCAGATTATTGTGTTTGGTGTGGCGATCATGTCCTTGTTAATTCTCACCATCATTCGCTCTTCGATTATGGATGAATGGAGTGCATCGATTCCAGCCAACGCCGACAATCATTTCCTTATCAATATTGGTCCTGACGACGTGGTGGATATTCAGGCCATGCTAGACGAAAAGAAGCTGCGTTATCAGCCAATTTATCCCTCACTGAGAGCACGCATAGCGCAAATTAATGGCAAGGCGCCTGACGCGACCTTTCGTAAAAAATCCCGCACCTTAGAAATAGAAAATGAGGTGTCGTGGACAAATCAAATGATAGAAGGCGATAGCATCACGCAAGGCCTGTGGTGGGACAAATGGCAGCGCAGTGCGGCTGACTTGCCAGGTGTTTCTGTGGCAGCCGAAAGTGCCAAGAACATTGGTCTGAAAATCGGTGATCGTCTGCATTTTTCAGCCGCCGGCCTAGAATTCGAAGCAGAGGTGGCGAGCTTTAGGAAGATCACGCCCGCCGCTACCCGAAATTCGTATTCCTTCTTGTTCGAACCGCAAGCGATGAAAGATTTTGTTCCTAGTTATTCGACAGGTTTTTACCTGCCACCCGATCAAAAATCCTTTGTTATTCGATTGTTGGCCAAACATCCTAACGTTGCCTTGTTAGAGTTTGATCGCATGATTGCGCAGATGAAGAGCATCATCAAACAAGTGACCGATGCGGTCATGTTGGTTTTGTTATTAAGTGTGGCAGCAGGTGGATTGGTCATGTTGTCGGCGGTGTCTAGCAGCATCGATAGTCGCAAGCAGGAGAACGGTTTGTTACGCGCCTTTGGTAGTTCGAAATCACTCATCTTAGGTAGTGTCTTAGTAGAGTTCGCCGTGATTGGCGCTTTGGCTGGTAGCGTCGCTATCATCGCCAGCGAACTAATACTGATGGCCTTACAAACATGGGTACTGAATGCCCCTGTCCAACCTCATTATGTGTATTGGTTCTTGTCACCAGTAGTGAGTGCCATATTATTAGCAGCACTCGGATGTTTCGCTTGTAGGCATGTGATTACTACACCACCATCGACCGTATTACGCGGAGCGTATGCATCATGAAAACCGCTGACTTATTTTTTAGAAATGTGATTCTTACAGTGTGCTTGTTGATCGTGTCCTTACTGCACTCGGAAGTTTCCGCTCAAAGTGCTGCTTCTAACGCAAATGGAAAAATCTTGGTGCTCGGCGACAGCATCAGTGCCGGTTTGGGAGTAACACCCGAACTGGCTTGGGTACACCTATTTGGCAAAATCATGCAAGACAAATATCACTTACAGGTGGTGAATGCCAGTATCAGCGGTGAAACCAGTGGTGGTGGGAAAAATCGTCTGGCGAGTTTATTGAAAGCCCATCAACCGCGCTTTGTCATTATCGAATTAGGTGGGAACGATGGTTTGCGTGGATTTTCGACGAAGACTTTAGCTGCCAATTTACAATCAATGATAGCCCAAAGTCTTGCTTCTGGCGCCAAGGTCTTATTGGTCGGCATGCGGATTCCCAGTAGTTATGGTGCTCGCTATGGCGATGAGTTTGCGGCGGTTTATCCTAAGCTTGCTAGCAGCAATGCGATACCCTTGGTGCCCTTTCTACTCGACAAAGTTGCGCTTGACCCTAGCATGATGCAAGCAGACAAAATTCATCCCAACGACAAAGGGCAGCCGCAATTATTAGCTAATGTGATGGCGGTGTTTGAGCCATTTTTGAAAAAACAAAATACGAAATAAGAATGGAAGCAAATAATATGAAAAATTGGACTAAGAGCGATATCACATCGAAAGCAATTGGCTTAATTGGTTTACTGTGCGTGTGTAGTGCGGCACAGGCTGACGGAATTACCGATCTCAAAAGCGCGCTGAATCGCTTGCAAGCACAAAGCAATGTAAAAGCCATCATGGAAGTGAAGAGCTCGCGCAAACAAGGTGAGGACAAAGAGGCGATCGAAACAAGTGGGCTGATTAACGTCAATCTCGAAGATGGCTCGCGTGGCATGCAGATTTCTCTTCCCAAGGAAGTGCTGAATAGGCTAGAACAGGAAGCACGTGCACGCATCAAGGATAAAGAAAGCAAATCGCCGACAAGGCAGGCTAGTTTTGACATCAACACCGAAGAGTCGCAAATGATGCTGTCCGCCGTCAATGTATTACAAAGACAAATTGAGGAAGCGAGTTTTAAAGGTGAAAAAAACGACTCTTACAATGGAAAACCTGCAAGACTGCTCACGTTTGAATTTGGCATGGAACGTTTGCCAGCGAGCGCAAAAAAATACATCAAAAACTTTGAGAGCCGTTTAGAGATATGGATCAATGCCGATGGCACACCCTTGGCAAGTAAGTTGGTGGAACAGGGCAGCGGTCGCGCTTTCATTGTCGTTAGCTTTCATCAAGCAAGTGAAGAACATAATGTCTATCAAGTTGTTGGGGATCGCTTACTTATTACGCGCCGCGAAAGTAAAAATAAGAGCAATGGTGCTGGAGAGCGGGTAGATGCCAAGGTGATTAAGACCTTGCAAGTGCAAAGTTGATGTTGGTCAAACTCACTTTAAGACTATGTCTGCGATCGTCATTCCTGCGAAGGTAGGAATCTAGCGGCGTAGACATCTTAAGTCACTGGATCACTGCCTTCGTAAGTTATAGATGTCAACACAAGACCAGCAAATAGGAAAATCATTCACCGTCACTCCTGCGAAGGCAGGAGTCTAGCGTCTTTCGTTACTCTACAAACGTCGCTGGATTCCTGCCTTCGCAGGAATGACAGAAATTACTGTTTCATTGTTTCTCTTTTCCCTTTCACACTGTAGGAAAATTTGTAAAGTTACCTATATTTCTGGTATTGATGTATAAGCTTGAAATTTAGCTTAGCGAGAAGCTTTGTGAGTTAAACCAGATTGTCCACGCTTGGCGTAAGCGCTATGCTCAGTTAAGCTACGCTAGAGTATTTCCTAATTTTAAAAGAACCTATGTTGCCACGCATATTAATGATAGAAGATGACAAGCGCCTGGCCAATATGGTCAGTACCTATCTTCAACAAAACGGCTATCAGGTCGTACATACTGGAACTGCGCACGAAGGAATCACACTTCTCAACCAACAGGCTGAGCAAGAGCGTTTTTCGGTGTTGCTGCTCGACCTGATGTTACCCGATGCATTTGGCCTCGATGTCTGCAAACAGATCCGTGCACAACAAGATGTCAATGCCATCATTCCTATCATTATGCTGACTGCCAAAGGTGATCCTATGGATCGCGTGGTGGGATTGGAAATCGGTGCCGATGATTATCTTGCCAAGCCATTCGAACCACGTGAATTATTAGCGCGGCTGCGTTCTACACTACGCCGCCAGGAAATCATCTCTAAACAATTGCCGCAACAAAGTAAGTCTGCATCCACTTCATCGACCGTGCAATTAAATTTTGGTAATGTCAACATCGACCTCGATGCCCGCTCACTCAAAGTCAGCGGGGAAGAATGCTCGATAACTGGCTATCAGTTTGATCTCCTAGTCGTGATGGCACAAAATGCGGGGCGTGTTTTATCCCGGGATTTCTTACTTGATGCCGTCAAGGGCGAAGCTTTGAACGCTTTCGATCGTTCTATCGATGTGCACATAGGTAGATTGCGTGCCGCCATAGAAATAGATCCTAGACAACCCAAACGCATCATCACCGTGCGCGGTGCTGGTTACGTTTTTTCTAAGGCACAAGATGTCTAATTTTCTTCGCTCGCGGATGCAAAAATGGCGTAAGGCTTGGTCACTTAAGTTTTATTTGCGTGTGTATCTGGCAGTTCTCGCTAGCCTTGCTGTTGCCGCCGTTATTCTTTTTGTTCTGATGCAAGTGGCGATGAATGGGTCGGACAGTTTTAAACGTAATATGGAGAATTTTTCTTATGTTGCGTCTAGTGTCATTCCACCAGAAAGCAGTGGTAAAGCAGCCGAAATTGAAGCGATTAAGCAGTGGGGATTTTGGTTAGATATGGATATTACAGTCTTCAAACTCGACGGCACGCTCAGTAGTTCAACCAAGCAACAAGCTTTGACACATTTGCCTTCGAATATCCGTTTAGGTTGGTATTCAATCCTACCGGATAAAGTGGCTATTCAACTCAAGGATCAACGATGGATCATTGTCGATATGAGTCGTCGAATTTATACTCCCTCATTAATGCAAATCATCGTTGCTATCTTAGTGGTTCTAGCCATTGCACTTGGTTCTTATCCCTTGGTGCGACGTTTGACCAAGCGACTTGAACATCTGCAAACCAGCGTCGAAGCATTGGGTGAGGGAAAGCTAGGCACACGTGTCGAGGTAGAAGGAAATGATGAAGTGGCTCGCCTGGCACATAGTTTTAATCAAGCCAGTGCTCGCATCGAAGCCTTGATGACTGCGCAGAAATCGCTACTTGCCAATGCCTCGCACGAATTACGTTCGCCACTCGCACGCATCAGTATGGCGGTCGAATTAGTGACGGAAAATGCGCCGGAACATTTACGTAAAGAACTCAAGCAAAACATTCATGAACTGGATCAACTCGTCGATGAAATATTACTGAGCAGTCGCTTAGAGGCCAGCAAAGACAGCCAGCCAGAATGGGAAACTATAGACCTCAGCGGCTTACTCGCTGAAGAATGTGCGCGTATGAATGCTGAACTGCATATCAGCTTAACATCTGAACAAATACAAGTCGCAGCGACGCTTAGAGCAGAAGCTAAGTACCTACGGAGACTTTTCAGAAATCTATTAGAAAACGCCGAGCGCTATGGCGATGGGAATGCCACCGATGTGTTTCTAAAGATGGAGGAAGAACGCCTGACAGTCGACGTATGTGACCGTGGCAGAGGCATTCCAGCGGATCAATGTGATCGCGTATTCGAACCCTTCTATCGCCTTCCCGGCAGTAGCGAAACTAATGGCGGCGTCGGCTTAGGATTAAGCCTGGTGAAACAAATTGCAGAACGGCATGCAGCAAAGATTGTGTGCTTGCCTCGTGAAGGGGGGGGCAGTTGTTTTCGGGTTCAATTAGCTGTATTGGCTGTTTAAGTGTGTTGGCCAGTCTTTTTATTAACAATGCTAATGATGATGGATGCACTTTTCTCGGTAGTTCCAACGCGAACGAGGTATCAACGCAATTGCACCACAACTGCGCCAAATAGTGCGCCTGGGATTACCTATCCCTAGACAAAAGAACCGCTAAGCTTGTGGGCTTAGCGGTTTCTATTTCAAGCTCTTTCGACTTACTCCACACTCACTTCTTTACGATTATCTTTCGACACGCGATCAATCATCTTATTGTATGGATCGACACCGACTTCAAATGGTTTGTCTTTCACCGTGATCGTGACGCTCGGTGCATTACCTTGCAACACACGCTTTTCGATGAACAGAGCTTTTTCATCTTTTTCTTCAGCACCCGGAGCGCGAGAGAAAATGGCAATCTCGACAGCTTCGTCATAGGTACGCGGTGTTTCTTTGCCCTTGCCATCGACTTCGATTTTTGCCAGATGCAATTTCATCGTTACGTCCCACTGTCCGTCAGTTCGCTTCACAGCTTTAGCTTCAGCCACGCGATTATCGTAAAACACGATTTTTTCAAACATATCTGCAATCAAAGCGTGTTTATCCTGCGGTGCGGCTTCGCGAATGTAGCTCAACAATTCTTTTGTCGTGGGGTACGGCGCTTGTTGATAGGCTTTGTCTTGCAAAAAGCGTTTTAAGGCACGATTCAGTGCGTCTTCACCAATCTCATCGCGCAAACGATAGAAGATCAAACTGCCTTTTTGATAGTGAATATATTGTTGACCTTCAACCCGTGCTAATGGCTGCTCTTCGATCAGCTCCCCACCACGACCACGTAAATAGCCATCTAATTCATATTTCAAGAAACGTCGCATCTTCTCGCGACCATATTCTTTTTCCATCACCATCAAAGCGAAGTATTGCGATAAGGATTCCGTCAATACAGTCGAACCTTGCATATTTGCACCGATCACCTGATGTCCCCACCATTGATGAGCCATTTCATGTGCTGTCACATAGAACACATAATCAATGTCGTCTTTATCGCGTAAATCAGCGATGAAACCGATCGCTTCTGAGTACGGTATGGTGTTCGCAAACGATTGGGCAAAACTGGCATAGCGAGGAAACTCCAAAATCCTCACTTGCTGGTGCTGATAGGGCGTGAAATTGCTTGTGAAATAATCCAAGGATTTCTTGGTACTTTCTATCATGCGATCAACATTGTAGGCGTGCTTTTTGTCATAATAAATTTCAATTGGCAAACCTTTCCAGTCCCCCTTTTTAACTTCCCAACGCGCCGATAGAAAAGCAAAGTATGGCATCATCGGTCTATCCATTTTGTAATGGAAGTAGCGACGACCATTTTCTTCCCAAGATTTTTGCAAATAGCCGGGGGCCATCGCGATCTGATCAGCACTGGTAGAAATCGTGGTATCGAAATTAATCCAATCCGATTCACTATGCAAGGCGTGATAGGCGCGCGCGGATTCATCTTCCAGTTTTGGCATGCGTTTAGGTTCACCCAAGCCACGTTTTCTGCGCTCATTGCGATCACGCATTTCAGCGTCAGAGGCATAACCAAACAGTGGGAAAAATTCGCGATTATTGAAGAAAGTTCCGTTCATATTTACAGTGTTAGCTGCACCGCTATTGGTAAAACCTGGATTCTCAACTGTGGTGACAAAATCCAAAGCCAAGCTATCACCAGCAGCAAGCGCCTGTTTGAGTTTAACAATACTAAAGCCCTGTTTTTTATCATCCAACACAAGTTCATGTGCAGGTAGGTTTTTCCACTCGGTTTTTACGAGTGTGTTGATCTGAATGCGCAAAGTATCTTGTGGCAAGGCAGACTTATTCTGCAATACATAATGCCCATTGATAATGACCTTACGTTGCTCAGGATAGATATCAACACTGGCTTTGACATCCGTCAAACGCGGATGTGGCAAGTTCTTATATTGCTTGTACTTTTTCTCGTACTCGGCTTTTTCATCCAACTCGGCTGTCTTAGTTTGATACTGATTCAACACATTGGTGTTGTAGAAAATCCAGCCACCCGTGAAGACAAAGGCGGTCAAACTCAGCGCCAATGCAAGCCCAGCTTTGCTATTAAGTTTCGCCATCGCCAGGCGTGCGCGCACCTTCCACTCCTGTGACAAACCACGCACCCAAAATGCCTGAGCCACAATCAGCAAAGCAACGGTGAACAAGCTCCAATACAGAGTGAACCAAGACCAACCGATTAAGAAATGACCGTAGCCATTCATATCAGAGTAAGGGGTTGCCGAACTACCCGCAAAATTATATAAATTGTGATCGAGGTCCAAAGTACCAAAAACAATTTTTGAAATCAGAACCAACATCATCATCAGGTAGCCAATGAATTTATTATTCGTCAGCACCTGAAGAACTAAGGCGAGTAAGCCCAACAAAATGAAACCACTGGCGCCGAGTAATACACCTTTCACATACAAAGACAGTTCTATAGGAGCGCCGCCCTTGATCAGTTGCATGACTATGCCAGTGATGGCACCTGCACTCAGGAAGCTCAAAATCACGGCAGTTAAGGCTGCAGATTTCGCCATCAAAGGTACCCAATTCGGTACGGGCATGGCGTCAACCACATCAGCGATTTTGACCTGGCGTTCTTTGAAAATCAGTTCACCCGCATAAAAAGTGACGATGATGATCAGCATAAAATTGAAGCTGCCCGCCAAGATGGTTAGCATATTCGTCGTGACCGGATACACTGTGGTACCAAACATCACCTCAGATAGACTAGCACTACCAATAAAATTCACCAGGCCAAACAACAGCATGACTAGAAAAGGTACGCTCTTGAACACCGCTTTCGTATCAAATTTTAAAACATTCCAAAATTGTATCCATGCGGTTGCATTGCCACTGTTCTGCATCACTTTTGGCAGGCTCACTTTGGCCAATTGCGGTGTGGCTGCCTGACTCGCATTTTCAAGTTTGGCTTTACCAAACCAACGACGGCCTGTACCCGCGCGTTGCGGTTTAAACAGTACCAAGGTCAGCGTAAACAATGCAATGCCTATCACCGACCAAAGCAGGCGATTCATTATTAGAAAGCCATTTAGTGCTGGCAAGATAGTATTCGATTCTGCGGTAGAGAAATAGCGTGTCATACGGCCAAAAGCACGCAAGCCAAAGGGATCAAGTAATGCGGCTACCCATTCATTATTAATATCGCGGGTGAAGGCGCCAGCGACTACCCACAACACAAAGAAACCAATCACACCAACATACACCATCATCATAGAACGGGTTGTCGCCGCCAGCAGCATCAATAATGCGCCGATAAATAAGAGATTAGGGATGACAAAAACAAGCAGCCCACAAACAAAAGGCTGAATCATAAACGTGCCAACCCGCGCGGTATCGACCCAAGGCATATAAGGTCCAACTAAAAGCCCTAAGATCACAAACAAAAAAATCATCAAACAAGCGACCAAGCCCGCCAAGAAACGGCCGATCAGATAGTCATGCTTGCGCATCGGGGTTGCGAACAACATATCCGAGATACCAATTTCAGCATCGCGCAGAATGGCACCGGCAATAAAGATGGTAACAACGAACATCGACAGCACGCTGAACTCGCAAAGAAACTGCGCAATCACAGTGGGGGCATTGCGATTCACATTACCCACCGCACCACCGACTGTAATCGCATCACTGCTGGCCGCGCCGAATGCGAGTGCACCAAAAATCAAAGCAATCACCCACAGCAGCGGCTGTCTGAGTTGAAAGCGCAAATCAAATTTGAAGAATTCTAGCCACATGGCAAACTCCTTATATCGACAATGCAGGAGCGCTGTTTTGTGATTTGCGCAATTGCAGGAAATACACGTCTTCTAAATTGGCTTCCACTTGACGGAATCCATCGTCGGGCTGAGTCTCTGAGTACACATTGATTTGCGGTTTACCCGCAACCAAGCGAGTCGTCAGTACGGTGAATTTTTCTTGATAACTCGGCAGCGCCTCCTTGCTGACGCTGCAACGCCAGACTTTGTTTTGCAATAATTCAATCGCTGCCTGCGGCTCACCTTGCACCAAGACCTGACCTTTTGCGATCATCGCCATGCGCGGACACAAGTCGGTCACATCTTCAACAATGTGGGTCGACAGAATCACCACCACTTGCTCACCAATTTCGGACAACAAATTCAAAAAGCGATTGCGCTCATCAGGATCTAAGCCTGCGGTCGGTTCATCGACAATCACCAACTTTGGCGAGCCCAATAAGGCTTGCGCAATACCAAAGCGCTGGCGCATACCACCCGAGTAGGTTCCCAGCCCACGCTTACGCGCTTCCCACAAATTTGTCTGACGTAACAGCGCTTCGACCGATTGCTTGCGATCGGCTTTATTGGTAATGCCTTTCAATACGGCGAAATGGTTCAATAAATCTTCTGATGAAACCTTTGGGTAGACACCGAAATCCTGCGGCAAGTAGCCAAGTTGGCGACGCAATCCTTCTTTGTCTTGCAATACATTGAGACCATTGAAATCAATGCTTCCAGTATCAGGTTCTTGCAAGGTCGCAATGGTGCGCATCAAAGAAGACTTACCCGCACCATTTGGCCCAAGCAGACCAAACAAGCCGTTGGGGATTTCGAGATTGACGTTATTAATAGCGTGGACGCCGTTGGCATAAACTTTGTTGAGATTTTTGATCGACAGCATGATGGAACTTCCCCCATTCTTGAAATAGTTAAATGATTTTAACAATAGAAAAAAGCCATCTCAGGCGGATGGCAAATGACCTCATCTAGGTTGCTTACAAGCAGGGAAATGCAAACACGAAGACCGTTCTGCACTCACCCCACGTTTCACAACTTTTGTCACAGGTGCCAATATACGTGCATCCGTTATAAAAACATTAATTTATGCAATGAAATGCCAATCGACTGGTGTAGAACCGCTTTTTTCATACATAAAAAACGAAAAGCTTAGATTTCATAATTTGTCATTCCCGCGTAGGCGGGAATCTAGTGACTTTGCCCTTGAGCGTGATTGCGACGCTAGGTTCTCGCCTACGCGGGAACGACGGAATAAAGCAAATCTGAAATCTGTAACTAATCAAGAAAGGAATTCATGTCGAATTTCTCCCATTTCATGCCGAAAACACTTTCGTCTACCGCATACCGAAAGACAAATCGAGTGGGATCTTTATACTTCAATCCCATACAAGTCAAAGCCAAATTTGTCGTGCAATGAGATTGTAAATAGAAAAAAAGTAGTCGTTTCGAGACTCCATGTTGAGATTCGATTTCGCAATTAAGCCTAGCCTGCGAGACGCAGGCAAATTCAGGAGTAACAAATGAAAAAATTTCTTATCACATGCAGCGCAGTACTCGCTTTGTCAGCCAGTCTCCCTGCGTTAGCGGAAGATCCTATCGGAAATTGGACGGGCTTAGTGGATAACGCTCTGCGTCTGAATATCTACCTCAGTAAAACACCGGCCGGCCAGTACGAGGTCACCCTCAAAAGTCCAGATCAAGGAAATTTCTCGGTCAAAGCGGACAAAGTAGAAGCTGGTGAAAACTTCATGCGTTTTAGCATCGCGAAACTCAATTGCAACTACGAAGCCAAGTGGGACGAGACACAGAAAGCATGGCTCGGCACTTGGACACAAGGCGAAGTCGTCAAACTGAATCTGACACGATTAGATGAAAAAGCCATTGCCGCACAAGTCAAGAAGCGCCCTCAGGAAGAAGCGATTGCGAAAAATCCACGCAACTATTCAAGCACAGAGGTCAGCTTCCCAAATAACAAAGCGAATATCAATTTAGCTGGGACTATCACTATACCGCAAGGAAAAGGCCCATTTCCCGCAGTGGTTTTGGTGCATGGCTCTGGTCCCAATGATAGAGATCAAACCATAATCGAGCACAAGATCTTCCTGGTCTTAGCAGATCATTTTACTAAGCAAGGGATCGCCGTGCTGCGCTATGATAAACGCGGTGTGGCAGCATCTAAGGGCGATTACAAGACCGCTACATCTTTTGACTTCGCCGACGATGCGCAAGCAGCGGTGAATTACCTGCGTACACGCTCGGACATCAATCCTAGTAAGCTAGGAATCGTAGGCCACTCCGAAGGCGGCCTGATCGCACCTATGGTGGCAGCGAACGATCCAAAACTAGGATTCATCGTCATGATGGCCGGTCCTGGAGTACGCTCTGATGCTTTACTGTTGGAACAAAGTCGCTTGATCGCGCTTGCCAATGGTGAGAGCCAAGCCGAGGTCGACAAGGAACAAGAACTTAGCCGTGCAGCTTATGCCATTATCAATTCCGGTGCAGACGATAAAACCATCACCGAGCGTCTGACTGCTCACTTCGACAAAGCGGAAAAAGATGGCGTCCTCCCTAAAGGCGCTGCAGCAGCGCAATTGAGTACCTTGGAAAAGCCATGGTTTAGAGCTTTTCTGAAATACGATCCGGCACCGACTTTATCCAAGGTCAAGCAACCGACCTTGGTTCTGAATGGCGAATTGGATTTGCAAGTTCCGTCTAAAATGAATCTCGATGCGATTCGCGCTCACATGAAAGCGAATAAAAAAGTCGTGATCAAAGAGCTGCCTAAACTGAATCATCTGTTCCAAACAGCGACTAATGGTTCGCCGCGTGAATACGGAAAAATCGAGGAAAGCGTATCACCAATCGCCTTAGATGCCATGTCCAGCTGGATCTTACAGCAGTAAATTCTGTACACTTGACTAGCCCTCGCGTAAGAGGGTTAGTAGGTATAGAATCCTTACCAAATAAATGAAAACAAATGACCGAGACCCATTGATGTTGCCAACTATCGACTCACAAACAGATCAACCCATCCCAAGCACGATGGTAGGAAAACTGAGCACGTGGTCCAACCGGGCTCTGCACTACCCCATCTTTAGCCCGACGTGGTTTAGCTTTCGCATTCGCGGCTTTCTCGTGCCCATATGTATTTTCACCTTGTTTGAAGTTCTCCTAGTTTTGATCGTGCCCAACGAACTCTATTTTTCCAACACGCTTTTATGGGTACTCTTTTTGTGGCTGGCTATCGTCACCGCGCTCTTGTTAGGACGATGGCTAGCAGTCAAAGTCAGAACAAAATCACGCCATGAACTATGGTCGATGAAAAAAGAAACGATAGCTATTTCATTAGCGATTGCGATTGGTATTTTCTGCGCCTCCTTATTCATGTTGGTCAGCAATCATTTTGGAAAACAGATGGGTCCAGAGATTATAGAAATAAAGGCGGCATCGCAACAATCGGCGAAAAATAGTATTCCCAAAGTTTCCCCGCCAAAAGCGCAAGGCGTTTTGGGTAATGTAGAAACGACTACCCGTGAAGAAACTTCAGGTCTTGGCATTCAAGGCTCTTCGCTAAGTACCACAAGCACCACCATCTTAAATCTGAGTTTGTGGGCATTATTGATGATTTGGTTGGCGGGAGCCTTAGACCTACGCTCCTACGTCAAACAAAGAGACGCCTTGGAGCAAGCCATCGTGCAAGAGAAACTTGAACGTTACAAAAGAGAGCGCAATCAGGCCGAAATGCGCCTATCCGTATTGGCCAGTCAAGTCGAACCACACTTTCTGTTTAATACTTTATCGGGAGTACGTTCAGCCATGTTAAGTGATCCCGAACGTGGCGTGCTCATCATCGATCATCTCGTGAACTATTTACGCTCGACGATTCCGCAAATGCGTAACGATGGCACTTGCACCGAGAGTACTTTACGCATACAACTGGAATCGATACGATCCTATCTTGGCGTGATTCACGTCCGCATTCCTCGCCTCAGTTTCAATGTGGAGAGTCCCGACGAATTGTTAGATTTAACTGTACCGCCTTTGATGTTAATTTCTTTGGTCGAGAATGCCGTGAAGCACGGCATAGAACCCAAAAAAGGTCCAGTACACATCGCAATTTCCGCCTATAAAATTCAACTCTCAGAAGGCGAGATGCTAGCTATTTCTGTCAAAGACAACGGCGTAGGATTTGGCGGTAGTGCTGGCGCGACATCGGGAACAGGAATTGGCTTAAGCAATATTCGCGAACGACTTAAACAGCTGTACGAAGATCAAGCGAGTTTAAGTCTTCTAGCTGTTGAATCAGGCGGTGTTGAAGCGATTATTCAGCTACCGATATCCCAAGCCTAAGATAGCCAGAATAGATTAAGGAAGCAAAATGACCACAGCCATCATCGCCGATGACGAAGATTTACAACGTACCGATTTACGTCGAATGTTAACTAAATTGTGGCCGGAATTACAAATCTTCGCCGACTGTGAAGACGGTGGCGATGCACTAGATGCCATCGTCAAATTGCAACCCGACATCGCCTTTCTGGACATCCGTATGACAGAACTCACCGGCTTGGACGTTGCGCGCGCTAGCGATGGCAAATGCCGCATCCTGTTCACCACTGCTTACGACAATCACGCGATTGAGGCATTCAAATTGGGGGCTATCGACTATCTGCTTAAACCCATCACCGAAGAGCGTTTAGAGCAAAGTATCACCCGCTTAAAAACGCAATTAAATGCCGATCAAACACCTACAGATCTCTTAAAGGTGATGGCAGAACTTGACAAACGTTTGCGCGAGCCACAACAAGCAGAACGTTTGCGTTGGATTAGCGCTAGCTCGGGCAATACCATCAAACTTTTCCCTATCGAAGAAATTCTCTTCTTCGAATCCGACCTCCGCTACACGCGCGTTGTCAGTGCGACAGATGAAGGCCATATACGCACGCCCATCAGAGAGCTGCAAAAAGGCATAGACCCCGAACAGTTCTGGCAAATCCATCGTAGCGTCGTGGTAAATGCGCATGCCATTGCCAAAGCCAAGCGTGATGATGCTGGCAATATCACCGTGGAACTGAAGAATCATCCCGAGCATTTGAAAGTCAGTCAAACTTATGCTTGGCGCTTTAAGAGCATGTAAAACCATACAAATATTATTAATTTTAAATACACATCTCAATTTGATAGTTTCTTAAGTGGCATGTAAAAATCAAAGCCTGAAAAAATTATTCTCATTTTTTGATTTTTCTCTAAAAAATGCAAAAGCGCCTACTGACTTCAGCCTCGGTCTGTGCCACACTGAATGCATGACTCTTACAGAATTAAAATACATTGTTGCAGTTGCCCGCGAAAAGCACTTTGGACACGCGGCTGAGGCTTGTTTTGTCGCGCAACCTACGCTGTCAGTCGCCATTAAGAAATTAGAAGATGAATTAGGC